>JALYVZ010000216.1 GCA_030852965.1 Actinomycetota bacterium | reverse complement strand
GCGCGGTGGGCGGCGCCAGGTCGGGCAGCGGGGTGGCCGATGCTCGCGCGTCGGGCGAGGGTGGCGGCGCGGCCGGACCATCAGCTCCCGCTGACCCGCCGAGCAAATCCGCGATGATGTGCTGCTCGCTAGCGTGCTGCCAGCGTCCGTCCAGCATCCCGACGTACAGATCCGCCTGGATCTGCGCCAACAACCCGGAATGCCCGCCACGCTTCACCGCCCGGGCCAACCGCTCCAACCGTTCACACGCCGCGGCCGCCTCACCCACCGTCAACCCGGACCCGGTGATCGTGACCGTCCCGTCCGGAGCCAGGTAACCGACTACGCCGCGTTCACGAACAGCCTTGTCATAGCGGCGCCGAGCATGATCCGGGTCGATCGCCAACACCGCCCGCCACAACCGGGCCGCCAACTGCCCCGTCGTCCACGCGCGCGCCAACGGCACAAGTTGTGCGCACACCGCGTCGATCTGAGCACCTGAGAGCCCGCACGTCCCCTGGTCGAGATGATCCGCGAACACCCACGCCTTGCCTCGATCGATCTCGCCGGCAAGGAGCGCGGCGAACACCCGAGGCAGCCCCCGCACCACCGTCTGCGCCAAAGCCAGCTCGTTGTCCGCGCGACGCTGGGTCACCGTCAACGCGGCCGCGATCTCCCCGGACGCCGACGCCAACAACCCCTCCGAGCGGGCCGTGTGCACCCCGTCGGCGAGATCCTCCAACGCGACCGTGCACCCCACCTCGGCCAGTGCGGCCAGCAGCAGCCCTTGGTGATGGGCGCACTGGCGGGCGTGCGCCCGCAGCACCTCGATCATCAGGTGATTGGGCACGGTGGCCAGATCGATCGCGGACAGGGCAGCAGCCAGCTCCACACCAGGTGGAAGATCCGCCAGCACCCTCACGTACTCGAACATACATTCGACCACCGACAATTCTGGCGGCCGGATGCCGGGAAGAACCAAGAATACTTTCGAGATGCTTCCGACCGCTGGCCAGCACCGCGATTGGTCACCTTCGCCGAGCTGTGCCCGGCGCTCGACGCCCGACGACGCTGCCGCGCCGCCGGCCATCGAATCCCGGCCGGAGGCCGAGCATCGCATCCCTACCGGAGGTAGGGCACCTCGGCTACCGGACCAGGGACATTCGAGGGCCGGCGACGAAGTCGTCGGGCGCCGAGCGCCCCGACCACAACCGGGCCGGACCACCCACGCGCTCGTCCCACCCGACCCGGCCGGAAAGGGGAAGGCGCAGGGAAGCAGGTAGCGCATGCTGCGGCGTTGTCCGGTGCTGTCAGACGGTGAACGGCTGGCCGTCGAAGCGGTCCACGACTGTGAACTCCTCGACGGCGGCTCGGCGCAGCTTGGTGATCACCTTGACCGGGCGACCCAGGGCCATCAGTCCGGCCACCGCGAACCCCACCGGGATGCCGAGCAGCTCCCGCACCACCAGCTCCTGGCGCACGATCGAGGTGGTGAGTACGCCGCCGAGGCCCTCGTTGCGGGCGGCGAGCAGCAGGTTGTGGCAGAACGGGTAGATCGAGCCGCCGCCGACGATGGACTGCCGGTCGAGCCCGTTGTCCACGGTCGCGAGCAGAGCCAGCTCGGCCACGATGAGCAGCAGCAAAGGGACCTGCTCCAGGTGGTCGCCGAAGTCCTGGTCGGCCGGGGTGTCACGGGCCGCCTCGAGGTCCACCGCCGGCCCGCGCCAGTAGCCCTTGTCGATGGCGGCGAACGGCACCAGCCCTTCGCGGACGTGCGCGGTGTACTCCCGCCAACCCAGTTGGTGCAGCCCACGAATCCTGAGGCGGATGGCCGGGTCGTTGAGGACGATCACCGACCAGCCCTGCCGGTTGCCGCCGTTCGGGGCGAACCGGGCGTTGTCGAGCATCCGGTGCAGTACCAAGTCGTCGACCGGTTCGTCGGTGAACGCCCTGGTGGCGGGCGTGCTGCGCATAGCGTCGTAGAGCTCCACGGTGGCAACGCTAGCCATGGTGGCTCCGGTTGACACGACCGACTACCGGAGGAACCCGAGACCGGGACAACTTCCCGCCAGGCTGTCAGGCTGTGTCTCGTGCGCAACGGGATCGGTGAAGGCCTTATGTTTGTCGGACTCCTCACCACGGTAGCGGCCCAGGCACTCGGCGCCACGGCCAACTCGCATCGCTAGGTCGGCCGACGGCGGACGCGCCGATGTATCAGACATGGATGGTTTCGGCCTGGTGGCCACCGGGTGAACGACTCACGGTTCGGCCGAATCTTGTCCGCCCTCCGGGATATAACGGGCCAGAGGCCGACTTGGGGAGCGAAGGGACCGTGCTCGACGTTCTGCACTCGATGCTCAGGGCGGTGCAGTCGGCGGTGGTGTTCCTCGGCGCCGGCAACATCGTCGTGGCCATCTGCACCCTGATCGCCACGCCGTACGTCGACCGACTGGTGATCAGGCGCCGGCGGCTGACGTTCCGGGTGCTCTACAACTCGACGATCGGCATCGGGCCGGAGATCCTGCACTCCGAGGACGACCACACCCACGTCAGGTCTGAGGAGCTTGTGCGGTTCGCCAAGCTGTTGGACCGGATGAGCGTTGTGGTCATCCGGATTCGCAACAGCGGTAGCCACGACATCACCTCCGAGGACTTCGACCGGCCGCTGTCGTTCACCTTCGGCAGACGGCTGGTCTGGAACGCCCGCATCTCCGAGGTGGCCAACGACACCGCTCGGCGGCGGATCCGGGACGGGTTGGAGTTCTTCTCCACGACACCGCAGCCGAAGAAACCAGCTCCCACCAGCGGCAGCCTGCGAGCGGTGCGCGACTGGCTGCCGACCCGGCTCTGGAGCGAGGCGGCAGCGCCGAACTGGCAGGGGGTCCGGTTCAGGACCCTGGAGCTGGAACGGCGGCAGCGGTTCAAGCTTGTCATGGTGCTGGTCGAGCCGGAGGGCGCCGGCGGGGCGATCACCAAGGAGATCAAGCACGGCGGCAAGCTGGGCGAGGGCGGGCTGCGGGACGAGAAGGACGAACGACTGATCACCCTTCCCCGGCTGACCGGCGGGATCGCCGCCGCGCTCACCGCCTTTCTGCTGATCGGGGTCGTGTTCCCGTCGGCCCCAGCCGGCTCGGAGGTCGGGTGCGAGACGGGTGAGTTGGCCGTCGTGGGTTCAAGCGTGTTCATGCCCATGATGCGCACGCTGGCCGGGGAGTATCAGCGCAGCTGCCCAGGGGCGACGATCACCACCACGGCCACCGGCAGTGTCGACGGGGTGCGGCGGGTCAGCGACCTCGACCCGGCCGCCGCCGATGGGCTCGTCGCGCTCGCCGATGGCAAGCAGGCCGGCGCGGGGGCCGACCTGCGCGCCGAGCAACTCGCGATCGTGGTCTATCACGTAGCGGTGAACTCCTCGGCCGGGTTGGACGGGCTGTCCACCGCCCAGCTGCAGGGCATCTACGACGGCACCTACCGTGACTGGAGCCAGCTGCGCGGCGGCGCCCCGCTGCCCATCCGGATCGTGGCGCGCGGCGGGGAGTCCGGCTCCCGGGAGCTGTTCGAGCAGAAGGTACTCCGTACGGCCGAACCCGGGCTGACGTCGAACAACTGCCTGTCCAACGACCGTGACCCTCGGACGCCGGTCATCCGGTGCGAGCGAAACACCAACGACGAGGTCGTCCGGGTGATCAGCCAGACGCCGGGGACGATCGGTTACAGCGATGCGGCGTCGATCGCGCAGGCGCGCAAGGGCAACGCGGTGACCGCGCTGACGATCGACAACAAGGCATTCGACACCAACACGGTGATCGAATCCGGGTACCCGTTCTGGACCGTGGAGTATCTGTACGCACGCCGGGCTCCCGGCGACGGCACGCTGCTCAAGAGCTTTCTGCACTATGTGCAACGCAACGACACCGCGCGGGCCCGGCTGGCTGGAACAGGCTATGTGCCCTGCACGACAGCGGACCGTGCACCGCTTGAGTTGTGCAATCACCGCTGACCCGGCGCCTGCACAGCTACCGGTCTATCCAGCTTTCTACGATGCTTGCTAGACAGATGCTTGCTAGACAATTGAATACCTGACCCGGTCGAGTCGACGGGCGGGTGCTGACAGACTGGGCTGGTGCTGTTGACGATCACCACCACCCACCAACCGGCGGACGAGCTGGGCTACCTGCTCGGCAAACACCCCGACCGGGTGCACCGCACCGAGCTGAGCTTCGGGATGGCGAGCGTGTGCTTCCCGCTGGTGGGGCCCGAGCGATGCACCGCGGCGCTGGTGGTGGACGTCGACCCGGTGCGGCTGGTCCGGGGTCGCCGCGGGGGTGGCTCCGACGGCGTGAGCTTGGGGCAGTACGTCAACGACCGCCCGTACGCGGCGTCCTCGCTGCTCTCGGTGGCCATCGGGCGGGCCCTGGGCTCGGCGCTGCACGGGCGTTGCCGGGACCGCCCGGAGCTGGCGGGTACCCCGATCGCGTTGGAGCTCGGTCTGCCGGCGGTGCGGGATGCCGACGGGTTGGCCGAGCGGCTGTTCGGCCCGCTGGGGTGGACGGTGCAGCGCACGCCGCTCGGGGACACGCAGCCGGGGCCGCGGCCGAGCGGGGGGACGCACGTCGGCCCGCCGGTGGTCGGGACAACCGTCGGCCCGCCGGTGGTCGGGACAACCGTCGGGAGGACGCACGTCGGCCTGCGGCTGACCGGTGTGCAGCGGCTGGCCGACGCGCTGAGCCACGTCTACCTGCTGCTGCCGGTGCTCGACGACGCCAAGCACCACCGGGTCGGCCCGGACGAGGCGGACAAGCTGCTACGTGCCGGCGAGCGTTGGCTGCCCGACCATCCCGAGCGGGAGCTGATCAGCCGCCGCTACCTGCGTTACCGCCGTCACCTCACCACCCCGACCCTGGCCACGCTCGGCATCGAGCCCGACGACGAGCCCCGGCAGACCCCGCTGCGCGAGCTGCGCCAGACCGCCGTCCTCCGTGAGCTGCGCAACGCGGGAGCCCGCCGGGTTCTCGACCTGGGCTGCGGGGACGGCGCGCTGCTCGCCTCGCTGCTGACGAACAGCGAGCTCACCGAGATCGTCGGGCTGGACACCTCGGCCGATGCGCTCACCCGGGCCGAGCGGCGGCTGCGCCTGGACGACGCCGCGCCGGCCGTCCGGGACCGCGTCACGCTGCTGCACGGCGCGCTCACCTACACCGACACCCGGCTGACCGGCTACGACGCGGCCGTACTGATGGAGGTGGTCGAGCACGTCGACCCCGAACGGCTGCCGGCCCTGGTCCGATCCGTGTTCGGAGTGGCCGCGCCCGCCACGGTGCTGGTGACCACCCCGAACGCGGAGTACAACGCCCGCTACCCCGGGTTGGCGGCCGGCGCGATGCGCCACCCCGACCACCGCTTCGAGTGGACCCGCGCGCAGTTCGCGACGTGGTGTTCTGACGTGGCCCGCCAGCACGGCTACCGGGTGCGGTACGACGGCATCGGCGACCTCGACGACGAGCTGGGCTCGCCAACCCAGCTCGCGGTGTTCACCCGGGACGCGGTGTTCACCCCGAACGCCGGCTCCGGCCCGGACGACGGAGCGGCCGGCACCCTCCCGGACGGCGGAGCGGCCGCATGACCACGCCGCTGCGCATTCCGGAGTTGTCACTCGTGCTGCTGGTCGGAGCGAGCGGGTCGGGCAAGTCGACGTTCGCCGCCCGGCACTTCGCCCCGACCGAGGTGCTGTCCTCCGATGTGTTCCGCGGTCTGGTCGCCGACGACCGAGATGACCAGGGCGCCACCGCGGACGCGTTCGACGGGCTGCACCACCTGGCCGGGCTTCGGCTGCGCCGGGGCCGGCTGACCGTGGTGGACGCGACGAACACCCAGCCCGCCGCCCGGGCCAGCCTGGTCGCGCTGGCCCGCGAACACGACGTGTTGCCGGTGGCGATCGTGCTCGACCTGCCGGCCCGAGTGTGCACCGAACGGTCGCGGTTCGACGCGTCGGTGGTGCGCCGCCAGCGTGACGAGCTGCGCCGGTCGGTGCGCAAGCTCAAGGCCGAGGGGTTCCGCGCGGTGTACGTATTGTCGACGCCGCAGGACGTGGACGCCGCGTGGATCGAGCGGACCCGGTCGTACAACGACCTGCGTGAGCTGACCGGGCCGTTCGACTTGATCGGGGACGTGCACGGCTGCCTGGACGAGCTCTGCGCACTGCTGACGTCGCTGGGCTGGTTGTTGGTCCGGGACGGCGGCGGCGCCCCGGTGTCGGCGACCCACCCGGAGGGGCGGACGGCGGTGTTCCTCGGTGACCTGGTCGACCGCGGCCCCGCCACCCCGGGCGTGCTGCGGCTGGCGATGGGCATGGTGGCCGACGGCGCGGCACTGGCGGTGGCCGGCAACCACGAGGTGAAGCTGGTCAAGGCGTTGCGCGGGCGGGACGTGAAGATCAGCCACGGGCGGGCGGAGTCGCTGGCCCAGCTGGGCGTCGAGCCGGCCGAGTTCGTGGCTGCGGCGACCGAGTTCATGGACGGCCTGATCGGGCACTACCTGCTCGACGGCGGCCGGCTGGTGGTGGCACACGCCGGGCTGCGTGAGCGGTTCCACGGTCGGGCGTCGAAACGGGTGCGCGAGTTCGCGCTGTACGGCGAGACGTCCGGGGAGACCGACGAGTACGGGCTGCCGGTGCGGTATCCGTGGGCGCTGGAGTACCGGGGCGCGGCGACTGTGGCCTACGGGCACACCCCGGTCCCGGACGCGGAGTGGGTCAACAACACGGTCTGCCTGGACACCGGCTGCGTGTTCGGCGGTTCGTTGACCGCGCTGCGGTATCCAGAGCGGGAGCTGGTGTCGGTGCCGGCGGCGAAGGTGTGGTTCGAGCCGATCCGGCCGTTGCGCCCCGCGCCGGCACCGGAGCCCACCCGCGAGCCCACCCGCCCGGCCGATGAGCTGGCTGTCACCGACGTACTGGGCAAGCGCGCGGTGACCACCGCGCTGCTGGGGCGGGTCACGGTGCCGGCAACCCACTCGGCGGCCGCGCTGGAGGTGTTGAGCCGGTTCGCGGTGCACCCCCGGTGGCTGGTCTACCTGCCGCCGACCATGTCGCCGACCGCCGCCGCGGGCTCCGGCGCCCTGCTGGAACATCCGCGTGA
>JALYVZ010000052.1 GCA_030852965.1 Actinomycetota bacterium | reverse complement strand
GTCCGCGGCGGTGCGCACCGGCCGGGGGCCGCGGGGCGCCAGCGGTAGGACAAGCAGCGCCAGCACAGCCCCGGCAACGAATGCCCACCGCCAGCCGACGGTGAGCGCCACCGCCGGCACCGCCGCTCCGGCCAGCAGGGTCGCCACCGGGATGGCCGACTGTTTGACCCCGAACGACAGGCCCTGGCGGTGCTTCGGTACCAGCCGGGCCAGCGACAGGTTGGACGAGAGCTGCCCGAGCGCGTTGCCGCCGGCGCTCAGGATCATCATCACGACCAGGCTCGGGTAGGAGTGCGCGAACGCGGCCGTGCACAGCATCGAGATCGCGGAGATGAGCACCCCGGCCCGGCTGGTCGGCCGGTCGCCATAGCGCTCCACCAACCAGCCGGCCGGCATCGCGACAAGGGCGCTGGCCGCGAAGTACAGCGACACGGCCACCCCCAGCCCGGCCGGGTTGAACCCCAGCTCGCGGCTGATCTGCACGGCCAGCCCGCCGACCAGGAAGATTGGGATGACGGCGGCGGTGGTGGTGGCGACCGCGCCGATGGCGGCGGTCACGGGGCTCTGGTTCGGCGCTCCGCTGGCGTCGACACCGTTGACCACCAGCTCAGCCTGCGTGGTCGTGGGGCCGGCCCGCAACGCTTAATGGCGCGTTGCACACCCGAGTAATGTCGGCGTGCGTGGCGGATCATGGGGGTATCTCGCGGCGGAGGGTGCTGCGGGCGGGTCTGAGCGCGGCGGGCGGCTTGATCGGCACCGCAGGTTTGATCGGTACCGCCGGTCTGGTCGGCACCGGCGCGCTCGCCGGCTGCGCGGCCAAGGCGCCACCGGCGCCCCGGGTGGCCCCGGCCGACCTGGACGTCCTCGCGCTGGCCCAAGAGATGGTGCGCTTCGACACCTCGCACAATGGCGAGGGCGGGGTGACCCTACCCTATGCCCGGATGCTGGCCGCCAAGTTCGCCGCGGCTGGCGCCCAGACCGACATCGTCCCCACCCCGAAGCCGGACAACGCGCACCTCATCGCCCGGATCGCCGGGGGCGGCCGCGCCAAGCCGCTGTTGTTTCTCGGCCACTCCGATGTGGTGTCGGTGGAACGCGACCGGTGGAGCGTCGATCCCTACGCCGCCGAGGTGCGCGACGGCTGGCTCTACGGTCGGGGCACGCTGGACATGAAGGGCGCGAACGCCGCGGCGGTGAGCGCGCTGCTGCGGCATGTCGGCGAGGGTGCCCGGTTCGACCGGGACATCATCTTCCTGTCCGACTGCGACGAGGAGGCCGGCCCGAGCGGCACCCGCTGGCTTGCCGAGCAGCACTGGCCGAAGATCGACGCCGGCGCGGTGATCACCGAGGGCGGCTGGATCCTGACCATGGCCGACGGCACCACGCCGATGCTGGCCACGATCACCGTGCAGGACAAGTTCGCGACCAACCTGGAACTGGTCGCCCGAGGTACCGCCACGCACTCGTCCAAGCCGCTGCCGGACTCGGCGATCGTCCGGATGGACCGCGCCGTGGCCCGGCTGGCCGACTACCAGCCCCCGGTGGTGATCACACCGCTGACCCGGCGGTACTTCGAGGCCGTCACTGCCGCGTGCGACAACCCGAAGCTGGCCACCGCGCTGCGCGCTCTGCTCAGCACAACCGAACAGGGCGAACGTAACCGGGCCGGTGACCTGGTGGTCAGCCTCAGCCCGTACCCGTGGCTGCACAACGCCCTGCTGCGACACACCGTCACCCAGGTGATCCAGCAGGCCGGCTACCGGACCAACGTGGCACCCGGATCAGCCACCGCGACGATGAACCTCCGGCTGGTGCCCGGTGGCCCGGCCGTAGGGGCCACCCTGGACGAGATGCGCGCGGTGCTCGGCGGCGACAGCCAGCTGACCCTGGGACTCAGTGCGCGCGGCGGCCTGGTCCGGGGTACTCCGGAACAGCAACTGGCCCAGCTCGAGAAGCGCCTCGGCGAGCAGCCGTCCAGCACCGACACCGATGTGTACCGAGCGCTGGAACGCGGCATCAAGGACACCTACGCTGGCGTGCCGGTCACCTCGGGGCCGTTCGAAGCCGGTACCAGCGGCGGACCCTGGCGGGAGCGGGGGATCCCGGTGTACGGCATCTATCCGTACCCCGTGGACAACGACACGATCACCCGCATGCACGGCACCGACGAACGGGTGCGGGTGGACGCACTGCGTTCGGCCAGCGAGCTGATGTACCGGATTTTCGGCACGCTCCGCATCTGAGGGCCACCGGCGCATCTGAGGGCTGCCGCCACTGAGTCCGCATACTCGACGTCATTTGATCAACATCCGTGCTTGCGGCGATGACTACGGAGCGTTCGCAAGTGCGCTCCGAAATTCACGACCGGTTTCACCCCCAAGGAGGTGAAACTACAAAACCTTCGACTTTCGACCTCGTTGAGTGGACGGAATCCGAACCGTGGTGGCTCCCCCTCCGACCGCGGCTGATGAGAGGACGTCGATGTCCGTCGTACTTCGCGACCCCGATCGCGAGCTTCCCGAGTCCCGGCGGTCGGTCGGTCGCCGCCGCTTCCTCGGGTACCTGGTTGCCGCGCCGACCCTGGTGGTCGCCGCCGAGCTGGGGCGCAGCGAGATCTTCGGCCAGCGCCCGGTCTGGGCCTCGGAGCTGCCGGTGCTGCCGTCGCCGCCGCAGATGCCGGAGTACTACGACCTGC
Organism: Actinomycetota bacterium; assembly: GCA_030852965.1. Classification (GTDB taxonomy): domain Bacteria; phylum Actinomycetota; class Actinomycetes; order Mycobacteriales; family Pseudonocardiaceae; genus Pseudonocardia. Next base: position 15,690 of record JALYVZ010000052.1, on the reverse strand, counting down.
TGGACGCGCTCCGGGATGCGGCGCGGCCGACGGCGAACCTGATCAGGGTCGAGGTCCACCGGGACAACACCGTGTCGTTCGCGCTGCCTCGCTCGGACAACGGCCAGGGCATCATCACCTCGACCCAGATGATCATTGCCGAGGAGATGGGCCTCGACGTCGACCAGGTGCGGGTGACGTTGGCCGACGCCCGCCCAGAGCTGAACCTCAACCAGCTGACCGGCGCTTCGAGCACCACGTTCACCACCTACACCCCGATCCGGGTGGCCGCCGCGCTGGCCCAAGGGCGGTTGCTCGCTGCGGCCGCGGCGGAGTTGGGACAGGAGACGTCCTTCCTGACCAGCCGGTCGGGCCTGATCACCGGCCGCAACGGCAGGTCGTTGCCGTTCGGCGAGCTGACCGAGAAGGCGGCCAGTCCTCGGCACCAGGCCGTCGAGGTCGTGCTCAAGGGGCGCGAGAGCTTCCGGATCATCGGCAAGCCGCACACCAAGACCGACGCGCGAGACATCGTCACCGGCAAGAAGAAGTTCACCACCGACCTGCGGATTCCCGATGCGCTGCCCACGGTCATCTGCCGGGCCCCCGACCTCAACGGGTTCCCAAGGGGCGCCGAGAACCTCGACGAGGTCCGGAACATGCCGGGCGTCACCGACGTGGCGAAGGTCAGCACCGGGTACGCGGTGCGCGCGAAGACCTTCGGGCAGTGCATCGACGCGGTGAACGCGCTCAAGGTGAGCTGGAACGACGGCACGGTGCACGGCGAGGACGACGAGTCGGTCCTGAGGAAGCTGCGCAAGGGTGAGCTCCCGTTGGCCGTCCCGAAGGTCGGCGGTGACGTCCTCGAGGGCCAGTTCACGTTCTACTTCCGCGGCGGCAGCCCGCTGGAGACCAACTGCGCGGTCGCCGACGTGCGCAACAACCGGGCCGAGATCTGGGCGGCGAGCAAGAGCCCGATCGCGGCCCAGCACCAGATTGCCAAGGACCTGGGGCTCGCGCAGAACCAGGTGACCTTCCACGTCATCCAGGGTGGCGGCTCGTTCGGCCGCAAGCTGTTCTTCGACGCCGCCCAGGAAGCGGCGGAGTGCTCGAAGAAGTTCGGCAAGCCGGTGAAGCTGATGTGGAGCCGCGCCGACGACGCGCGGCAGGGGCGCACGCACCCGATGGCCACCTCGCGGGTTCGGGCGGTGCTCGTCGGCGACAACGTGCTGAGCTTCGAGCAGCGGCACACCAGCGTGGCCACCGAGATCAACCCGGGTCTGTCCGAGAGCATCACGGCCGTCGCACACAAGTACCCGGGCGGCAACCTCACCGTCTCGAAGAACATCTTCGAGCTGAGCCAGGTGACACCCTACGAGTTCGGGAACTCGACGCGGTTCCTGAACGAGGTCGACATGCGGTTCAACACGTCCGCGGTGCGCAACATCTACTCGCCGGACATGGCGACCGCCCGCGAGCTGATGGTCGACCAGATGGCGAAGAAGATGGGCAAGGATCCTTACGAGTTCCGGCGCCGGTTCGCCAAACTCGAGCGCTGGGGCAAGGTGCTCGACCGCGCGGCCAAGGAAGCCCACTGGGGCAAGTCCATGAAGGACGGCACCGCGCAGGGCATCGGCATGCACGTCGAGTACAAGGGCGTGGCGGTGTGTGTGGTCGAGATCGACTGCCGGCCGGGGACGGTGAACCGGAAGATCCGCCAGGCCCGGACCGGCGCCAGGGTCACCAAGGTGACCTACGTCGTCGACATCGGCCTGGTGATCAACCCGCGCGGGGTCAGGGCACAGATGATGGGCGGGATCAACGACGCCCTGGCCATGACGCTGACCTCCAGCCTGCACCTGGACAACGGGCATTTCGTCGAGGCGAGCTGGGACAACTACTTCTACACCCGCCAGTGGAACACCCCGCCGGAGATGAACATCATCGTCATCGAGGACTCGGAGGCCCCTGAGCCCGGCGGGGTCGGGGAGTTCGGCCTCGCGGCCACCTGCGGGGCGGTGGCCTGCGCCTACGCCCGGGCGACCGGGGACGTGCCAGACCACTTCCCGATCTACCACAAGGCGGAGCTGCCCTTCACGCCGTACCCGACCGTCCCGCCGATCCCGCCGTCGCCCACCAACGGCCTCGAGACCACGTTCTGATCGTCAGGAGCCCGATATGCCAACCCAGAAGTTCAAGCTCAACGGCGAGTCCGTGTCGGTCGACGTCGAGGACGACGTGCGGCTGCTGTGGGTCATCCGCGATCTGCTCGGGGTGACCGGGCCGAAGTACGGGTGCGGGATCAACGTCTGCAAGGCGTGCACCAGCCACATCAACGGCAAGGCGTTCAACCCGTGCTCGGTGCGGGTCGCCGACATCAAGGACTCCGACGAGATCACCACCATCGAAGGGCTGGCCGACACCTGGCACGGCGCCGACCTGCACCCGATGCAGCAGGCGTGGATCGACGAGGATGTGTCGCAGTGCGGGTACTGCCAGCCCGGTCAGATCATGGCGGCGGTGGCGAAGGTGCGACAGCGCCATGCCGAGGGCCGCGAGGTCGACGACGATGCGATCGAGGAGCTGCGAAACATGTGCCGCTGCGGCACCTACAACCGGATCCGCGAGGCCATCAAGGCCGGCGCGAAGAAGATGTGACGGCCCTCCATCGTCGGCTCTGTCGTCGGTTCAGCCATCAGTGAAAGGACAATCGGAGATGAACGCACGCAAGGCCACCGGGCTCGTCGTGGCTTCGGCGGCGCTCCTGCTGCTCGGAGCAGGCGTCGCGCAGGCCAGAGACAACAACGACGACAGCGAGGGTTACCCCAGCACGCAGAGTTCGTCGCAGGGCGCGGACGCCGGGAAGGCGACGCTGGAGAACGATCGCAGCTCCTTCGAGGACGCAGCCAACGGCGAGGACCGCCCGCACGGCGCGGACGGCACGGAGTCGGAGTTCGGGGGCGACCCTCGTCTCGTGGAGGGGCCCCTCGGCGGGCTGCTGAAGAACGGCCCGCTCAAGTAGTCCGGCCGCCCGCGACCACCCGCACCCGCTCGCCAACGCGCGCGAACTCGCTGGCCTCAGTGCTGATGCTTCGGCCAGCTGAACTGGCTGGCCTCAGTCGTCCTTGATGGAGATGGCGAACTTCGGGCACATCTCGACGGCTTCCTGCACCTCGGCGCGCCGCGACTCCGGCGGGTTCTCGTCGAGGATGTAGAGGAAGTCGTCGTCGCGCACCTCGAAGATGTCCGGCGCGATGCCCATGCACACGGCGTTGCTCTCACAGCGGTCGAAATCCACCACGATCTTCATGACGGACATGGTGCACCGGAACGACCGCGTCGCGCGAGCAAGCATCACCTAAGATGACCGTACCGGGCTGCGGTTCGATCGATGTGAGAACGACTTGGCGGTCCGAATGAGACCCGTTTAGCGACTCCGGGTATTGTTGAGCGCGAGTGATTCACTCGTACGTGGTTGCTCGCCCGCCCCGTTCGGGCTACCTCGATCGTTCCTGTGTCTCCCCGTACTGACACAGGGTGGCGACTCACCCCGGAGGCGCGGTGTACCGCTCGGTTCGCACCCTGCTGGTGGTGTGCGCCACTGTGATCGCACTGGTGATCGGCGCCAACCTGGCCCGGACCGGCTCGCCCGAGCCATTGGCTGGCGCCGAGGACGCCACCGGCGGCGCCGGGGCTGGCGTGCCGCCGGTGAACTGTGCTCCGGCCTGGGTGGCGGCTTGGAACGCCAGCCCGGTGGCGGCGCCCGGCGGTGCGGCGGTCGGAGGCCGTCCCGAGGTCGGTGGGCGCAGCCTGCGGATGATCGTGCGTCCGAGGATGGTCGGAGCGGAGGTCCGGCTGGTGCTGTCCAACCGCTATGGGGCCGAGCCGCTGGACCTGCGTTCGGTGTCGGTCGGTCTGGCGGCCGGCGGTCCCGTGCTGGTCGGCAAACCGGTGCCGGTCACCTTCGACCGGCTGTCCACCGGGCAGATCCCGGCGGGCGGGATGCTGGTGAGTGACGCGGTGCCGCTGGAGGTGACGCGGGACAGCACGCTTGCGGTGAGCATGTACCTGCCTGGGCGGCCCGACGTGGTTTCCGAGCATCCCTGGGCGATGACCACGTCGTTCGTGTCCGATCCGGGCGATGTCGCGGCCTCGCCCGACGGCGCCCGCTTCACCCATCCGACGAACTCCTGGCTGGTGCTGACGGGGCTCGATGTCCAGACGCCGCAGGCAGCCCACGCCGTTTTGCTGATGGGCGACTCGATCACCGATGGGTTGGGGTCGTCGCCGAACGCCGACCGTCGTTTGTCCGACGACATCGGTGACAAGCTCGCGGCACTGGGTGGGGGGAGGGAGATGTCGGTGCTCAACGCCGGCATCGCCGGCAACCAGTTGCTCACCGACCACCCCTCGAAGGTCGGCGAGTCCGCGCTCACTCGGTTGAGCTGGGAGGTCGCGGGTCGATCCGGGGTGACCGACGTGATCCTGCACGCCGGTACCAACGACATGGCCGCCGGCGCCCGCCCACAAGACGCGATCACTGGAATGGTGCGGTTCGCCGAGCGGGCGCATGACGCGGGTATGCGAGTGTTTCTCACCACCATCACCCCGGCCAACACCGACGCGCACGGTGCACCGCGCGCGTCGGAGGGCCGGAACGAGGTCAACCGGTGGATCCGCGCCCATGGCCGGGAACACGCCGACGGGGTGTTCGACTTCGCCGCCGCCGTCACCGACGTGTCCAACCCGACCCGGCTGGTGAGCGGCTTCGACGCCGGCGACGGGATCCATCTCTCCGACATCGGCTATCGGGCGCTGGCCGGCGCGGTGGACCTGTCCGTGCTCAGCGGTAGCCGTTGCCTGGCCTAGCGGCCGTGGTGGAGGAGTGGTGCGTCAATCGGCAACCGAGAATCCGGCTTCGTCGATGGCGGCGGCGATCTCGGCGTTGGACAGCTCGCGTGTGCTGCTGAGCGTGACAAGACCACTACTCAAGGTCACGTCGACCGCGCGGACGCCGTCCAGCGCACTGAGCTCATCGGTGACCGCATTCACACAGTGCTGGCAGGTCATACCTGTGACTTGAACCGCCTGGTGGTGGGCTGTCTGAACAGACATCTGGATTCCTCTCGGGGAGCGGTCGGGGAGCGGGTTCAGGAGCGGACGAGTCGGGCGATCGCATCCGAGGCCTCGCGGACCTTGGTCTCGGCCTGCTCGTCGCTGACTCGGGCGGCCTCGACGACACAGCTGGCCATGTGTTCGCTCAACAGTTCCAGGGCGAACGACTGTAGCGCGCGGGTGGCCGCCGAGACTTGGGTGAGTACGTCGATGCAGTAGGTGTCCTCGTCGACCATGCGGTGCAGCCCTCGAACCTGGCCCTCGATCCGGCGCAGCCGGCGCAGGTGGGCCTCCTTCTGGTCGCTGTAGCCTGGCATGTGGGTCCTCCGGATCGTGTACGTCCTTCTCAGCATACCTCTCGGGGGTACCTGAGCGATCGGGTCACCTGACTGCCGAGTGAAGGTGACGCCGCGCGTGCGTCAGCTCACCCGGAAAGGGTGATGCATGGCCCCCACCCGATGGGTAACGTGCAGGTCACGGTGACGGGGGTGGCCGATTCGCGCGTGCGCCCGTGCCTGAGGTCAACGGGAGGCGCGTATGGCTGAGGGCCAAATGCCCACGCAGGCAGCGAACAAGCGGTTCCGGGATGTGCCTTCGTCGGCGATCCCGTCCCAACGCGGCGCGGCCGATGCCTACCGGGTCACCGAGGACCAGGTACATCGAGCCCGCGTCGTGGTGGCTCGCAACGCCGAGGACTCCGAGGACTGCCGCCAGCTGCTGGACATGCTCGGGCTGATCTCGTCCTCGCCCGACCAGCTGCCCCCGGTCCGACGCTGACCGCGCGCGAATCTGGCGCGGCCCCGGCGCACCCAGGACTTGGCGCACCGTGCCCTGGCCCGCCCGGGATCGGCGCACCAGGACTTGGCCCGCCCGGGCCGAGCCTGCGCATCTGGACCTGGCCTGCGCGGCCCGGGGGTCGGTTTGAGTGTCGCTTGCGGTCTGGCATATGCTTTCTTCGCTCCCAGCGGTAAGCCGTTGAGGGTCTCGGTCCATCCGGGCTTGGTCCCCATCGTCTAGCGGCCTAGGACTCCGCCCTTTCAAGGCGGCAGCGCGGGTTCGAATCCCGTTGGGGGCACGTAGTAAGAGCAAGGCCCAGTGGCGCAGTTGGTTAGCGCGTCGCCCTGTCACGGCGAAGGTCGCGGGTTCGAGTCCCGTCTGGGTCGCTCAGTGTTTGGTTAGCCGAGTGTTCGGTTCGCCGGGCATGCACGGCCAGGTAGCTCAGTTGGTACGAGCGACCGCCTGAAAAGCGGTAGGTCGGCGGTTCGACCCCGCCCCTGGCCACCACGTCTCACCTGCACAAACGGCGTTCAAAAGATCGAATCTTCCGTTTATAACGCTGTTTGGGGCTCATTAAGTGCTCAGTTGTACCTGCTGCTTCGGGATCGGTCGTCCGTCCAGGCGGTTGCTGCCTTCGTGCTCGATGCTCGGAGGCCGTCGTGGCAAGCGGTACGAGCGTCAAGGGCTGCTCGCCACGCTGGAGTTCGCCCGTGGTCAGGCCGGGGCGCGTTGGTCACGCACGGCGTGGCCGGTCGGGGGTTCCACTCCTGGCTCCGTGATGGTGGCGATTTCGGCTGCTATGCGACTTACACGATCGGCAGTCGGCGGACGGCCATCCTGGTCAAGCTGAGCGAGACGATCGCGCCGTTCTCCAGGTCGTCAAGCACCGTCGGCAGGTTCTCGATCAGAAGGGCGGCCAGAGCTTGGAGGGAGAGCTCGTTGATGTTGCGCAGGTGCACCACGGACGGGGTGGCAGCGCTGTGTAGCGCGAGCATGGTGGGGAAGTCGCTGTCCGCGGTGATCACGGTGTAGCCGTCGTCGGCGGCGCGGCGGAGGATGACGGCATCGGAGGCGCTCAGCAGTCCCAGATCGACGACGTGTACCGCGTGGTGTCCAGCCTGTTCCAATGGGCCGATGAGGGCTGGGGAGAGGTTGGCGTCGAGGAGGAGTCTCACGCCGGCCGGGCGAGTGGTACCTCGCGTTCCTGGGCGATCGCCGCAGCGTACTCGAGGGCGGCGAGCACGTCAGCGCGTTCGAGGTAGGGGTAGTCGGCGAGGAGCTGCTCGATGGTCTGGCCTCCGGCCAGCTGGCCGAGGACCATGCTCACGGTCACTCGCATGCCGCGAATGCAGGGCAGGCCGCCCATCTGCTCGGGGTCGACCGTGATGCGTTCGAAGGCCACAAATACAGGGTACGACTCAGACGCTACGTGGAGCATCTCGATATCCCGAGCTGTCCGCGCGGCTCGGCTCGCGGCAAGTGGGCACCGACGCCGCTCTCCTGGTGGCGGTGGGGCTCATTTCGGGGCTCAGTTCCGATCAGTACAGCCCGTGTCAGGAGTGTCACCGCTGTCGCTGACCAGGAGCGGAGCGACAACAGCGACTGTGTGAACGGTTGAGCGGAGACCTGAAAAGCGGTAGGTCGGTGGTTCGACCCCGCCCCTGGCCACCATGTATGAGCTGCACAAATGACTCTTTGAAGATCAAATGGTGCGACCGTAACGCCGTTTGGGGCTCATTGAGGGCTCAGTTGTACCTGCCGCCTCGGGATCGGTCGTCCGTTCAGACGGTTGCTGCTTTCGTACCCGATGCTCGGGGCCATCGTCCTGCTCGCCGTCCGCTTGTCCGGGCCTGTACAGGCGACCATCTCGCGGGGTCCGTAACCGGCCACCGAGGACCCGACGAGGTTCGCCCGTGCGGCGGGCAGCGACGTCGCCGGCGGGTCCCTTGGCGCCGTCGTCGGTCACTGGCACGTCAGGTCAGCCTTGGTGGCCATCCCATCGATGTGCCGATTCCGCTGCCAGCCCGGACTCGCCCAGCACCTGATTGCCGGAAGCTTGGTGGCGGCGCGCGGGCGATCTGATGGATCAGCGGGGTAACCGTGGATGCCCACAGCCTCAAGGAGCGAGCGATCTCCTTGGGCTTGTGCCCGTCCGAGCGCAGCGACTCGAGTGAGCACGTCGTCGATGGTGCGTGGGGATGGCACCATCGGAGGTCGCCGGCTGCGCAGCGCGGTGTCGGTGCGGCGCACGCCGACGGAGGGTCCGATGGGGCGCGGAGCGTTGGAGGATCGTGTGCAGCGGGCTGCGGTGGACGCCCTCGCCGCACAGGGGTCCGGCAGTGCGGTGGACGTGCTGGTCCGGTTGGGGCGGCTGGCCCCGACCCATGTCGTTCACTGGCGTCAGGGCCGGGTCGATTGCTTGGAGCGGATGGTGCAGGCCAACCCTTCGAAGGTCGTTACCGCGATGACGTGCTTCCGCCGGTGGGCGGACGGACAGGACCTGGTGGCGAGCGAGACGACCTACGTTGCTCGTACTCCTGACCGGCGCCCCTTGCGGTTCAGCGTGAGCGGTTCGGAGACGATCGAGCGTGCGTACCGCACACACTGGGTCTCGTCGCAGCTGTCACCGGCTCGGCGCGAACGTCTGGCCGAGCGCAGCAGCCGTCCGCCGGCCCCACCTGAGCTGAGGGGAGGCGCAGGTCGGTGAGCGCTACCAGTTGCGGGTGGCGCTAAGCTGGAGGCGCTTCTGCAGCAGGGGGGTGGCCTTGCGCATCAGGTCCTCGTCGGCGCGGAAGGCCTCGGCGGCCTCCCGGTAGCCGGCGTCCCGGGCTCCGGACCAGTATCGGATGGCCCGGTCCAGCGTCGCGGCGAGCACCCGAGGACCGAAGTCGGCGATCAGGCTCTTGGAGTCGGGCAGCCGCCACCAGGCTGCCAGCGAGCGGGCGGTGAACGCCAGCCCGTGGCGGGCCGTGGTGCGGGTCGACAGCAGGGTGGCCACCAGGTCGAGATCGACCTGGCCCGGCGGCGGGGCCTCGGTGGTCCGGGTTCGTGCGAAACTGGCGGCCCGCCCCAGGTGCCACGGAGCCGAGTACGGATAGATCTCCTCGAGCAGCCGGTCCAGCGACCAGAGCAGCAGGTACTCGTACTGGCCCTGTCGGGTGCGCAGCTCGCCGGCGGTGCCGCCACGCGCTCCGGCCACCGGGCGGTCGTAGTTGCCAATGGTGAAACTCACCGGCAGCTGGCCGGCCGGCACACCGATCCCGTGCAGCGGACCGGCCGGGCCGTACAACCGAATGAGCGCGGCCAGCGGAGATTCGGGCGCGATCAGCCGAGCGAGCTTGCGGCGCTCGCCGAGGGCGACGTGGTCCCAGAAGTCGGCGATCTTCTTCTCCTCCGGCTTGCCGGGCAGGAACGGCCGGCGGTCGTCCGGGCGCGGCGCCAGAGCGCCGAGCTGGGGTGAAAGAACGGCCTGTCGGGCTGCGGATTTCCGGGTGGCCGGCTTCGGGGCCGGCGGCTGCTGTGCCGCGGACTGCCCGACCAGCGGGTTCCCGGCCAGTGGCTTCCGGGCTGGTGGCGGACTCGTGGCAGCGGACAGCTTCGGTGTCGGCTTGACCGCCGTGGCCGGCTTCGGGGACAGCGGGGCGACCAGTGGTTCCACTACCCGCACCGGCACGCAGGTGGTGCAGCCGAGCTGGGCTTTTGTCGCGACCAACGGAGCGTGGGCATCGCAGCTGGGGCAGCGGGTGGGGGCGACCGTGCCGAGTAGGGGCAGATAGTCGAAGACCAGAGGCCAGCGACGTTCGCCGCGGCGCACGTCGGCGGCCAGGCGCAGCACCGGGACGTCGACCAGATGCAGCCGATAGGGGCGCAGCTCGTGCCGATGCTGGTACTTCTCGTCGATCTCGGCCAGCCGTCGGTCGCGCTCGGCGCGGGTGGCCTCGGCCCGGGCGGCCAACAGTTCTCGCCGCTGGGCGTCCGCGTCGACCCAGCGCTTGTCCAGGCTGGCGAGAGCGGCGGTGTAGTAGTCGCCGGCCCGGGCGATCTCCACGACACGCTCGGCGTCGGCGCCGGACGCCAGCTGCTGGCCACGCCCTGCGGCGGCGGCATCCAGCTCCTCGTGGGCGGCGATCAAGGCCCTGAGCAGGAGGTTCTTGTCCACGGCACGCCGAGGTGCCGTCACGGACGGAACCGAGGCGGCGGTGAGCGCGCTGCGCACCCTGTCAGCCGACGGCTCGGGCCACACCACCCGGGACGGCACATCGACCAAACAGCCGGCGACCTCGGTGAACTGCTCCTCGGCCGACACCGTGTGGCTGACCAGCACCTCGAGCCGCAGCAACGATCGCGCCGACACGATCGGGGCACCGGCGGCGTCGATCCGCCCGTGATCGACCGCGACCTGATCCCGAATCTTGGTGAGCAGCTCCTCGGTGGACAGCGGACGGGAGCGATGCTCCAGGGTGAGGGTACCGATGTCGCCGTCCGCGATGACCGTGCCCGCCGCCTGGTCGATCGCCGGGTGGCCGGCGCCGAGGAAGAGCACCCCATCCTCCCGGGAGACGTCCGGGTCATCGGTGATCAGCGCGCTTTCCGGCAGGTCGTGCGCGGTGCGCAGGCGATCGGGCAGCACCGCGAGGACGGCGTCGCCGGCCTGCTCCCAGAGCCCGCCCCGCGAGTCCACGTAGTTCAGCCAGAAGGAGAAGGCCGGGCCATGGCGGCCGGTCACTCGTCCTCCCCGACCAAGGCGTCGACGCTGATCCGGTTCTGCACATAGCTGCCACGCGCGGCGGCGAGACTGTCGCCGATCTCGTCCATCCGACGGGTGAAGGCGTCGTCGTCGTCGGTGGTGGCGAAGGCGTCGAACACGGCGTGCTCGAAGTCGAAGTCCTCGTCGATCCGCCCCAGGATCATGTCGAGCTCCCCGACGACCAGCTCGAACATATTGATCTTGGTTTCCAGTACGTGCAGGATCCGTTCCTCGATGCTGCCCCGAGAGACCAGGTTGGTGAGCACCACGTCCTCGGTCTGGCCGATCCGGTGCAGGCGGCCCAGCCGCTGTTCGATCTGCATCGGGTTCCACGGCAGGTCTAGGTTGATCATGACGTGGCAGAATTGCAGGTTGCGGCCCTCGCCGGCGGACTCGGTGGACAGCAACACCGGAACGTCGTCACGGAACGCGTGGATCGCCCGCTCCTTCTCCACGCGGGGCAGGCTGCCGTGGTAGACGGCGGCGTCGATGCCCCGCGCCGACACCGAGGCGGCCACTGCGTCCAGGGTCCGCCGGAACGCGGTGAACACCAGCACCTTCTCGCCCTTCGCCACGTGCTCGTCGAGTTTCTGCACGAGCAGGCGGACCTTGGCCGGATCGGCCATCGCCTCGGCCCGGCCGGCCAGATCGGTCCAGCCGAGCTTGGCCAGGGTCGGAGCCGCCGCTGCCGGGGTGGAGCCGGCCAACCTCGCCACCGAGCGCAGGGCCAGGCGCCCTCCGGCCGGGGCATCCCTGGCCTGCGTCCGGACCCTGTCGGTCAACTCCGAGTAGAGGGCCCGTTCGTTCGCGTCCGGGGTGACCAGCACCGTCTCGGCCAGCCGTTGCGGCAGCCGCAGCGCTACCCCGGCGCGCCGGTGCCGCACCATCACCTGGCGGGTCTTGATCCGAAGCTCATCCAGGTTACGCGGCTTGGTGACGTCTCCGCCGGCCGTGGTGTGCCGGGAGCGGAACTGGGTCGGGGTGCCGAGCAGGCCGGGGGCGACCAGGGAGATCATCTCGTACAGGTCCTGCAGCCGGTTCTCCACCGGGGTGGCGGTCAGCAGCAACAGGAACCGTGCGGTCAGCGTCCGGATCAGCTTGCCCGAGGCGCTGTGCGCCGACCGAAGTCGGTGTGCCTCGTCGGCGATCACGAGGTCCCACCCGGCATTGGTGAGCGTCGCCTTCAGCGGATCCCGGCGGGCGGTGGCCAGCGAGGCCAGCAGCACCGGCCGGTTGCCGGGCCCGTCCGGGACGGTGTCGCGGCTGGTGAGGATCGCCGTGGGCAGGCTGAACTTGCGCTCGAGCTCGTCGCGCCACTGTTCGACCAGGCCGGCGGGAGTCACGACCAGCGTCCGGTCCGCCAGCCCTCGCAGCCGCAGCTCGGAGAGGATCAGCCCGGCCTCGATGGTCTTGCCCAGGCCCACCTCGTCGGCCAGGATCGCCCGCCCGCGCATCCGGCGGAGCACCGTCGTGGCCGTCTCCCGCTGGTAGTCGAACGGCTCGAAGGCCAACTGGGGCAGCGACAGCAGCGTGTCGAACCCCGGCCGCCGCAGTACCCCCACCGCGTAGTCGACGAGCGCGGACACCGCCGGATCGACCGGCGCGGCAGCGGCCAACCGGGCTACCAACTCGGCCAGTGCCAGTGTGGCGGGCGATTCCGGGGCGGAGGACAGGGGAACGGCGGCCATCGAACTCCCGCATCGCAGTCGTACGGTCGGTAGCTCAACTCAGTGTAGTGGCTCAGTCACGCCGAGTTCCAACGGGAGCATGGGTCGCCTGTGTGCCCACCTCCCTGTGTGAACGCGGACGTCGGTTGAGGTCGGATCAGGCGCTGGGGCGTTCGTCGAGGAGCTTGCGAAGGTGTTCGGTAGTCGTCCGCAGGTCGCGTTCCCATTGGGCATCGGCGGGATCCGAAGTTCCGGTCTCGGCCCGGTCGAGTTGTTCGATGACCCACTGGCGTGCGAGCACACTCGGCTCGATGCCGCGGGCCGCGGCGGCGCGTTGCAGTTGCTCGATGCGTTCGATGGGCAGCCGCAGTCCGTATACGGACTGGGCACCGCTCTTGCGGCGCCGTTGGTAGGGCAGGGCGGCGTCGCGGGTGGCTTCGGCGTGGTCGGCTTCGACGGAGAGCTTGTCGAGCAGTTCGGGATCTCGATTGGTCATGGTTGTTCCTCCTCGTCGGCGGCGGCGTAGAGCTGACGTTCGGTGCTGTTGGCGGGCCAGGCGGTGGCGACGTGCCACAGTCCGGTCGGCGGGTGTTCGCGCGGGATCATGACCACGACGAGCACCTGGGCGGCGATCGCGGAGTACCCGATCACGCGGACCGCCTCGCCGGTGCGTGAGCGTGGGTCGCGGGCGATCAGCGCACGAGGATCGAGGCCCGCCTCGATCGCTGCGGCCGGGTCGATGTCGATGGCCCCGGGGTAGCGCGTTGATCGTTGTAGGTGAGCTGAGTCCGGTATGTCGATGGCGGTGATGGGCAGGTCGACCACGGGGATGCCGTCGTAGCGGTCGTCCGTCCCATACCGCAAGTGTATAACGCTGTATAACGGGCCTGACAACCTGCACCACAGCGCTGTGTGAACGGTGCAGCGGGAGATTTGGAAAGCGGTAGGTCGGCGGTTTGACCCCGCTCCTGGCCACTATCTTGACCAGCGGAAACAGCGCCTAACAAGATTATCATTCGGCACGAGGCGCTCATTGGGGCTCAGTTGCGCTGCCGCCGCGACGGTTGGTCGGGTGTTTGGTGTCATGGCGTCGCGCGGGCGCGGCGGGGGCTGCGCGCGATCGCAATATGAGGAGCGCACGCAGTTGGTCGATGCGGCGCGGCCTTTCGAAGGTCACAACCGCGATGATGTACTTCCGTCGGTGGGCGGGCCGACGGGGTTTGGTGACGAGCGAGACGATCTACATTGCCCGTACCCGCGACCGGCGCCCTTTGCGGTCAGCGTGAGCGGTTCGGAGATGATCGAGCTTGCCTACCGCACACACTGGGTGTCGCCGTGGTTGTCACCGGCCCGGCGCGAACGTTTGGCCGAGCGCAGCAGCTGCCCGCCGGACCTCGTTGTCATCTCGCCGGTCAAGGAATGGACTTGCACCTCCTGCTGCGCCGGGACTGGCGACCTGCTGCTCATGCGGGACACGGCCCGGCGTGCATGCGGTGCGCCGGGCTCGATCACCTGGAGTTCCTGGCCGCGGGCGATGCTGGGCTCACCCGCAGGGCACACCGGGCGAGCGAGGTGTCCGCGGTCGTGGTCCGGTTCAGCAGGACCCGCAAGCGGTACGAGCGCCACGGCCTGCTCGTTGAGCCCGCGGCGCTGGAGCTCGCCCGTGGTGCACCCGGGTCGGGTTAGCCACGCACGGCGTGGCCGGTCGGCGGTTCGACCCTGCCGCTGGACACCACCGCTCAACTGCGACGATGCGCTGCAAAGTGATCAACTAACTCGTTGAGGCTCTCAGTTGTCCCCTGAGGCGGACGCGACTCCGGCTAGCTCGGGTGAGTACCGTCCGCCAGGGTTCACCAGATCACCTCTACCGCTCCACTGGCGGCGATCGCTCGGTCTGCGTTGACCAGCGGCAGCCGTAGCTGTGCCGCTGTTGCCATGATGAAGCGGTCGAAGGGATCTGGTAGGGCTTTGAGCGGAACCCGATCGAAGTGCTCCATGGTGCTGGCGATGATTGGCGCCACCACGAAGTTGTAGGACGGATCGAGCACCGTGCGTCGTAGTGCGTCGAAAGCGCCGGGAGCGATGGCGGTAGGTCCCGTCTTGTGGGACACGTACCAAAGATCACCCAACGTCGCCACGGACACGACGATGCCTTCACCGTCTTCGGCCGTGCCGAGCGCCTCGAGGGCTGTCTCGGAGAGACGATCGGGCCGGTAGAGGTAGAAGATCAGAGCGTGCGAGTCCGCGACGACCTTCACGTTTCGGGAACGTCGGCCATGAAGTGGGCGATGCGCTCTGCCTTCGCCTCGGCCATTGCCTCGACGAACGCCTCGATGTCGGCTGAGTTCGCCGTGCTAGCCAACACTCCTCGAGCGCTCTGGCGCTTCAAGGTACGCTGCTTGGGCACCACACGCAGCTGAGTTCCTGGCTGCAGCCCGAGCCGGGCCAGCTCAGCCGCCGGTACGCTGCCGTCTTCGGCAACGACCACGTAGAAGTTGTCGTCGTCCTGAGCTGGAATCGTGCTCATGATCAAAATGATACCGCTCTTGGTCAGGGACCTAGAGCCGGCCGCCTTGTACGCGCTGTGCCGCGCCTGGTTGGAACTCGCGAGCCATGGCTCGGTCGCTGTGGATGGCGAGCCACGCGGGTCCGGGCTGCTCCGAGAGTTCGGCGATTGCACTCCAGTGGCGAAACACCATCCCGGAGAAGTCCCACCGGTCCGCGTGCTGCCTCGGTTCGACCAGGCACGCCACTCGGAGCCCGCATCCGATTGCCAGGGCCCTCTTCGGGCTGGGTTCGGATGTGCGGGTTCTTGGTGATGACGACCAACGGTGTTCGGCGACCACGGGTATCCAGTCAGGATCGAGTATCCAGAGTGGCAGCATCTCCTCCACGGGAGGCGCCCCCAACGCATGTCGTGTCCTTGCGCAACTTGGCCAGCCAGAGTCCGAAGCCACGGGAGTCTTCGTCGAAACAAAGCGGATGTCGTCGAGTGATCGAGTACCGCTCGGCGACATCCTCGGCCGGCTCGCCCGCCAAGACCAACTCGGCCACGGTCCGGGTGAGAACGCTGCGACCCTTGACTGTGGGTCGCCACCACGCCGCTTGGCTACGCAGACGATGTCGCGGCAGGCGACATCGGGGCGAATCGCGGTGATCTCGTCATCCAGGACCTCATCGTCGACTACCGACTCGACGAACTCTCGGACCCACGGAAGCAGGAGAAGCTGACCGTCCGCAAGCCGCTCGGTGAACCGGAACGTCTCAGAATCGGCGGTTGTACCTTGAGGGTTATTCACAGAGGTCCCGACAAATGCAAAAAACTATCCACGGCGCGCCTACGTGAACGACGGTCCGTTTCTTGAAAGAATTGGGTTCCGATACTCAATTCACAGAAACGGACCGTCG
>JALYVZ010000215.1 GCA_030852965.1 Actinomycetota bacterium | reverse complement strand
GGACTGGGCTCCGCACGCCCTGGTTCGGGTCCGCCGGCCGCGCCCGGCCCGCCGCCTGATCCGTCCGGTGGCGGTGGTGGCACCGGTACCCGGCTCGGGGCGGCGTCCGAGGTACCGATCGGCGGCGGGCGAATCTTCGAGTCCCTCGAAGTGGTGGTCACCCAGCCCACCGCTGGTGACTACCGTGGGTTCACCTCCATCTGTACGCACACCGGGTGCAACGTGACCCGGGTGGCGGCCGGCACGATCGACTGTCCGTGCCACGGCAGCCGCTTCCACCTGGACGGCACGGTCGCCGCCGGCCCGGCCCCCCGACCGCTGCCAGCGCGGCCGGTCACGGTGGTTGGTGGGCAGCTCGTGTTGGGTTGAGGTCGAGGGGGCCGCTGGCCGAGCAGCAGCGCGGGGCGGAGAGGGCGCTTCTCAGTGACATCCCGGAGCCGAGCGGGCCGCAGTGGGTGATGTCCGGGGGCCGAGCGGGCCGCGGTGGGTGCCGCCTAGCCAAACCGCCGCGGGATCGGCACACTCTTGGTGCTCCCTGTTCGGGCGCATCCGCGAGCCGAGCGGCATCCAGGTCTGTAGGTGTGACGGCAGTGACACAGTTCGATCAGCAACCCGGTGGCCCGCCGCGGCCAGCCGGTCAGCAGACCGCTCCGCGGCACATCGGTGGGCCACCCCCCTTGTCCGCGCCGTCGAAGTTCGCCTTGGCCGGCCGCAACGCCCGGCTGGTGATCCTGCTCGGGATCGCCGCGGTCGTGGCGATCGCCGTGGCCATGGTTGTGTTCAGCAACGTCGGCGGCTCGGCCAGCTCGTCCGCCAGGCCCGGGGTAGCGAAGGTGATCAACCCGGGTCCGCTGGCCAACACGGCCACCCCGGTCGGAAACAGCGTGGCCACCCCCACGGTCGGCGGCACCGTGTTCGTCGGGCCGACCCCGGGCTACCTGGAGATCGCCCCCAGCGGGGCCTACGGCTACATTGCCAACCGCGCGGCGGGCGTGCTCACGGTGTTCGACGCGGTGCGCAACACGGTCACCGGCACCATCCCGGTGCGCGACGGTGGCCCGCAGTTCGTGGCATTCTCCCCGGACGGCAACCGGGCCTACGTCAGCATCTTCAACAACGAGCGCACGGTGAACGAGGTCGGCGTACTGGACACCGACACCGGGGCGTTCATCGCAAGGATCCCGGTCGGAGTCCGGCCGTTCGCACTGGTCGTCAGCCCGGACGGGCGCCGGCTGTACGTGCCCAACCACGACTCCGGCGGTATCACGGTGATCGACACGGCCAGCAACAGCGTCGTCACCAGCATCGCGGTGGCGCCGAACCCGCACTGGCTGACGATCTCCAAGGACGGCAGCCGGCTCTACGCCGCCAACCACGAGTCCAACCTGGTCTCGGTGATCGACACGGCCAGCAACAACGTGCTGACCACCGTGCCGGTCGGTAAGAGCCCGCACAGCATCGTGGCGCACCCGAGCAAGCCGCTGGTGTTCGTGGTCAACTACGACAGCAGCTCGGTCTCGGTGATCGACACCACCAGCAACGCGGTAGTCGCCACGGTGCCCACCGGCAGCCACCCGCAAGACGTCTCGCTGGCCGCCGACGGAAAGCACGCCTACGTGGCCTGCGTGGACCAGAACGCGATTCAGGTGCTGGACACCGTGACCTACCAGATCACCGCGACCGTGCCGGTCGGGAAGAGCCCGACCAGCGTGGCGATCTCGAGCGACGGTCGCCAGGCCTACGTGACCAACCTGGCCGACGGCACCGTAACGACCCTAAACATCGCCGGCACCGCATAGCCCAGCCGGCACCGCCTAACCCAGCCGCCTCCGCCCAGCGGCCGGCCCGCCGCCTCCGCCCGCCGGCACAGACCCCTTATGCGTCTGTGCGCTGGGAGCGGAGGTAGGTCAGGACCGCTAGGACTCGGCGGTGGTGCTCGGATGTGTCGGTGTGCAGGCCGAGCTTCGAGAAGATGTTGGCGATGTGCTTCTCGACGGCCTTCGGAGTCACGAACAGCTGCCCGGCGATGCCGTTGTTGGACCGGCCCTCGGCCATCAGTCGCAGCACGTCGATCTCGCGCTCGCTCAGTGCGGACACCGGGTCCTTTTTGTCCCCGCGCGGCCGCTCGACCAAGCGCTTGGCCAGCACCGGCTCGATGACGATCTCGCCGTCCTGGATCCGGGTCAGGGTGTCGGTGAGCACCTCCACGCTGCCCACCTTCTCCTTGAGCCGGTAACCGATGCTCTCGGTGCCGATCCCCAGGATGCGCATCAGGTAGTGCGTTTCGGCGTAGTGCGACAGGAACAGCAGCCCCATGTCGGGGTGGACCGCCCGCAACCGCTCCGCGGTGCTCAGCCCGCCGTCCGGCTCGGGCGGCATCCGGATGTCCAGGATGGCCACGTCGGCCTGTTCGGTAGCCAGCAGCGCGTACAGTGCGTCGCCGTCCGGGACCGCCCCGACGACCTCGTGCCCGGCCGCCTTGAGCAGCATGAGCAGTCCCTCGCGGAACAGGGCACCATCCTCGGCCAGTGCTACTCGCATGGAATCCTCACGGTGATCGTGCCACCATCGGGCTGACCCTCGGCGACTGGAGTATCGCCGGTGACCGTAGTGGCTGGTGTAACTGCTGTGACATGCACGGAGCCGCCCACCGCCTCGGCACGGCCGGCCATCAACTCAGCATGGCAGGTCGGCACTCCGGTCAGCGAGATCACCAGCTGCCGATCTTCTTTGCCGACGACCACCGCGACCGGGACGGACGCCCCGGTCGCGGCCAGTGCGTCCGCCAGCGCGAAGTACGCCGCACCCTCAGCGGCGGTACCGAACCGCTCCTCCCCGGCGCGTACCGTCACCGGTAGCCCGGTCTGGTCGGCCAGCTCACGCAGCGCCGAACCCAGTCCGGCCTGGTCCAGCAGCGGGGGATAGATCTTGGCGGCCACCTCGCGCAGCTCGTCCAACACCACATGCAGCTCGTCCTGGACCTCGGTCACGGCGTGCTGAAATGCCTCGTCAGTGCTGTGCCGGCGGAGCAGCCCCAGCCGCAGGGTCAGCGCTGAGATGCGCAGCGATGCGCCGTCATGGAGTTGACGCTCCAAGCGCATCCGGTGCAGCCACTCGTGCGCTCCAGCCCGATCTCCGGTGCGAGTCGAGTTGTCGACGCGGCCGCCGTGGGCGGCGCCGTAGGTCATCAAGGCATCGTCGCGGATCACCGGGGCCGGCGGGAATGGGGTGTACCCCCGGTCAGGGTGGGGTTTACCCGCTTGCGGAATCCGGCGGGACGTGGGCCGACGCCTGCCGGTGAGCTGTCCGCGATCTCGTCGTGACCATCGGTGTGCGCGGGTGGTCCAGGGGGTAGGGATGGTTACGATGGGCACAAATCGTGCGGGGAGGTGAGCGTGGCGTATCGGCTGGGAGTCGATCTGGGCACCACTTTCGTCGCTGCGGCGATCAGCTACGACTCGCAGATCGAGATGGTCACCCTCGGCGACCGGTCGGTGGTCACACCCTCGGTGGTGTACCTGCGCGAGGACAATGCGCTGGTCACCGGCGAGGCCGCGCAGCGGCGTGCCCCGAACAGCCCGGAGCGGGTGGCGCGGGAGTTCAAGCGCCGGCTGGGGGATCCCACGCCGGTGATCCTGGGCGGCCAGCCGCATGCGGTGATCGACCTGCTCGGCTCGGTACTGCGTGATGTGCTGGACAAGGTCAGCCAGACCGAGGGCGAGCCGGCCGAGCAGGTGGTGCTGACCCACCCGGCGAACTGGGGTCCCTACCGGCGTGGGCTGTTCGAGGAGGTGCCCCGCATCGCGGGTCTCCCGGACATCGTGACCACCACCACCGAGCCGGAGGCGGCGGCCGCGCACTACGTTGCCACCCGGAAGCTGAACATCGGCGACACGGTGGCCGTGTACGACCTCGGCGGCGGCACGTTCGACGTCACGGTGCTGCGCAAACAGGCTGATGGCGTGGAGATCCTCGGCACCCCGGAGGGAATCGAGCGGCTCGGTGGGATCGACTTCGACGAGGCCATCCTGAGCCACATCAACTTCGCCTCCGACGGCGCACTGGCCGACCTGGACATTCGGGACCCGAAGATCGCTGTCGCGCTGGCCCGGCTGCGTCAGGACTGCGTGCTGGCCAAGGAAAGCCTCTCGGTGGACACCGAGACGCTGATCCCGGTATTCCTGCCGGGCCGCAACTTCGACGTGCGCATCAGCCGCGACGAGTTCGAGAAGCTGGTGCGGGCGCAGGTCGAGTCGACGATCGGCGCGCTGTCGCGCACGCTGCGTTCGGCCAGGGTCGAGCCGGATGAGTTGAACGCCGTGCTGCTGGTCGGCGGATCCTCCCGGATCCCGCTGGTGGCCCAGATGGTCTCCGACGAGCTCGGCCGGCCGATCGTGGTGGACACCCACCCGAAGTACGCGGTGGCGCTCGGCGCGGCCACCATCGCCTCGGTGGTCGGCCCTCGTCAGGCCCAGGCCCCGGCCGCGCCCCCGGGCATGCCGACGGCCCCGGCCATGCCCACACCCCCGGTCGCACCCACATCCCCGGGCATGCCGTCACCCCCGGGCATGCCGACACCCCCGGTCGCACCCACATCCCCGGGCATGCCGACATCCCCGGGCATGCCGACACCCCCGGTCGCGCCCATCCCGCCGCCGGCCCTGGTCGCCGGCCCGACGCCGTCTCCGCAACCCCGTCCGCGGCCCCAACCCCGACCCCAGCCTGGCGAACCCCAATCGGCGGCCGAGCAGCCCCGGCGGCCATCACCTCCGACTGCTCCGGAGCCGCCCCAGTACCAGCCGGTGGCTCCGGCACCGAGCTACCCGCAGACCGGTCCGCACGGAATCCCGGCTGTCGAGTCGTCCGGGCCGATGTCGGTTCCCTGGACCCACCCGACCCAACAGCAACCCGCCCTACAGTCGAACGAGCATCCGGGCCAGGACCAGTACTCGAACCAGGGCCAGTACCCCGGTCAGCAGTACCCGAACCAGGGGCAGCAGGCTGGTCCGGGCCAGTATCCCGGCACGGGTCAGTTCCCGAGCCAGGGTCAGCAGGGCCAGTACCCGGACCATGGCCAGTACCCCGGTCAGCAGCACCCCAACCAGGGCCAGTATCCCGGTCAGGGCCAGTACCGAGGCCAGGGCCAGTACCCCGGCCAGTACCCGCAGCAGTGGCAGCCGCAGGCCGCGGGCCCCGAAAGCTCGTTGGGACGCACCCTGCTGAACTGGGTGGGCCTGATCGCGCTCGCCATCGTGGTCGCCTACCTGGCCTTCACCGTGGTCAGGACGTTGCGCGGCGGCTAGGGGTTACCCCTACCCGTGGTCGGCGGGTCTTCACCGAGTGGGTGTGGGGACTGCTCGATGGTTCGTCGTCGCCAACGACGCGATGCTTCTCAGTGTCGGAGAAGAGCCCGGACACCGGGGTCTGAGGACCGGACCGGCCACTGAGAAAGGAGCGGCACCATGACCACGATCAGCTCCCTGACCAACCGGGACCGGGCAGTGCTCAAGGCGGTTGCCGCCGGCCGCTGCACCGTGTCGGGTCCGCACGCCGACACTCTGACGATCGACGGGCTCTGCTGTGCCGACCAGTTCGTCGGACCCAGGCTGGCCGACGCCGGCCTCATCGCCGGCCCGACCACTGGTCTGACCGACCCGGGCCCGGCCCGCCTGACCGACCCCGGCCCGGCCCGCCTGACCGAGTCTGGCCGTGCGCTGCTGCTCGCGGCGTAGCGCGTGTCCCGGAGGTTGAGACCGCAGCGTAACCACCCGACCGTCGAATCAGCTGGCTGCCGCACATAACATGACCTGGCGCGCAGCAGGGAGTACACACCATGGGTTACAGCCTTGGGGTCGACCTCGGCACCACGTTTGTGGCGGCCGCGGTCGCATATCCGACGCGGGTCGAGACGTTCACCCTGGGCGACCGGACGGTGGTCACGCCGACCGTGGTGTACCTGCGCGAGGACGGGGTGATCGTCACCAGCGAGGCGGCCAGCCGACGTTCGATCAGCAACCCGGACCGGGTGGGGCGGGAGTTCAAACGGCGCATCGGCGACCCCACCCCCGTGATGCTCGGTGGCACGCCACACGCGGTGACCGACCTGCTCGCCGCCGTGCTGCGTGACGTGCTCACCCGGGTAACCCAGACCGAGGGCCAGCAGCCCGAACGCGTGGTGCTGACTCACCCGGCCAACTGGGGTCCGTTCCGCCGTGGGCTGTTCGAACAGGTGCCGACCTCCGTGGGGCTCGACGACGCCCTGATGACCACCGAGCCCGAGGCGGCGGCCGCACACTATGCGGCGACCCGGGACCTCGAAGAGGACGAGATCGTCGCGGTCTACGACCTCGGCGGCGGCACCTTCGATGCCACCGTGCTGCGCAAGAGGGCCGACGGCGTGGAGATCCTGGGCAACCCGGAGGGCATCGAACGCCTCGGCGGGGTGGACTTCGACGAGGCCATCCTGAGCTTCGTCAACTACACCTTGGGCGGCGCGCTGACTGAGCTCGACATGCGTGACCCACAGACGGTCACCGCGTTGGCCCGGCTACGGCAGGACTGTGTGCTGGCCAAGGAGGCGTTGTCGATCGACGACGAGACGATCCTGCCACTGTTCCTGCCCGGTCAGCACGTCAACGTCCCGATCACCCGCGCGGACTTCGAGGGGATGGTCCGAGCGCCGATCGAGTCGACGATCCAGGCGCTCTCCCGCACACTTCGGTCGGCCGGGGTGGCACCGGAGGACCTCAGCGCCGTGCTGCTGGTCGGCGGTTCCTCCCGAATCCCGTTGGTGGCCGAGATGGTCTCCGCGGCGCTCGGCCGTCCGATCATGGTGGACACCCACCCCAAGTACGCCGTTGCGCTCGGTGCCGCCACTCTGGCGCGGGTGGCGGCCAGAGCACCATGGCCCGCCGCCATACCCGGCTTGGGCCAGGTGACCGGGCCGGTTCCGAACGGACACAGCCCGAGGAACGGACGGGGACGGAGTGCGGCTCCGGTGCCCGCTGTCAAGCCGCCGGCCCCGGCACCCACGCCACCGCGCGTCGAGTCACCGCCTCCGGAGTCCCAGCGCATCAAGCCTCTGGCGCCCCCGTTCCCGCCAGCTGCCCGGCCGCCGATGCCGCCTCCGACGTCCGCGCCTCCGGCGTCGGTGCAGACACCGCCCGCCGCGTCCGTGCCCACAACGCCGTCGCGGAC
>JALYVZ010000214.1 GCA_030852965.1 Actinomycetota bacterium | reverse complement strand
TGATGGCGTGGTTTCTTGGGCGCTAAATGGCGTCTACTGGGTGCCGACGATCAGTGACTCGCGTGCGGTTTCGACGACCTCGGTGGTGATGGTGCTGAGTTGGTTGATCTCGAGGATGCGTTCGATCTGCGCGATCAGCCGGTTGATGAGGCGGAAGTTACCCCCAGTGATGCGGGCGATCGCGGCGACGGCTTCGACGGTGGTGTAGTCGTTCGCGGCGCTGGGCTCGGCCAGGTTCAGATGGGGCCAGTGCCTGGCCAGGATGAAGGCTTGTTCGGTGGCAGACAGCGTCCGGTAGTGGTGGACGAAACCCACGCGGCTGTAGAGCTGGGGGTAGCGGGCCAGGCGCTTTTCGATACCGGGCATGCCAATGAGGATCAGGCCGATGCCCGTTCGGTCGTAGTGATCACGGACTTGTTCCAGGCTGGGGGTTTTCAGGCGGTCGACCTCGTCGACGATGAGCAGTTCGGTGTTGACCTGGGAACGGAGGTCAAATTCGATGCTGGGGCCGGTATCGGGGTCGAGAATGGACTGGATCGCCCAGTTGAGCCGATCGTGGTAGTAGCGCACTTTGGTGTCGACGGTCCGTGGTGTGTTGTGCATCGTGGGCGTGTAGACGATCGTTCGCGAGCGGGTCAGCTCAGGAGGTATCGGGACCGCCCCTGGCTTGGACTGGTTGAGGTAGGCGTGGTACCCGAGGTAGCGGTCCACGATGTCCCAGTCCGCGTAGTGGCGGGCCGACAAGGTCTTGCCCACGCCTGGAGGCCCGTAACACAGCCCGATGTAGCGATCGCGGCGGACGGCGTCGGCGAACTCGGTGAAGCGGCGGTGCTCTTTGGTTGTGATGAACGGCCGGGGCACCGCAAGCATGGCCTAGGGTTGGCCGTTTGCCGCGCTGACGCCGTTGCTGGTGGTGGTCGGTGCCTGCAGTGTCGCGGAGCCGGTTGCGGGGTCCACCTGAGCTACTCCTCTCGGTACCGCTTGAGCCGCGGCCGGTGAACTGGCGGGGTTTGCTCGGACGGGCTTGTGGCCGGCGTCGAGGTGGGCGGGTCGGGCTGCGGCGCGCGGTGTACGTGCAGCAGTCGGTCCACCACGCTGGCCCGCTCTCCGAGGGCTTTGTTCAGGTCCCGGCGGCGGGCGTTGCGGGCCGCGGCGATGTCCTTGATGTCCACACTCTGCCCGGCCAGTTCGGGGCAGATCGCCCGGCACAGGAACTTCCCGTCATGGAACACGCGGATCTCGGCCAGATCCCGGGGGTCATAGCGGATGATCACCGATTCGCCGACGTAAGCGGACAGGACGAGGTCGAGGTAGCGCAGGGATTGGAAGTGGATGCCGTCGGGGTGAACCTTGCGAGGGCTGGCGACGGTGAGCAGCAACAAGTCCAACTGCTCCAGCGAGTCAGGGAGCTGCGGCAAGAACCCGCCGGCCTCCCACCGTTGCTGCGGTGGCTGCCCGGTTTCGCCGTGGGGCCGGTGGTTGTAGACCCCGACGATGAACGCCCCGATCGCCGCGTCCAGTTCGCTCAGGCTCAACTGGGCCTGCTCGGCGCGAGCGGGGGTGCCGCGCGGGGCGTAGCCAGGTAGCGCCGAGAGGCACATCTGGTTGATGGTGTCCATGTAGCGTTCGATCTTGCCGCGGCCGCGGGGCTGGCCGTGGTAGGAGAACACCGCACGGATCTTCAGGTCGGCGGTGACCTGCTCGAGGTGCCGCGAGGTGAAATCCGAGCCATGGTCGGTGTAGAACACGGCGGGGATGCCACAGACGTGCCACCGTGAATCGGCCTTGCGCCAGATCGCCTGTCGCAGGGCGAGGGCGGTATTCAGCGCGGACGGGGCGCCGAGGTTGACCGCGTACCCGGCGATCGCGCGGGAATGATCATCCTCGATGACGCTCAGCCACGGGCGGGCAGGTTTGCCCGAGGGCTCCCGCACCCACAAGTCGAGTTGGGTGTGGTCGGCCTGCCACATATCATTGGGTCTGTCGGCTTCGCGACGGCAGATCAGGTCGAACACCTCCCGGTAACGCTTGACACCCTCGTGGGCCAGCAGCACCAGGTCCGGGGGCAACCCCGTCACTACGTCGTACACGGTGTCATAGCCCGGCACTGGCCACCCGTGGTCTCGGGCGACGGTGCTGACCTGTCGATGGATCGCGGCCGCGCTCGGTGGTGGCCGCGACAACGCCAGCCCCTCGATCAAGCTGATCAACTCCTCGGGGAAGCGTCGTGCACCCCGGTCGCTTCGGGGCTGGTGGGCCAGCCCCACCAGCCCGCACTCGCGGTATTGAGCCAGCCACCGTTGGGCGGTGCGCAACGGCACCCCCGCCTGGCGCGCGAGCGCGGCCAGCGCGACGCCATCTTCGAGATGCGGACGCAGCAGCGCCCAACGGCTCATCGCCTGCTTCCGTCGCGCATCGGACAGCTCGACCAGCTGCGCCGGCGCCTGGTCCGGGCGGGTCACGTGCTCACCTCGGTGGTGGTCTTGGCCAGGTGCCGGTAGATGGTGGGGCGGGTCACACCGAACTCGGCGGCGATCTGGGCCACGGTGTACTTCCGCTTGCCATCGGCGCCGGTCTCGTCATACATCTGCCGGGCCAGGCGCACCTGCCGCGGTCCCAGCTTCGGCTTCTGCCCACCGGTGCGACCACGCGCCCGCGCCGCGGCTAGCCCGTCCCTCGTCCGCTCTGACATGAGGGCGTGCTCGAATTCCGCGATCGCCCCGATAATGGAGTAGAAGAGCCTGCCAACCGGGGTGGAGGTGTCGATGCCCTGGTCCAACACCACCAGATCCACCCCGCGGGACTGAAGCTCCTTGGACAGCTCGATCAGATGCTCCAACGAACGACCGAGTCGATCGAGCTTCGTGACGACGAGCTGATCGCCCTCCCGCGCGACCAGCAGAGCCTTATCCAACCCGGGGCGCCGGGCCAGCTTGCCCGATGCCTTGTCGACGAAGATCTGATCGCAACCGGCCGCGGCCAGCGCATCGTGCTGAGCCTCAGGATGTTGGTCACGGGTGGACACCCGGGCCACGCCGATCCGCACGGCCGACCGTATCGCGAACACCCGAGAATGTGACGTAGCCGAGTACACGACACGCGTTACACGTGTCACCTGCGGAAACATCTGGCCGCCGGAGGTGTTAAGCAAACGATCGTTACCAAGACACGTAGAAGGGAGCATGAGGCCCCGTTCTGCGCGGGCACGTTCCAGCCGCACCCCGGGTGGCGCGGTGCGACATCAGCGCGTTCAGCCAGGATGGGGTCCCATGAGCCGATTGCTCACGCTGTCCGCCATGGAAATCACCTCGGATCGACTCCTTCTGCGCAAAGCGCACGACACCGACCGCGAAGGGCTCATCGAGCTCTTCACCGATCATGAGGTTCGGACATACCTCGGCGGTCCGAGGCCCCGCAGCGATGTCAAGCAGTACCTCGACACGCTCGGCGCCGCCAACACGACATCCAAGCCTGGCAGCTACGTCATCGCGGACAACACGACGAACCGACTCATCGGAACCCTGATGCTCGACCGTCGGTCCGCCGACCGGCCCGGACACATCACTGAGGAGGGCGAGGAACTGGAACTGTCCTATGTGCTGCGGCGCAGTGCGTGGGGCGTGGGGCTCGCGTTCGAAGCCGCAACGGTCGCGTTGCGGGCGGCCGCCGCCGAACTCCCCGACCAGCCCGTCTTGGTTGTGACCCAGACGGCTAACCAGCGTTCACTGAAGCTCGCCATCCGCCTTGGCTTCCACCACGTCAACACTTTCGAGGAGTTCGGCGCGGAGCAAGCGCTCGGCACAGTCCAGCTGCATTCGTTCAAAGCCTGACAACGGCACTACAACGGCACAGATGATCGCAGCGTCCCCCGACAGGCTGTTTGAGACGCCACCTCCGAGGTCGTCGAAACCGCCCGCGAGTCGCTGATCGTCGGCACCCAGTAGACGCCATTTAGCGCCCAAGAAACCACGCCATCAACCGAACAAGGTCACAGGCCAGCAGGCCAGCGAACCGACCCGACGCAGGCGGTGGCGGGCGCGGCTCTCACTGCCCATCATCGGTGCCGGCGTTGGCGGACTGGCACTCGGCGCGATCCTCACCGCAGTCTTGACCGGCGGTACCGGCGCACCCGCAGGGCCGATAGCGCCAGCCGGCTACGCCAGCAACTACCCGCCAGCTGTGAGCCAGTCCGCGCCGGGCCAGGTCGCGCCACCCCCGCCTCCAGCGGGATGCCCACCCGCCGGCCGCCCAGGTCACGGCCCCGTTCTCCCGAACGTGTCCCCAGCCGCCAGGTAGCGATGAGTTCGGTCTCGGTTACGTGTCGTGATCATTTAGTCTCGCGTGATCGTGTTCCTGTTCTGTGGGACGGATCGGGCGAAGGGTGCGTGTGGTGCGTCGGGAGTGGGAGCCGGAAGAGCTGATCGAGGCCTGGACGTTGTTGGATGGCGACTGGCGGTTGGTGGGTAACAAGACGGGGGCGACTCGGCTGGGCTTTGCGTTGATCCTGAAGTTTTTCGCGATCGAGGCCAGGTTCCCCCGGCACGCTGGGGAGGTGCCCAAGGCCGCGGTCGATTACGTGGCGGGTCAGGTGAAGGTGGATCCGGCGCGTTTGGGTGAGTACGACTGGTCGGGCCGGTCGATCGAGCGGCATCGGGCGCAGATCCGCGAGGCGCTGGGGTTCCGGGAGACCACCCGGGAGGACGAGGAGAGTCTGATCGAGTGGCTGGCCGCGGAGATCTGTCCGGTGGTGCTGACCGATGACGGGGTGCGGGCGGCGATGCTGGCCCGGTGCCGCAAGCTGAGTATTGAGCCGCCGGGGCGCCTGGAGCGGATCGTGGGGGGTGCCCGATCCCGATTCGACAAGGGGTTCTGCGCTGAGGTCGTCGGCCGGCTCACACCTGACTCGATCGAGAGGTTGGAGGAACTCGCCGCAGGCCGGGAGGGGTTTTTGGCGGAGTTGAAGTCCGATCCGGGGCCGTTGGGGTTGGAAACCCTGTTGGAGGAGATCGTCAAGTTGGGGCGGGCGAAGGCGCTGGGGTTGCCCGGGGATCTGTTCGGCGGGTGTTCGGAGAAGCTGGTGGCGGCGTGGCGGGCCCGCGCGGCAGCGTGTTACCCGTCGGATTTTCTCGCGAACCCTGCGCCGGTGCGGTTGACGTTGCTGGCGGCGTTGGGTTGGGCGCGGACGAGCGAGATCACCGACGCGCTGGTGGATCTGTTGATCCAGCTGGTCGCACGGATCAACACCCGGGCCGTGCGCAAGGTGGAGAACCAGATCAGCGCCGAGGCGATGAAGGTGCACGGCAAGACCGGCAAGCTGTTCCGCATCGCGGAGGCGGCGATCAAGCGGCCCGATGACACCGTCCGCAAAGTGGTCTTTCCGGTGGTGGACGAGGTGACGCTGCGGCGCCTGGTGGCCGAGGCCAAGGTCGATGAGAAGGTCTTCAAGGCGCGGGTGAGGACGGTGTTGACCAGCTCCTATTCCCATTATTACCGCAGGATGTTGCCCAAGCTGCTGGCGGCGTTGGAATTCAAGTGCAACAACACCGCCTACCGGCCGGTGATGGACGCGCTGGATCTGCTGCACACCTACGCCGGGGTGGACAACAAGGTCAAGCACTACGCCGCGGTCGACAAGGTGCCGATCAAGGGTGTCGTCCCGGAGGGGTGGATAGACGCGATCGTGGACTCCGAGGGCCGCATCGAGCGCGTCGCCTACGAGCTGTGCGTGCTGGTGTCGCTAGCCGACGCGGTGCGCCGCCGGGAAATCTACGTGGCGGGAGCCGCCCGGTGGCGTAATCCCGAAGAGGATCTGCCGGGCGATTTTGAGGACAACCGCGACGTCCACTACGAGAACCTGAACCAGCCCTTGGATGCGGGTGAGTTCATCGCCGGCCTGAAGGACCTGATGCGGTCGCGGAGGGCGGAGCTGGCCACGGCGATCGAAAAGAACCGCTCCGGTGGGGTGAAGGTCAAGAAGGTCCGTGGCGAGTCCCGGTGGCACGTCCCGGAGTTGGCCAAGCTGCCAGTGCCGCCCAACCTGGCGGCGCTGCACGCCGAGGTCGCCCGCCGGTGGGGGGTGATCGACCTGCTGGATTTCCTCAAGGAGACCGACTTCTACACCCGTTTCACCGACGCGTTCTCCTCGGTCGCCACTCGCGAGACGACCCCGCGGCCGGTGATCCGCAAAAGGCTGCTGTTAGTCCTGCATAGCCTGGCCACCAATATCGGGATCAAACGGATCGCCGCCGCCGGCAATCACGGAGAGACCGAGGCGACGCTGCGCGCCACCCGGTACCTGTTCGTCAACCGCGACAACCTGCGCAATGCGCTTGCCGTGGTGGTCAACGAAACCCTGGCCGCACGCGATCCACTATGGTGGGGACACGGCACCGCCTGCGCATCGGATGCCAAGAAGTTCGGCTCGTGGTCGAGTAATATGATGACCGAATACCACATCCGGTATGGCGGCTACGGCGTCATGATCTACTGGCACGTCGAAAAGAAATCGCTGTGCGTGTATTCGCAATTGAAATCGTGCTCGGCGTCGGAGGTTGCTGCGATGATCGAAGGAGTCCTGCGGCACTGCGCCAACGTCGAGATCGACCGCCAGTATACCGATACTCATGGCCAGTCCCTGATCGGGTTCGCGTTCTCACATTTGCTGGGTTTTAAGCTGCTGCCGCGGATGAAGAACATCTCCAAGCAAAAGCTGGCGCGTGTCGACGTCGACGAGCCGGTGGCGGCGTGTCTGGTTGCGATGACCTCCCCGCAGGTGATCAACTGGGAGCTGATCGCTCAGCAGTATGACCAGATGGTGAAGTACGCCACCGCGCTGCGGCTGGGCACCGCCGAGGCCGAGCAGGTGCTGCGGCGCTTCACCCGCGGCGGTCCGAAACACCCCACCTACCGGGCCCTGGAAGAACTCGGCCGGGCCGTGAAAACTGTCTTTGTGGCCGAGTATCTGGCCTGCGAGGGGCTGCGCCGGGAGATCCACGAGGGGCTGCAGGTGGTGGAGAACTGGAACTCCGCCAACGCGGATCTCTTCTACGGCAAAAATGGGGCGCTGACCGGAGCCGACAAGGAGAACCAGGAGGTGTCGATGCTGGCGCTGCACCTACTCCAGGCCGCTCTGGTCTACCTGTTGACTGAACTAACGAGAGAGTTTGCGCAGTTCGGAGGACGGGCCGGGTCAGGGGTGGTT
>JALYVZ010000213.1 GCA_030852965.1 Actinomycetota bacterium | reverse complement strand
GCCCCGGGTCGCTCCAGGCCGGCCGGGCACACCACCGGTGGTCGCCGATCGGGCCCCCGACGCCGAACGAGCGGCCGAGCGACCACCGGTGGACCGGGGGCCGCCTCGACGTCGGGAGCGAGCCGGCTCGGGTGACATCTCGTCAGTCGGCCGGCGCGAACCGGGGGAAGGCGACGTCGCCGGCGTACCGGGCGGCGTCGCCGAGGGTTTCCTCGATCCGCAGCAGCTGGTTGTACTTGGCCACCCGCTCCGAGCGCGCCGGCGCCCCGGTCTTGATCTGACCGCACCCGGTGGCCACCGCGAGGTCGGCGATCGTGGTGTCCTCGGTCTCTCCGGAGCGGTGGCTCATCATGCAGCGATAGCCGCAGGAGTGCGCCAGGGTCACCGCGTCCAGCGTCTCGGACAGGGTGCCGATCTGGTTGACCTTGACGAGCAGGGCGTTCGCGACACCGCGGGAGATGCCGTCCTCCAGCCGCTCGGGGTTGGTCACGAACAGGTCATCGCCGACCAGCTGGGTGCGCGAGCCCAGCGCGGCGGTCAGCGCCTGCCAGCCGTCCCAGTCGTCCTCGGACAGCGGGTCCTCGATGGACACCAGCGGGTAGCTGTCCAGCAGCTGGGCGTAGAACGACGTCATCTCAGCGGCGCCGCGTCTGCTGCCCTCGAAGGCGTAGCTGCCGTCGACAAAGAACTCGGTCGCCGCCACGTCCAGCGCCAGTACCACGTCCCGGCCCAGCTCGAAGCCAGCCTGGCCGATCGCGGTGCCGATCAGGTCCAACGCCGCTCTGGTGCCGGGCAGGTCCGGGGCGAACCCACCCTCGTCGCCCAGCCCGGTGGCCAACCCCTTGGACTTGAGCACCGACTTCAGGCAGTGGTAGACCTCCGCGCCCCAGCGCAGTGCCTCCCGGAAGGTCTCCGCGCCGATCGGCGCGATCATGAACTCCTGCACGTCGACCGAGGAGTCGGCGTGCGCCCCACCGTTGATGATGTTCATCATCGGCACCGGCAGCACGTGCGCGTTCGGCCCGCCGACGTACCTGAAGAGCTCCAGCCCGGACGACTCGGCGGCCGCCTTGGCCACCGCCAGCGACACCCCGAGCAGCGCGTTGGCGCCCAGTCGTGACTTGTCCGGGGTGCCGTCGAGGTCGACCAGCTTCTGGTCCACCACCCGCTGATCGACCGCGTCCACCCCGATCAGCTCCGGGCCGATCTCGTCGAGCACTCCGGCGACAGCACGCTCGACGCCCTTGCCGCCGTAGCGCCGCTGGTCCCCGTCGCGCAGCTCCACGGCCTCGTGCTCACCGGTGGAGGCACCCGAGGGCACGGCGGCCCTGGCGAGCGTGCCGTCGTCCAGCGCGACCTCCACCTCGACGGTGGGGTTGCCCCGCGAGTCCAGGATCTCGCGAGCACCGACCTGCTCGATGACGGCCACATCAGCTCCTAACCGGGTCGGGCTGAGACATCAGCACTGAGGCCAGCGGTCGCCGGCCGAGGCATCAGCACTGACACGGCATCAGCGTTGACACGGAATCAGGTTTGACACCGACCTGGAGCGTAGCTCGCGGCCACGGCACCGAGCCGGCCGACGCGCGCGGGCCTCGACGTCCGCCCGGGATTCGTCCTAACCTGGCACGACCATGACGCACGCTCCCTTCTCCGGACCCCACCACGACGAAGGACCTGGCACCTTCGAGTCCTTTCGCCGAGCGGAGCAGCTGCTGGCCCAGCGGCGGCCGTTGGATGCGGTGCAGGCGCTGCTGCCGGTACTGGCTGCCCAGCCCGACGATGTGTCGGTGCAGCTGCTGGCCGGTCGGGCTTTCCTGGACTCCGCGCAGCTGCGCCGCGCCGAGGCGGCGTTCACCCGGGTGCTGGAGATCGATCCGGCGGACCACTTTGCGCGCTTCGCATTGGGCAAGGCGCTGCAACGGCAGGGCCGGCTCACCGAGTCGTTGGCCCAGCTGCGGATGGCCGCGGCCATGGACCCCCGCCCGGAGTACCAGGAGGCGCTCGGCGAGGTACGGGCCCGGATGGCGCTGCACGACCAGTGAGCTGGCGCGTCGGGCCGACCTCCGCGTCGAACACCTCCGCGTAGAACCGGCCCAGGCGGTCGACGTCCCTGGACAGCCAAGCGATGTGGTTGATGCCGTCGAGCAGCACGGTGTTACCTCTTTCTCGATGATGATCTCTTGACATGTCAGCGATCGAGCCTCGACCCTAGGTAGTCGCTACCAGTAGCTCCTCTGCGTTTGCCGGCGGCCGAAGGCCATCGGTCCTGCTGGCGAAGTAGCGTTGGGCAAGACTGTCCGCCGACACATGCCGGGCCTCACTGAAACCGACGTCGCGGGCCAGCGCCAGCATCTCCGGCGGAGTGCAGAAGCTGATGAAGGGCGTCCCGGCTGCTCGGGCACCTTCCTCGGTCGCGTGGCGTAGGGGGCGCTCCTGTTCCTCGGCAAACTCCAGAGGCAGCAAGAATGTCATGGCCAGGGTGGAGCCGGGAGCGAGCGTCGCGACCCGGCGCAGGGTGGCCGCGATGGCGTCCTTGGTGAGGTACATGGTGACCCCGGTAGAGGCCACGACCGCGGGCTGGCCTGCATCGAAGCCGGCGCCCGCCAGCTGGTCCCACCACGACGAGCCCGCCTCGAAGTCGACCGGCACGAGCCGAAGCCACTCGGGGATGCCCAGGCCGAGGCCGAGCAGGCGTTGGCGCTTCCAGGCCTGAGGACCAGGCTGGTCGACCTCGAAGACCCGCAGGCGGGACGCGAGCTCAGGTCTGCGCTGGGCGAAGGTGTCGAGGCCGGCTCCGAGGATGACGTACTGGTTGACGCCGTGGCCAGCCTGTTCGGCGACCAGATCCTCGACGAAGCGAGCACGGGCCACGATGGACGCTCGGAAGCCGCTCGTGGCATGAGGGTCCATATCTGGGCGGCGGCGCCAGCTGTCGTCGGGGGCCGCCAGCCGCAGGCCAATCTCGTCTTCGAGAACATGCGGCGCCGGATCGATCTGGACGTGCAGAGCCCGCCACAGGGCGACTCGCACCGCCGTGCTCTCCGGTGTCGCCGTCCGCTTGTCACACACGGTGTCCTCTCCTATTCCTTGGCTGGGGCCTGAAGGCTCCAGCCCCGCCCATCGGGATCGCGGACGGTCATCTCCTTGGTCCCGTAGTGGGTGTCCTCGAACGGGGTGATGACCTCGAGCGCAGGGTCGAGATGGAACGACTCGGCGTCGGCCACCTTGAAAACGACCTGGATCTGGGGCTGTCGGTTCGGTGGCACCTCAGCGACGAAGACGTAGGGCCCTTCGCTGTGCCTGAGCAGCCCCGAAGCGTGGTCGGTCGAAAACTCGATGTCGAACCCGAGCGCCTGGAAGAACTTGGTCGCCTTACCCCAGTTGTGAGTCTCGACGAACACACCTTCGATGCCTTCGGTGCCTTTGGTCGTCATGTCAGGTCTCCTATCGGGCGGGCGGCCTGCTCGGCCCGTCTGCGAGGTACTGGCGCAGCGCGTCGGCCACCAGGGCTGACAGCGACTGCTCGGTCTCAATGGCGTGGTGCTTGAGCTCCCGAATGAGCTCGACCGGCAGATACACGTTGAACTGCTTCAGATCACCAGCCACCTAAGAAACCTATCATACTAGCAAGGTAGATCACTCAGTTCGCGGAACCGCACGAACTGACCGACCGAGTCACGCAGCACAACTGGGCCGATGTGAGGAGATCTTCCCGGCCGGTGGAGTCTGGCGTTGTCTTAAGTTAGCCTGTCCAATATGCGGTTAGCCTGCACTGACTACTCGATTGTGGGAGATCTCCGCTCGCATTCAACCTGGAGGAGAGCCATGTCGCCCGCATCCACCCGTTCGCTGACCGTTCCCTCGGCGGCGCTGGCCGTCGCGGCCCTGGTGAGCGGCTGCTCCGTCGCACCCCAGGCCGGCCCGCCGGAAGCCGCCGGTGCGATCGCGGTGGCCGCGAGTGACACCGCCTGCGCGCTGAGCAAGCCCGAGGCACCGGCGGGCGCGATCACCTTCAGCATCACCAACAGCGGCGCCAAGGTCACCGAGTTCTACCTCTACGGGGCCGGCGACCACATCGTCGGCGAGGTGGAGAACATCGGTCCAGGCCTCAGTCGCACACTGCTCGTCGAGTTGCCCGACGGGGGCGGCTACACCGCGGCCTGCAAGCCGCGCATGGTCGGCACCGGCATCCGCACGCCATTCACGGTCACCGGCCAGGCCGCCCGCGCCACCGACACCAACGCCAAGCTGGCCGAGGCCACCGCGAGCTACCGGCGCTACGTCACCGCGCAGGTCGACGCGCTGGTCCCCAAGACCGAGGAGTTCGCGAACGCGGTCAAGGCCGGCAAGACCGACGAGGCCAAGACCCTGTTCCCGCTGGCCCGCACCTACTGGGAGCGGATCGAGCCGGTCGCGGAGTCGTTCGGCGACATCGACCCCAAAGTCGACGGCCGAGAGGATGACGAGCGGGGCCCAGGCGTGCAGTTCACCGGCTACCACCGACTGGAGAAGGACCTCTGGGTGGACGGGCTGAAGGCCGACTCCGGCGCGATCGCCGACCAGTTGGTGGCCGACATCAAGGACCTGCAGAACCGGGTCAAGACCGTGGAGCTGACCCCGGTGCAGCTGGCCAACGGCGCCAAGGAGCTGCTCGATGAGGTAGCCAGAAAAAAGATCCTCGGCGAGGAGGACCGCTACTCGCACACCGATCTCTGGGACTTCAAGGGCAACGTCGAGGGCTCGCAGGCGGCCGTCGCGGCGCTGCGGCCGGTGCTCGACCAGGAGGACCCAGCGCTCGGTCCGGTACTGGACCAGCGCTTTGCCGCCGTGAACCAACTGCTGGAGAAGTACCGCTCCGGCGACGGTTTCAAGTTCTACCCCGAGCTCACCCCGGAGGACACCAAGGCAATGGCCAAGGCCGTCGATGCGCTCGGTGAGCCGGTGAGCAAGGTCGCCGGCGTGGTGAGCCAAACGTGACCAGATCCGGTGTCACCGGCCGAGCGAGGAGCTGACATGACTGAGGGAATGTCCCGACGCAAGCTGCTTGGGGTCGCCGGCGCCGGCGTGGCGCTGGCTGGCGCGGGTGCCGCCGCCGGGATCGCGGCCACCTCGGGCTCGCTGGGCTCGCCGCTGCGGCCGGTGGCCGACTCGGTCGAGTTCTTCGGTGAGCACCAGGCCGGCATCGTCACCCCGGCCCAGGATCGGATGCACTTCGTCGCACTCGACGTGTCCACCGGCGACCGGGCGCAGTTGGCCGAGCTGCTGCGCACCTGGTCGGCCGCCGCCCAGCGACTGACCGCTGGTGCCGAGCTCACTCCGCGCGGAGCGGTCGGCGGCAACCCGGCGGCACCACCGGACGACAACGGCGAGGCGCTCGGGCTGCCCCCAAGCCAGCTCACCCTCACCCTCGGGCTAGGTAGCTCGCTGTTCGACGGCCGGTTCGGACTGGCGGACAAGAAGCCGGCCGCGCTGGCGGACCTTCCGGCGTTCCAGGGCGATCATCTCGAGCCGGCCCGCAGTGGCGGCGACCTGTGCATCCAGGCCTGCGCGAACGACCCACAGGTGGCCGTGCATGCAATCCGCCACCTGGTGCGCCTCGGGTTCGGCACGACCGCGGTGCGGTGGTCGCAGCTGGGCTTCGGCCGAACCTCGTCCACCTCGACGGCGCAGGCCACTCCGCGCAACCTGTTCGGGTTCAAGGACGGCACCAACAACATCAAGGCCGAGGACCCGAACGCGCTGCGCGACCAAGTATGGGTCGCGCCCAGTGACGGCCCGTCCTGGATGGACGGCGGCAGCTACCTGGTGACCCGGCGGATCCGGATGCACATCGAGATCTGGGACCGCACCTCGCTGGCCGAGCAGGAGGCCATCATCGGGCGGGTCAAGGGCAGCGGCGCGCCGCACGGTAAGGCCGGCGAGTTCGACCAGGCCGACTTCGTGGTCTCCGGCAACGACGGCCGGCCGTTGGTCGGCCAGGACGCCCACATCCGGCTGGCATCGGCGCAGGCCAACAACGGGGTGAAGATCCTGCGTCGGGGCTACAACTTCGTGGACGGGGCGGACGGCAACGGCCACCTCGACGCCGGGTTGTTCTTCGCCGCGTTCATGCGTGACCCGCACACGCAGTTCGTCCCCATGCAGCGAGCACTGTCCAGCCGGGACCGGCTCATGCTGGAGTACGTGCGGCACACCGGCTCGGCGCTGTTCGCGGTACCCCCCGGAGTCCGCCGCGGCGGCCACTGGGCCGACACCCTGCTCAGCTAAACCGGCTGGGCCAGGTCGACCCCTTCGCTCACGCAGCCTGCGCGCGCCGCACGAGAAGGTCGGCTCGTCGGCGGGAGGTGCCAGCGGTGGCCTCCCTCGGGATCATCGAGCCAGACCGTCTGGGAGTCCCGGCGCACGGTCAAGGCCGAACCGGTCCCAACCCGGCTCACCGAGGCGCAGGGCCCCAGCCGCCGCGCGGCCAGCTCGACCAACTCCGCATCCACGTCCACCGAGAAGACCTGCCCGGCGACTCATGGCGCGGCACTGAACGCACGGCTGCAATCCACTCCGGTGACCTCAGTTTGCCCTGCGACACGAGCTGATCGGCCAGCCTCGCGGCCCTCGCCTTCCAGTCGCTCACCGTCGGCCCCCTACCAGCTCGTCGGCGATGGCAGCGGTGATCGGGACACCCGCCTTCTCCTCAAGGAAGCCGTACTGACCGCCAGGACTCACCTCCAGAAGTACCACTCGCACAATTTCGGCGCCCACCGCTGGAACTGGTGTGCGGTGTGAGCCATCCCGGCGAGATCCGCGAGCATGCCATCGGTGAGCCGTTCGGTGAAGGCGACCCGGCGGCCGCCGGCTTCGGTGATGGTGGGAGCGCCGAGCATCTTCGTCACGACCTCCCCCAGCTCGCGGGTGAGCCGTCGCACCGAGGCGGCGACGTTGGTCACCAGCGTTGGCGGCACGGTCAGCCCGGCGCGGGCCGCGGTCACGAGCTGCATCGGCTTGTAACCGCAGGTGGCGTCCCGGTCAGGTCGTTTGAGCCAATGCACGGGCAGGGCCATGAGCACTCCGCCGATACCGAGCTTGGCCTCGGTGTGCGCGTAGAGCCCTCAGTTGGGCCAGTAGCGGCGCCAGTCATCGGCGCTCAACCTGTGCGGATCGTGCCCGTCGGCGCGGGCGGCGGCCTCGGCGGCCCGCACCCGCGCCGCGAACT
>JALYVZ010000212.1 GCA_030852965.1 Actinomycetota bacterium | reverse complement strand
GCCTGCCCTCCACAACGCGCGGCACCGCCGGAGACCCCCGTGACCTCGAACGACAAGACGCCTGCAGCGTATCCGCAGGTCATCACATCCACGGCGAGCGAGTTCTCGATCATGAAAGGTCACCCACAGAAACGTCAGTAGCGCCGCTGAATAACCCTCCTTATTCCCGCCCTGGTTCTGATGTCACCTAATGAGGTTTCGACACGTTCCCAGCGATTCACTCACATTCGCCTTCCCGATCCCTACCTGACGCCTTACCGACGCCTTTTCCCTCATCGCTCACCACGACGGTCTTCAGCCAACGCGGCATGAGGGCGGTTTGATGCCACCCTCCGCCGGGCGACACCGAAGGGCCAAACCTTCATCGTCTACGCAGCACCGCGTCAAAGAAGCTGACCTACAGCAACCCCTCCTCCACGTTCAGGACACACGAATAACCCTCAACGCAGAGGCCGCCACCCAGGGGCAACACGCCACTCAAAAGCTTCTCGCCGTCGAGGAAACGCCGGCACCTACCGAGATCGCCGCACGGCTCAAACTCCCACCAGGTGTGCCCGTCATCGTCCGCCGCCGGCTGTTCGTTGTCGATGACGAACCCATGCAGCTCTGCGACGGCTACTACCCCACCGACCTTTTCCAGGGGACTGCGGTCGCAGAGCCCGGACGCATCAAGGGCGGGGTGCACGCGCTGATCGAGGATCCCGAAGGCCCGGTCCGAGCCAGGGTTACCCGGTTCATAGAGGACTTGGACGTCCGCCTGCCTGTACCAGCGGAGTCTAACGCCTTCAGGTCATGAGAGTCCGAACCGCCCTGCCCGGGGTACGGCTCGGCAAGCTGGAGAACTGAGCAGCGACAGCTGGAGGAACGATGGGTAAGCACGACGAGCCGAAGCCGCCAATCGACCCGAGCAAGGACGGCGCGTCCCCCAATCCGAATCCGAAGATCCCGAAGGAGCCTGGGAAGCACGGCAAGAAGTGACCATGGAACGGATCAGCTCCCGGTGGGCGGAGGCTACGACCGCCGTGCCGCGGGAGCCGTTCATCCCCGCAGTGATCTACGACCTTGATCGTGGCCGAGCCGGTGGCGACCTTGTGCCGATCGACCGCAACCGAGAGCCGCAGCGGTGGGCCCGACTGGTAGCTGAGGACGACGCGATCGTCACTCAGGTTGATGATGGCGAGCCGCTGCCCGACGGTTCTGGCCGGGAAGCAACGTCCTCGGCGAGCACGCCGACCGTGGTCGTGGGCATGTTGGACGCTCTCGACGCGCAGCCCGGGAGAACGGGTGCTGGAGATCGGCACTGGGACTGGCTGGAACGCGGCGTTGCTCGCCTCGGTCGTCGGTGCGGAGAACGTGGTCACTGTCGAGATTGACCAACGACTCGCCGAGCGGGCGAGGAAAAGCTTGGCCTCGGCTGGGTATGGGGCGGTACAGGTTCTGACGATGCTCCGCCGACCCGGCCCGCCGCCCGGCCTCCCGACAGCCTGTAGGCGACGATGTTCATCCCGGTCATCCACTGCACCCCAACCCGGCCCAGACGCTCCTGGAACGGCGTCATGGGTCGAGCGCGGGGATTGTGCACAGCAGACGACCTTACTGGCGGGTCACCGTCGGCCGCTCGGGACTTCATCGAGACGCTGGTCCCGACACACCCCTACGACCCCTTCGGTG
Organism: Actinomycetota bacterium; assembly: GCA_030852965.1. GTDB lineage: Bacteria > Actinomycetota > Actinomycetes > Mycobacteriales > Pseudonocardiaceae > Pseudonocardia. The sequence goes on along the minus strand of JALYVZ010000212.1, from coordinate 5,543 downwards.
TCATCGCCGCACCCTTCGACTACCGGAGCACACCGTGACCGCACCGGGTGCATCGCCGGTCACCGACTCGACACCCGGGCGGCCCCGGGTCCGCTGCGTGCTCGGGATGTTGGGCACCGACGTGCACAGCAAGGGCATCCGCACCCTCGTCCCACGCCAGATCAGTCGCGAACGAGCGCCGAGCGGATGAGGTGCATGGCGACGTCGGTTGATCGGTCGCGGACGTCGCCGCGCGCGCCGGGCAGCACCGGGTTCATCGCGCGCACCGTTCCGTCCGAGGTGGTCACGCAGAAGCAGACGTAACCGACCGGCTTCTCCTCGGTGCCCCCGCCGGGGCCGGCCACCCCAGTGATCGCCACCCCTATGTCGGCGCCGAACCGCTCCCGGGCCCCGTCCGCCATCGCCAGGGCAACCTCGGGCGACACCGCTCCGTGCGCCTCGATCAGCTCCGCCGGCACCCCGAGCAGAGCCACCTTCGCCTCGTTCGAGTACGCCACCACCCCGCCGGCCACGTACTCCGAGGCCCCGGCCCGCTCGGTCAGCCGGCCGGCCAGCAGGCCACCGGTGCACGACTCGGCCAGCGCGATCGTGTGGCTGGCGAGCAGCCGCGCCACCTGGGCGTCGGTGGACTCACCGTCCCGGCTGACCAGGTGCTTACCGTGCCGCCGCTCGATCTCGGCCACCAGCTTCTCCGCCGCCCCGGCCGCCCCCGGCGCACCGGCCCGGTACCGCAGGTCCACCTCCAGTTCGGTGCGGCGCAGGCAGGTGGTCACCTCGACCCCGGCCTCCTCGATTCCCGGTCCGACGTCGAGCAGGGTCTGTGCGATCTCCGACTCGGGCAGCCCGAACATCCGCAGGTGCATCTCCTCGAACGGCTCGGTGCGGGCCAGCACCTCCCGCACCGGCACGGCCGTGAGCCCGGCGTCCCACATCCGGGTCAGCTCACCGGGCGGACCGGGCAACACCAGCACCAAGGGACCGTCGGGCACCCGAACCACCAGGCCGGGCGCGGTACCGACCGGCTCCAGGATGACGGCGCCGACCGGCACGGTGGCCTGTTTGCGGTTGGCGGCGGTCAGCGGCTCGCCGGCGAACCCGACCCGGACCGCCCATTTCGCCAGGATCATCGCGATCCGCGACTCCAGCTCCACGTCGAGCTCGAGCGCCACCGCAGCGAAGTCGGCGACCACCTCGGCGGTGACATCGTCAGCGGTCGGGCCGAGGCCACCGCTGGTCACGATCAGGTCGACCCGCTGATCGGCCAGGAACCGTAGCCCGGCGGACAGGTCGTCGCGGCGGTCGCCGACCAGCAACACGTCAGCCACTTCGACACCCAGGGCACCCAGCTGTTCGGCCACCCAGGGCCCGTTGCGATCGTGCACCCGGCCGGTCAACAGCTCACTGCCGGTGACCAGGATGCCCGCCCGTACGCCACGGGTGTCCGTCAAGCCGATCGCTCCGTCACGCCGATTACAGTGCCACGACCGTCACATCCGCGCCCAGGTGACCGGCAATCCGCTGGATGTCCTCGACGTCGCTGGTGAGCACCGCGATCGTGCTGTGATCGGCAGCTGTGTTGGCGGCGGTCGGGGCGGCGATCACCGCGCCGAGATGGGCGTCAGCGACGGAGACCCGTAACGCACCGCGGATTGCGGCGGCGCGGTCGGCCATCCCACGATCGAGCGCACTGTCCTCGACCCGGAGACGGTTGATCTCCGCGGCCCCGGCCTTCCGGCGGTCCCAGCCGGCCTCCACCCGCACGGCGGTCGGTACGACCAGTCGAACCGAGTCGGCCCGACGCTTGCGCCGGGAGAGAACCACCTCCACGGCGGCCAGCACTCTGCGGTGTTTCCGGTGGCCAGGTGTGATGAGCGCTTGCACCGCCTCGTTGTCGAGCACCACCACGCCCAGGTGCTTCACGCGGCGGCAGCCAGGCCCGCCGCGTAGCTGAGCACCTCGTCGGGCGAGGGGTAATCGGCGATCAGGATGATCTCGACGGCCGCCCGTCGAACGAGGTCGGGACGGGCCGCGAGCGGGTGCCCATCCAACTCGGCAGCCACGAGCGCGATCTCGGCCAGGTCCGGCCGGGCACCGGGATACCGCTGGTAGTGCGCATCCAACACGGCCCGCTGAACCAGCGACTCAAGCACCTCCCGCAGACCACGGACCGTCAACTCGGTGGTCGATCCGACGTACCCCAGTTCGGCTGCCAGCACCGCCGCGTCACGCAAGGCAGTCGGGAGTCGAACGGAGGTGCCCACACTCTCGGCGTCCTCGACATCGAGCAGATCGACGAGACGTACAAGCAGCGGATCCATCGGCTCATCGTACCACGAGCTGTACCACACGCCGTGCCACTGCAGGCCGTGCCACTGCAGATCGTGCCCCAAGTACTCAGACCTGGTGCCTGGGCCCACTGATCGCGAACATGGTGCCAGGGGTCTGCAGGTTTCGCGACCAGGATGCGCTGGTCAGGGGAGAAGACCGCTTCCGTCGCCCCCGGTGTTGCATAAGCGGGCCGCCGGTACGCTGCACGCGGAGGCGTCAGGGCGCCTGGTGGCCCCCGCGGTCTTCAAAACCGACGTGGCCGAGTACCTCGGTCAGGCGGGTTCGATTCCCGTCCGCCTCCGCCAACTCTCTGGCTTGGCGGACTCCTCCTCGCTGGTACGGCGGCGACGACCACGCAGGCAGACCGCCGCCCCGGCCGGGAGGGCTCCAGACCGGGCGCGGTTGGGATGGTGGCCAGCCGGTGCTGCCGATCGGCTGTGCGCACCTCGGCTCAGGCCACTTGATGCGCGTCCACGATGTGGCGGCCGCGCTGGCGGTTGAAGGCGAAGCGCTCGGAGTGCCGCGATCGATGCCGGCCCGTCACCGCGCCTCCGCAACGCTCCACAAGAGGCAAGTTGTCCACAGCCTTCCGGTGGGTTACGGCTTCTGTCGTCGCACCGTGAGACGATCCACGTCGACAATGCGGAGGTGGGCTCGGGTGCCCGGTGTGCGGTTGGAGTGGGACGGCAAGGGAGCCGAGACAACGCGGCTCAGGCTGCCCCTGCAGGTCGTGGAGACGGTCAACGCGTCGCGCGCCGACCGGGGCACGCTGTTCTACGACCAGGCCCCTGACGGCGGCTGGCGCAACAGGCTGATCTGGGGCGACAACCTGCACGTACTCGCTTCGCTCGCCGACGAGCTGGCCGGCCAAGTCGACCTGATCTACATCGACCCGCCGTTCGACTCCCGGCAGGACTACAAGGTTCGCATCGCGGTTGGCGACGGCGGTGACGCCGCTGACCAGGATCTCGCCAAGCTGTCCTCGGTGCTGGAGGAGAAGGCCTACCGTGACACCTGGGGCAAGGGCGTCGAGAGCTACCTGCAGATGCTCTACGAGCGCTTGGTGCTGCTGCGGGAGCTGCTCTCCGAGCGGGGCTCGTTGTTCCTGCACCTCGCCCCGAACGTCAGCCACCTCGCTCGGGTGTTGTTGGACGAGATCTTCGGCGCTGACAACTTCCGAGCAGAGATCGTTTGGAAGCGGACCACCGCGCACTCGGACTATGGCCAGGGCGGTAGACAATTTGGCCCAGTTCACGATTCTATCCTCTACTTCTCAAAGTCCGATTCATACATCTGGAACCGCCAGACCGTGGCACATGACGAAGGTTATCTGGCAACCAAGTATCGACACGTAGATAAAGAGACCGGCCGTAGGTACCGTCTGGACAACCTGACTGGCCCTGGCGGCGCGGCAAAAGGAAACCCATACTACAAAGTAATGGGCGTATCACGCTACTGGCGGTATTCTCAATCTCGAATGAACGAGTTGATACTGGAAGGGAGGATTGTTCAGACTAAGCCCGGAAGCGTTCCACAGTATAAACGCTATCTGGACGATTCATCCGGCATGTCAATACAGGACGTGTGGACCGACCTCGATGCAATAAACTCTCAAGCTATACAGCGCCTTGGTTACGACACGCAGAAGCCCGAAGCGCTACTCGAACGAATCATCAAGTCCTCCTCCGACGAGGGCTCGATCGTGCTCGACTGCTTCGTCGGCAGTGGCACCACCGCAGCTGTTGCCGAGAAACTCAACCGCCGCTGGGTCGCGGTGGACATGGGCCGATTCGCTATCCACACCACCCGCAAGCGCCTGCTGGACATCCCGCAGTGCCGTCCGTTCGTGGTGGCGAACCTGGGCCGTTACGAACGTCAGGCTTGGCAGGAGACCACCACCGGGCCACAGGTCCGGGCCTACCTCGATTTCATGGTCCAGCTCTATGGAGCCGCGCCGGCCGAGGGCTTCCAACACATCCACGGCACGCAGGGGCGGCGAGCCGTGCATGTCGGCGCGATCGACGCGGCGGTCAGCTTCGCCGAGATCAAGGAAACCCTAGACGAGGCCACCGGCGCCGGACATGTCGGGCTGGACATCCTGGGCTGGGAGTTCGAGATGGGCCTGCACGAGCTGGTCCAGGACGAGGCCCGCGCTCGCGGCATTGCGCTGTTGCTCCTGCGGATCCCTCGTGAGGTCATGGACGCTCGGGTGGTGGCATCCGGCGAAGTGGTGTTCCACGAGCTGGCCCACGTCGAGGTTGCCACCACAATCCGGAAACGCACGGTTACCGTCGATCTCACCGACTTCGTCCTCCCCAACCCGGAGCTTGTACCGGCCTCGGTTCGCGGCAAGATCACCGGCTGGGCTGACTACGTGGACTACTGGGCGGTCGACTTCACCTACGGGACCGCCGGCTACGGCGATACTTTCCACAACCAGTGGCAGTCATACCGCACCCGCTCCGACCGGGTACTCGAACGCAGCGCGGCCCACGACTATGACGAGCCAGGGACATACACAATCCTCGTGAAAGTCGTGGACATCTTCGGGAACGACACCACCACGGCGGTAGAGGTCCGAGTGAGATGAGCGGTCCCTACGATCTCCCAACGAGTCGCCAGGTCAGTACCGCGCCACTGGTCGCCGGCATTCGTGAACACGTCGACGCCTGGCGACGCGGCGGCTATCCAGGAGCCTCGGAGACATCCACACGACTACTCGAACACTGGTTTCTTGATGAGCATCAGACGCCTGACGGTTTGGAGTTCCGCTACTACTTCGCGCAGCGGGAGGCCGTCGAGACCGTCATCTACCTGTTCGAAGTCGCACGACACCAAACCTTGCCCGCATTGGCGGCTCAGTTCGCCGGCAGACCCATAGCGGCGGACGGCACCCCCTATCCCCGTTACGTGGTCAAAGCAGCCACCGGATCGGGCAAGACCAAGGTGATGAGCCTGCTACTCGCGTGGTCGTACTTCCACCGTCTGCGGGAGCCGGGCTCCGAGCTGACCACCACGTCATTGGTGATCGCGCCCAACCTGATCGTTTTCGAGCGGCTGCGGATGGACTTCGAGAACGGCGTCATCTTCCGCGACGATCCGGTCGTACCTCCAGAGTGGCGGCCCGACCTGGACCTGGTCGTCAGCCTGCGCGACGAGCCGATCCCCAACAGCGCCACCGGTGTGCTGGTGCTGACCAATGTTCAGGCTCTACG
>JALYVZ010000051.1 GCA_030852965.1 Actinomycetota bacterium | reverse complement strand
CCCCGCACCATCACCACCCGAACCACCCCCGCGACCGTGCACGTCCGCGGCACCACCACCACCGTCGCCAGCACGACCAGCGCCACCGCGGCCTGATCACCAATCGCCGACCCGCACCCCCGTCGACTCGCAGCACCATCCCGGGCGTGGAACCCGGCGCACCCGGCCAGACCGCCGGGCCACCACCATGACCCCGGCCGTCATCACGCTCCGTACACCAACCTGAAGATCACCAAAGACCCGGCGTGCTCACCCGAACAGCATCATCTCCCTGGCATTGGGGCCTCACGGCGCCTCGCTTCGTACGCCTGAACACGACCGCCGCTTTCCTGACATGCTGTCGTTCCCTTCAGTTTTCACGTCCAGGTAAGTCATCAGGCCCAGGAACGTTCCTCCAAGTTCCTCCCTACTCGATAGGGGATACAACGGGGCGCCTCGTGGCGCACATCGTGTAGTTCCACTTGCCGTGGAACTCGTGTCGGTGCAGGTAGCGGGCCTCGAACGCATTCATCTCCTTGTCGGTGATCTTGATGCCGCGCTGGTAGTGGCACGCGGCCATGAACCACGCCAGAGACCAGCTGGATCTGACCGGCGTGAACGAGCTGCTGGAGTCCTGGCGTCGAGTGGCATGGCTGACGACGGCGCGTGGCCGCCAGGAGTACGACAGACGATGGCCGCGGCCGTGCACCGTCTACGCACGGGCGACCGAGCCGTAGGCGCCGTTTCGTGGCGCCAGCTGAGCGCGGAGCTCGGGCTCACCGAGTGACCGTGCCAGCATGAGCTACGAGATCGACATCGATCCCGCAGCTGAACAGGACATCGCCGCACTGCCGACGGTCGCGCTCCCGGCGCTGGCCGAAGCGATGACAGTTCTGACTCCGGGGAACGGGCGACCCATCAACCCGGACAACCCCGCCGCACCTGCGCGGACGCTGGCCTTCGGTGACGGCAGGTTGCTGACCTACCTCGTTCTCGAACGCAAGCAGCGAATCGATGTGCTGATCGTTGCGCGGAGAAGATGAAGGCGGTGCGGCGAACCTTGGAGTGTCGGGCATTTCCGAGACGATGGGCGGTATGCAATTCGGCTACGCGCGGGTCTCGACCCGTGAGCAGAACACCGACAGCCCACTCGACGCGCTGCGCACCGCCAGGTGTGAGCGGGTGATCTGCTACCGCGCTTCGGGCAAGCTCGCCCGCCGGCCGGAATGGGACAAGCCCGCCGCCAGGTCGAACTGGCTGGGCCAGTTGTTCGGTGGGTCTGCGCCGTGCGCACCCTTGCCGTAGCGGAAGTGGTAGCGATCGCGCTCGGGGCTGCCGGGCGCCGCGCTCAGGGCGGCGTGGAACCACTCGTGATCCTCGGAGGTGTGGTTGGGGACCAGGTCCAGGTCTCAAACTCCGTCGGCGTTGGTGTCGGCGAACGAGCGGACGTACACACCTGATGGCAGACGGCGTCGGACACCACGGGCGGTCCGGGCGCGGTGTGGTCTGCACGGGTCGTCATCCTGCCAAACAGCGCGGCCGGCACCGTGGGTCGGGCTACAAGGCGCTGTTGACCATGCTGGCGGCGGCCATCTCCAGGTACCGCCAGAGCGTGGCTCGGTGCGCGTCGTCCAGCCCGGCCTCGTCGACCGCGACCCGCATGCAGCGCAGCCAGGCGTCCCGCTCGATCGGTCCGACCCGGAACGGCGCGTGCCGCATCCGCAGCCGGGGATGTCCGCGCTGGTCGGAATAGGTGCGTGGACCACCCCAGTACTGCTCCAGGAACATCCGTAGCCGGTCCTCGGCCGGCCCCAGGTCGTCCTCGGGGTAGAGCGGACGCAGCACCGGATCCTCGGCCACCTGCTGGTAGAACCGCGCCACGATCTTGTGGAAGGTCGCCGCGCCGCCGACCTCGGCGTAGAACTGCGCCGGCGAGCTCACGAACCCTCCCCGCTGTGTTTTCCCCGCCCCGCCGGCTGCCGACCCCCGTCGCTCGTCGGCAGCGTTCGCGGAGCTGCTGTGACATTGGCTCGTTCGCTCACGACGACATTGGCTCGTTCGCTCATGATGCGCCCATGTCGGAAGGCGATGTGGGCTGCGGCGATGTGGGCTGCGGGGGCGTGGGCGTTGGCGGGGCCGGGTGCGGCCGGGGCAGGCCGGCGGCTTCGAAACCGTCGGTCATCGCGGCGTTCAGCGCCCGCTGCACCGCGAACTGCCGCCCTGGGTTGACCTTGACCGTCACCCGCAACGTCACTCCTTCCGCTGTCACCGTCTCCACGCCGAGCACCTGGGGCGGCTCCAGCACGTCTGGAGCAATGTCCGGTCGAGCCACCACGTCGCCGGCCAGCTGACCGGCGATCTCACTGGCCTGCCCGGTGTCCGCCTGATGCGCCAGCGGCAGGTCCACCACCGCCACCCCGTAACCCTGGCTTTTGTTGCCGACCCGCTGGATCTCGCCGTTGCGGACGTGCCAGACGGTGCCCCGCACGTCGCGCAACGTGGTGATGCGCGGGCCGACCGCCTCAACAGTACCGCTTGCCGCGCCGAGGTCGACGATGTCGCCGACCCCGTACTGGTCCTCCAGCAGCATGAACATCCCAGACAAGAAGTCGCGCACCAGATTCTGTGCGCCGAAGCCCAGGGCGATCCCGACGATGCCCGCAGAGGCCAGCACGGGTGCGAGGTCGAGCCCGAACTCGGACAGGATCATGGTCGAAGAGACCACCAGGATCACCACCGAGGTGACCGAGCGCAGTACCGAGCCGATGGTGTTGGCCCGCTGCGCACGCCGCTCGGACAGCAGCGGCGCGGCGATCTGGCGCAGCCGGGCTCGTCGGTGCATCACCCCGGCCACCCGAATCTGCCCGTTGGCCGCGCCCCGGACCAGCCGAATGATGGCCCGGTGCAGGACGGCGCGGATCAGCACCGCCAACACCACGATCAACAGCACCGCCAGCCCGCCGTCGACCAGCCGATCGGCGGAGCGGGCCAACAGGTCGTTGTGGGTCCAGTCGTAGACCGTCGAGCACCAGGTGCCGGAGTCGTTGGCGCAGGCCGGGGGTGGGGACGCGGGGTTCAGCGGAGGTGTTTGCTCAGCCACGCGCATTGAGGTTACGGCTGTCCATCCGCGTCGCCGCGGGTGGCCGGAGGGCTTCGCCCACCGTCCGACGTGCGACACGCGAGGGTGAGGCGCTGCACAGGTGCGATTCGGGGCGGATTATGGTCGACTGTGCGCAGTTGTCCGCGAGGAGGTGGCCAGGTGCCCGAACGACAACCCTGCCACTTCCGCGCCGCCCCGTTGCCCGGGGGGGCGCGGTGCCTCTCGTCGCGCCTCGGTGTTGATGCCCGAGCGGGTCGGTAGGGGGTGACGTGGTGACCACTCGGGTGCTGTTGCTCAATGCCACATTCGAGCCGCTCGCGGTGGTCACCGCGAAACGTGCGGTGCTGCTGATGCTCAGCGGCAAGGCGGAGTGCGTCCAGGCCGCGCTGGAAGGTGGCGCGTTCCGGTCGGAGAACCTGAGCATCATCGCGCCCTCGGTGATGCGGCTGTCGCGTTACGTGCGCGTGCCGTACCGCCCGTCGGTGCCGATGACCAGGGCCGGCGTTCTGCGCCGCGATGGGCGGTTCTGTGCCTACTGCGGCAAGCGGGCCGACACGATCGACCACGTGGTGCCACGCAGCCGGGGCGGCACGCACAGCTGGGAGAACTGCGTGGCGGCCTGCCGGGCCTGCAACTCTCGCAAGGCCGACCGGCTGCTCAGCGAGCTGGGCTGGACCCTGCGGGTGCCGCCGTCAGCACCGCGCCGAGGCCATGGCGGGGTGCTTGCGCTGAGCGTCGAGCCACATCCGACCTGGGAGCCGTGGCTTGCCGCTGCTTAGTTGCGAGAGCTAGTCTCAGGCCGAGTGTGTCGGGGTGGCTCGCAAGAGCACACGGGGGTAGTTCGGTGGCTCGTTCGTCCTGGAGCGGCCCGCGGGGCAGGGAGGCCCCCAGGTCCTTGTTCGCGATCTTCGTAGACCTGGTGGTACTGGCCGTCGGCGCGCTTCTGGTGTTCGCTCTGGATCGGAGCAGTTGGCTGCGCATCGCGGTGTCCGAGGGCGACCTGGCCCTCATTCTGATCTCGGTGGGCGCGGCCTGCGCGGCGATGACGGCGATTCTGGCTGGCGTGGTGGACCGGCTCTCGATGGACCGCCGCGCCGCCTGGATCAGTGCCGCGTTCGCGCTCTACGGCGTGGTCTGGGTGCCGGCGGCGACGCTGAGCGGCTCGTTCGGCCGGACCGGCGCGTCGATGGACGCCACCCGGTTCGCCGCACATCTCGGCACAGTGGTGCTGCTGGGGGTCGCGGTGTTGGGACCGAGGCGGCGGCCCTGGGCCAGGCCGGTGGTGATCTTGACGGCCGGGCTGCTGTGGGTGGCCGTGGTCGCGGCGCTCGCCTGGGTCGCGCCGGACACCGCCCAGCTGATCGCCGGCAACGCAATGGTCCGGGCGAGTGTCGGGCTCGTCGCCGTGGCCATCGGCGCGGCGCTGGTTGTCGTCGGGCTGATGGCGCGGTCGCGGCCGGTGGCCAGGGTCGGCACCGCGTTTGCCGCGCTCGCCGCCGCCGGTGTCTACCGAGTGGTCGAAAGCCAGCCCGGGATGTCGCTGAGCTTCGCCGGGGTGCAGCTGCTGGCCCTGATGCTGGCGCTCTGGGGCCTCGTGGAGCTCACCGGGCGCACCCTCGGCGCGGTGCGCGACACCGAGACAACCCTTACGGATGAGCTCCGGCGGGCGCGGTCGGGGCTGGCCATGGCCGCGGAACGTGACGACGAGCTGCGTAGCCGGCTCGCCAGCCTCGCCGAGGTGGCAGAGCTGCTGGCCGAGCCACCGGGCGAGGAGAGCGAGGAGATCCAGGGGTTGCGGAAGGCGGTGCGTGCCGAGCTGGTCCGGCTCGAGTCGATGCTGGTCGATGAGCAAGCCGGTACGTCACACCAGGCTGTCGCCTACCCGGTGGCACCGATGGTTCATGACCTGGTGGCGCTACGCAGCTGCGCCGGGATGGACATCCGGTGTGACGTTGGCTGCTCGCCCTGGGCAGACGGCTCGCCGACCGTGCTCAAGCAGGTGCTGTCCAACGTGCTGGCCAACTGTGCCCGCCACGCGCCGGGCAGCCCGGTTCGGGTTCAGGTGGGTTTGCGGCGGGACCGCATCCGGCTTCGGGTCTCCGACTTCGGGCTCGGCGTGCCCGCCGGTCTTGAGCAGGCGGTGTTCGAAAGAGGTACGTGCAACCAGGCCGCCGGGGGTCTGGGGCTAGGTCTGTACATCTGCCGTGAGCTGCTGGAAGCCGAGGGGGGTAAGATCGAGATTCGGCCCCCGTCATCGGTGCGGGCCGGTTGTACGGTTGTTGTCGAGGTGCCGAAGGCGAAGTCCGTCGGGAGCCGGGGCGCCACCGTGGCCAGGGCCGGGTGACCGTCGGGCGTGGCTGACCGCGGTCAGCCCGGCCTCCGCTGGGGGGATGATGGATTACTCAGTTCTGATCGTCGACGACCACGAGCTGTTCAGCACCGCGTTGCGGATGGCGCTGCGCGGGCACGGTATCGAGGCTCACCAGGTCACCCCGGACAGCTACGAAGCCATCCTCAGCTACGCCGCCACGATCGTCCCTGGCCTGGTGGTCCTCGATCTCGACCTGGGCAAGGGCGCCGACGGTCAGTGGCTGCGCGGTTCGCACGTGGTGTCCGCGCTGCGCGAGTCCGGCTGGAAGGTGCTGATCGTCAGCGGCAGCAGTCCAGACCAACCGAGTACCGCAGCGGCCATTGCGGCCGGCGCGATCGGTGCGGTGCCCAAGTCGAGCTCGCTCGACATCTTGCTGCGCACTGTGGTGAAGGCCGCTGCCGGCCAGTCCGTGATGACCGAGGTCGACTACCAGAAGTGGCTGGTCCATGACCGCGGCTACCGAGCCCAGGAGCGCGAGCTGGACCAGAAGTTGGGTCGGTTGAGCCGCCGGGAGCGCGAGGTGCTCGACCTGTTGGCCGAGGGCCACCGGGCCGCCGCGATCGCCGAGCGCTTCGTGGTGTCGATGACCACGGTGCGCACCCAGATCCGCTCGATTTTGGCCAAGCTGGAGGTGAACTCGCAGCTCGAGGCGGTGGCGATCGTGCGCCAGAGGCCTCAAGACCGGCCCTGACCCGGACGACCCCGGAGTCGAATGCGCCCACCAGCGACTGGTTGATCGCGAAATGTAACGAAGCGTTCCCGCGGAACGATCTCACGGCCGACGATGTCTCCGGCGGCGAGTGCCGGGCGGTCCGGCATTGCCTGGGGGACGAGGGAACCATGGCACAGCTGCCACTGCGGGACATCCTGCAGCTCCGTGACCACGCCGGCCTGTCTTACCGGAACCTGGCTCGCGACACCATGCTCGTTGCGGCCGGGGCTGTCGTCACCGGAGTGGTCTCCAACGCCGGCTGGGTTCGAGAGCACATCTCGCCCATGCAGGCCGGGATCGGGCTGACCGTTCTGGCGGGCGCGGCCGCGCTGGTCATCGCCGTGCTGTGGATGCTGGTGGCCCGGATCACCCTCGACGGACGGGCGGTCCTGGCGAGCTCGGCGCTCGCGGTGTACGGCCTGATCGCGGTACCCGCCACCACGATCGGCTCGGCGATCGAGACCGGTCGGGCGAGCACCGGTGCCCTGCGGTTGGCCGCGCACGCCACCATGGTTGTGATGTTGTTGATCTCGACTGTGCCCGCGGTCGGCAGGCTGCGGATCAACGGCGTCGTGCTGCTCCCGGTGGGGATGTCGATCCCGTTGGCAGCGGGGGTGTTGGCGCTGCTGAACCCGGCGACCGCGCTCGCGGTCACGACGTGGCTACCGATCCGGGTGATCGTGTCCGGCCTGTGGCTCCTCGCTGCCGTCATGATCGCCTGGAGAGCGTTGGCCCTCGATCTGTCACCCAGCTACCGGGCCGGGCTGGGAATCTTGGTGGTGGCGCTGGCGCACTCCTACCGCATCGGGTCCGAGCCCGCCCAGCCGGCGGCGCTGCCGAGCCTGACGTTCTCCTCGGTGCGCCTGATCGGGCTGCTGGTCGTGCTCTCCGGCAGCTATGAGCTGGCTCGCCGCGCGATTCGTGGGATCCGCGCTGCGCAGGTCCAGCAGCAGACTGAGCTTCTGGTGGCCGAGGACGGGCTGGCCCGGCTGGACGAACGGGATCATGAGCTGCGCAACGGCATCGCCGGAATCGCGTTGGCGACCGAAGTACTGAGCAGCTCAGCGGTACTGGGCAGCTCAGCGGCCGGGAGCCAGCAGACCATGTTGGTCGCCGAGCTCACCAGGTTGGATGCGCTGCTGAGCCCACGCCAGGACTTGAACCGCTACCAGCCCAGGGCCAGGTAGCCGGGGCCCTCGCGACGCTTCTCCGCGTCCGGCAGCCGGACCAGATCGACGATGATCCGGTCGCCCACGGAGTCCAGCACATCCAGCACGGCCTGGTCCTTGGTGCCGATCACGCACACCTCGCAGTGCGCCATGACCTCCTCGACGGAGTCGGTCAGCAGGTCGCCAAGGTGCTTCATCCGCGACTCGATGTACTCGCGGTTCGCGCCGATGAGCCGGGACAGGCTGACGTTCGCGTCGTAGATGCGCAGGTCGTAACCCTTGCCCAGGAGCCGCTCGGCCAGCTCCACCAGCGGGCTCTCCCGCAGGTCGTCGGTGCCCGGTTTGAAGGACAGCCCGAAGAGGCCGATCTTGCGCTTGCCGGTGGAGGTGACCAGATCGTAGCCCCGGCGCAGGTGCTCCTCGTTGGAGGGCAGCACGTTCGCCAGGATCGGGATGGCGACGTCATTCCGCCGCGCCGCGTGCACCAGGCCACGCAGGTCCTTGGGCAGGCAGGAGCCACCGAACGCGAAGCCGGGGCGCAGGTAGGCCGGGCTGATGTTGAGCTTCCGGTCGGCCAGGAAGACGTCGATCACCCGGTGCGAGTCCAGCCCGAGGGCGTCGGCGATGGCCCCGATCTCGTTGGCGAACCCGATCTTGAGCCCGTGGAACGAGTTGTCCACATACTTGCTCATCTCGGCCACCGCGATCGGCACCCGGAACACGTCACCGGGCAGCCCGGTGTACAGCGCCAGGGTGACGTCACCACTGGCCGGGTCCAGCTCACCGACGACGGTCTTGGGCGGGTTGTTGAAGTCCCACACGCTGGTGCTCTCGCGCAGGTACTCCGGGTTGACCGCGACCCCGAAGTCGGCGCCGGCTCGCTTGCCGGATGCGCGCTCCAGGATCGGGATGAGCAGCCGCTCGCAGGTCCCCGGCAGCATCGTGCTGCGGAACACCACGGTGTGGCGCTCGCGCTTCTCGCCGATCGCCTCGCCGATCTCCTCGGCGGCCCGCTCCAGGTACTCGGTGGAGAGGCTGCCGTTGGGCGCCGAGGGCGTGCCGACGCAGACCAGCGAGAGCTCGGACCCGGTGATCGCCTCGCGGGCGTCGGTTGTGGCGCGCAGCGCGCCACTGGCAACCACCTCGGCGGTGAGCTCGCCGATGCGTTCCTCGACCACGGTCGATTGGCCGCGGTTGATCAGCTCTACCTTGGTGGGGCTGACATCGACCCCGATGACCTGGTGGCCTCGATCCGCCAGACACGCCGCCGACACGCTGCCGACATAGCCCAGCCCAAAGATGCTGACCTTCACATAGCCTCCAACACACCAGCGCGCGCTCACCTCGCGGACCCGTCTAACGCTAGGGCCACCTCCGAACGGCCCAAGCCACCGGGGTGCCTCTACCGGGGATATCGCCGGAACATCGGATGCCGGCGATAACCCTAATGGGTGAATTCGGACCGGGCCGAACAGCCGAGGTAACGCCCGCCGTTCGGCGGACGACTTGAGGAGTGTTCAACCCCACTGAGAGGAGTGCCGCTCGCGGAGGTCCTTTCGGGCACGCTCTGCGCGATACCCGACGCCGCGTTCACCGTGAGGTCAGCGCGCGGCGAGGGCGCAGCCATTCACGGTCGCCTGCTGACTCGGCGGTCTGCCGACTATTGTTGATTTCGGCAACCGCAATTTTACTAATTTCCACGGCTGCGCCCGGAAGCGTTGTCTCGGTGTGCCGATGCGGTCGCTTGAGCTACCGCTGCCTGCGGACACGCGCCAGACCGTCCATCATAGCTGCAGGTCAGGCACCCGGCACGCAACATGATATCGATTCGACCGCCCAATGGTCAGTCGAGTACCTAATAGTGACGATGAGGCGGCGGGCGGCTCAGGGGAAGGTCGTCTCTCCGGACCGGCGGCTGTCGCGCTCAGCACCTTAGGGTGAATCGAGAACGGGGCTGAAACGGAACTGCCGTCGGCAGCGACACGGGTGACAAGGGATCGGGAATGGAATTGGGGGTGTGCACGACAATGGCAACAACAGCAAACCGTAGCCGCGCCGCCGGCCCCGGCCGGTCCTCCCAGTCGTCCCCCGCGCTCGCTCGTCGTCCGGGCCGGGCCGGGTTTCTGGTCGCCCTCAGGCTGGTCATTGTCGGGCTGTTGCTCGCGCTGGCGCTGGGTGAGGGCCTGCTGGCCGCCGTGCTGCCACCCGCCGCTCCCGGACCGCAGACCGGACCGGTTGTCCGCACGCTGCCCTCGGTCGGTCCGGCCGAGGGCAGCGTGCGGCTCGCGGTCAGGAGCGGCGGACTAAGCGACGGCCACAGTGTCGGCACGGCGCTGGGCTCGGGCTTCAGCGCGCGCAGCATGCCGCTCAGCTTTGTCGCCCCCTCGCCCTCTCCCGCTTCGGCGAAGGCGCCGGCAGCGAGGATCACAACCGCGTCGGATGCCACTGCGGGCGTCGGCCGAAGCGGTTCGCGCGGTGGCTGGTCGGTGGCCCGGCTGCTGGCCCTCGGCGCCAACGGGTTGGCCGCCGTGCAGAGCCTGTCGTTCGACACCGACCTGCCGACGGGCATCGGTCTGGCCGCGCTGCTCTCGGCCGTGTTCAACCCGGCTTCGGGTCTGGGCGCGGTGGCCGGCGGGCTCGTCGAGGCGATGCTGGCGATGCTGCTCACCTGGACGGTCGCCGTAGCCTCCGTCCGCATTTCCGAGGAGTACCTCGGCCGCCTGACCTTCATCTACACCCGTCCTTCGGTGCGTCCTGACTGACCGGCGAATCGGTTACCACACCATATCGTCGCTCGGCCACGCCGCGGCACCAGCGCGCGGTGTCATCCACCAGAACGCACCTCACACTCCAAAGGACGCATGATGAAGACCACCAGCAAGTCCCTTATGACCGCTGTCATGGCCGCTGGCCTGATCGCCGGTGGCGTCATGGCCACCGTGCCCGCCGCCACCGCGACCGCCGCTCCCGCCGCTCACTCCATCGTGCTTGTCGCGGACAGCGTGAGCGGCGACGGCGCCAGCAACGACACTAACGGCTCCAGCGGCGGCCAGCACGACGCCAAGACGGACAACGGCCAAGGCAGCACGGCCAAGAACGTGGACCGCGGCCGCAACAACCAGCAGGACGCGACCGCCAAGAACGGTGGCGTTGCCAAGAACAAGGCCGGCAGCGACACCCACGGCAACACCGAGGTCGCTAACGCCGGTGGTACCGACAGTGTCGCCAAGAACCGGGTGCGTGAGGAGAGCGCCCACAACCAGCTGAACGCCTTTGCGCGCGGCGGCGGCACGGCCACCAACGATGTGAACGGCAACCGCAACAACGTTTTCACTGGGGCGAACCGCGGCGGCACGGCCTCCACCGACATCGATGGCAACCGCAACAACGTTTTCACTGGGGCGAACCGCGGCGGCACGGCCTCCACCGACATCGACGGCAACCGCAACAACGTTTTCACTGGGGCGAACCGCGGCGGCACGGCCTCCACCGACATCGACGGCAACCGCAACAACGTTTTCACTGGGGCGGACCGCGGCGGTACGGCCACCACGAAAATCGACGGCAACCGCAACACGGTGACCAACCTCGCCCAGGGCACCGGCAGCACCTCGACGGCCAAGGCGATCGGCAACGGCAACGTGGTGGACTCCACGGCGAAGAACGGCGGCGACGCCAAGGCCACCGGGGTCAACGGCAGCACGGCGTCGGCCACGGCCCAGGGCGCGGACAGCAAGGCTCGTTCGCTGGCGATCAACGGCGCGTCGGCCACCTCGAAGGCCAGCGGCGGCGACACCGCCAGGGCCATCGCCTACGGCAGCGGCGCCACCGCGACCGCGGACAGCACCGCCACCGGAAACAAGGCCAACTGCCAGGTCGACCGGAACAACGGATCGGTCGACGTCGCCTACGCGCAGACCAGCAACGGCGGGTTCTGCCTGAAGTTCGGCTGATCCAGTTCGAGAGCAGCACCACCGACAGTAGGGCTTGCTCCCGTGCGTTCGCGCGGGGCAAGCCCTATCTGGTGGTCTTCTGGAGTCGCGCGCAGCCAAGCACGAACGCCATCGGCCGCGGCGCCAGCTGATCCACTAATGGTCGAATCGACCGCTCCATGTAGTGGCTCGTACCCCGTGGTGCGCGGGAGCGAGCCCAGCTGGACTACCTTCCCCGTGATCGGGGGTCTCATGCCAGCGAACGACAAGCGAATGATCACCGGGCGGGTCGCCCAGACCTTGAGGGGGAATTTTATGATGGACGTACAGACGACCACTGTGTCTGGCGGCTCCACCAGTTCGACCCGGCGGCGGGTCAGCGCCGTCGTCGCGGCCGCGGCCGTCGCACTGCTGAGCGCCGGCTGCGGCGCCGGAGACAACAAGGCTGCGGAGAACACCCCGCAGGACGAGAAGCACATCCTCGCCGGCCCGACCACGAACATCCGGGTGGAGATTCCGGCCGGTTGGCACCAGGTGATCAACAGCAGCAACCCGATCACCCCGGAGATCGTCACCCCCCTCAGCTGCATGGGGGCCGACGAGGTCACCTGTGCCACCGGCGTGCTCCGCCTGGCGACGCTGACCGCCCCCACCGCGGAGGCGGCCGCCCAGACCGTGGCTCAGGCCGTCAGTACCGCGCAGGGTGTGCGCGCCGGTCCCACCATCAGCCAGGGCCCGGGAAAGATCGGCAAGCACGACGGCTACCGGCACCGTTTCACCTTCTTCAACGCCGACAATACCGAGCTGACCGCAGAGGTGGCGGCCGCGCAATCGGGTCTGCCGGACGCCGACCCGCAGGGCAATCGGGAGTTCTCGGTCGTGCTGGCGTGGGTGTCGAAGAAGCCCGGCGCGCCGACGCCGGACATCATCGACAAGGTCCTGGACTCGGCGCTGATCGCCTCGCCGTCCTGAACGAGCGGGTAGCGCCCCTCGTCTGAGTCGCGATCAGGCCTGGTCGAACTCTCGGGCGGCCAACGCCCGGACCACCCCGGCTCGCCCTTCGGACACCAGTCGGCGCAGCGCCGGCGGGTGTGACTCGTCAGCCAGGAACGCGTCCGCCGCGTCGACTGTGGCTTTGTCCACCGCCCACCCCGGGAACAGCCCGATCACCATGGACTGCGCTCGTTCGCTGGTGCGCCGCGCCCAGACCTGGGCCACCTCGGCGAAGTACCGTTCGAGGTAGGGGGCGAGCAGCCTGTGCTGGGATGGGTGCGAGAAGCCGGAGATGACCGCGTCGCTGACCGCGTTCGGCAGCTCGTCGTCGTGCACGGCGCGTTGCCAGGCGCGTTCCTTTGCCTCGGCGGTGGGGACCAGCGTGCGAGCCCGCTCGGCCTGGCGTTCACCGGCGGAGGTGGCGTCTCGGGCCTGCTCGGCGGCTATCTCCGCCTCGCCGGCCCGTCCGTGCGCCACCAGGGCGTGCAGCAGTCGCCAGCGAAGGTCGGTGTCGACCGTCAAGCCGGCCGGGACGTCGGTCCCGGCCAGACAGTCGGCCAACGCGTCCAGGGTGGGGCCGTGCAGCACGGCCCCGGTCAGCGCGTTCACCGCGACCAGCTGCGCGTCTGAGCCGGGCTCGGCGCTACGCGCCATGTCCAGCAGCGCACCGGTCAGCTGTGGCCAGCCGTACGCTGCCGCCCAGGACGGCTCGGCGTAGGCGCCGACGGCGGCCTGGGCCTGCATCAACAGCCGCGCCACCACCCCGCTCTCGCTGTCCCGCCCGGCTCCGCCAGCCACCAGGGCGAGGAAGTCGCGAGCCTTCATCTCGGCCTCCCTGGTCATCTCCCAGGCCGCCGACCAGCACAGGGTGCGCGGCAGTGGCTCGGTGATGTCGGCGATCCGGTCCACCACCACGGCCAGCGACTCGGGGTCCAACCGCACCGCGCCGTAGGTCAGGTCGTCGTCGTTGACCAGCACCAGCTTGCCGCGCGGAACCCCCACCAGGGCAGGTACCTCGGTGCGTTCGCCCTCGACGTCCACCTCCACCCGGTGGGTGCGGACGAGACTTCCGTCGACGTCGTCGTAGATCCCGACCGCCAGCCGGTGGGTGCGCAGCTCGCCGGCACCAGGGCGCGCGCCGCCCTGGAACACCGAGAACGTCTCGAACGTACCGTCCTGGGCAGTCGTGAACTCCGGCCGCAGCAGGTTGAGCCCGGTGGTGCGCAGCCACTGCGCCCCCCAGCCCGACAGGTCGCGCCCACTCGCCTTCTCCAGCGCGCCGAGCAGGTCGTCGAAGGTGGCGTTGCCCCAGGCGTGCGCGGCGAAGTAGTCCCGCAGCCCGGCCAGGAACGGCTCCAGGCCGACGTAGGCCACCAGCTGCTTGAGGATCGAGGCGCCCTTGGCGTAGGTGATGCCGTCGAAGTTCACCTCGACGGCGTGCAGGTCGGGGATGTCGGCGGCCACCGGGTGCGTGGAGGGCAGCATGTCCTGGCGGTAGGCCCAGGACTTCTCCACGTTCGCGAACGTCGTCCACGAGCCGGTGTACTCGGTGGCGGCGGCCTGGCAGAGCACCGAGGCCCAGGTGGCGAACGACTCGTTCAGCCACAGGTCATCCCACCAGCGCATGGTCACCAGGTCGCCGAACCACATGTGCGCCATCTCGTGCAGCACGGTCTCCGCGCGCCGCTCGTAGAGGTACTTGGTGACCCGGGAGCGGAAGACGTAGTCATCCAGGAACGTCACCGCGCCGGCGTTCTCCATCGCGCCGGCGTTGAACTCCGGCACGAACAGCTGGTCGTACTTGCCGAACGGGTACCGCACGCCGAAGTTGGCGTGGTAGAAGTCGAAGCCCTGCTTGGTCTCGGTGAACAGCCGCTCGGCGTCCATGTGCTCGGCCAGCGACGCCCGGCAGTAGATACCCAGCGGGATGGTTCCGTCAGCGTCGCGGTGCTCGTCGTGCCAGCTCGCGTACGGTCCGGCGATCAGCGCGACCAGGTAGGTGCTGAAGATCTCGCTGGTGGCGAACCGGTGCTCGGTCGCGCCGTTGCTTGCCGGCCCGCTCGACTCGATGGCCGCGTTGGAGATGACCTGCCAGTCCGGGGCGGCGGTCACGGTGATGGTGTAGCGACCCTTGAGGTCGGGCTGGTCGAAGCAGGCGAACATCCGCTTGGCGTCGGCGGTCTCGAACTGCGAGTACAGGTAGACGCAGGAGTCCACCGGGTCGACGAAGCGGTGCAGGCCCTCGCCGGTGTTCATGTACCGGCCGCGCGCCCGGACCACCAGCTCGTTGCTCACAGCCAGCTCGGGCAGCGCGATCCCATCGTCCTCCCGGTAACCCGAGACGTCCAGCTCTGTGCCGTTGAGCACCGCTGACGACACGGTGGCGGCCACCAAGTCGATCCAGCTGGACGCGCCTGGCTGGCTGCAGCCAAACCGCACCGTGGTCGTCATGGCGAACTCGGTCTCGCCCGGCCGGCCGGCGCCGTCGGTGAGGTCCAGCTCGATGCGGTAGTCGATCGTGGTCGTAGTGTAGCTCAGCAGCGCGGCGCGCCGCTCGGCGTCGGCGCGGGTCAGGTTCGGGGCGGCCATGGTGGTGGCTGGGTCTCCCTGTCGATGTGAGGTGTGGTTGCTGCCATCGATCCAACCACGTGCGGGCCCGAGGTATCGACCGGATTGGGCTGTGGAACACCCGGCGACCGGTGGCTGTTACACCGAGTGACAGGAATACCGCTCGGACAACGTGGGGAGCCCCGTGAGCAGCACCGCCAGCACCGATGTCGCCGGCACTCAAGCAGCCAAGGTCGACTTTTGGTTCGACCCCAGTCTGTCCGTGGGCCTGGATCAGCTCCCGATGGATCCTGGAGGTCGAGCAGGTCCGGGACATCGAGCTGAACTTTCACGTCATGAGCCTCGCGGTGCTCAACGCCGACCGGGACCTGCCCGAGAACTACCGAGAGTTGATGGACCGGGCCTGGGCGCCGGTGCGGGTGTGTATCGCCGCCGCCCGGCAGCACGGCCCGGAGATCCTGCCCGCGCTGTACACGGCGATGGGCACCCGGATCCACAACGAGGGCAGTCAGGACTTCGACGTGGTGGTCAAGGGGGCGCTGGCCGAGCTGGGCCTGGCGGAGTCGCTGGCCGACGCCGCGCAGAGCACCGAGTTCGACGATGAGCTGAAGGCCAGCCACCACGCCGGCATGGACCCGGTCGGGCTGGACGTCGGAACGCCGACGATCCACGTCGACGGGACCGCCTACTTCGGGCCGGTGCTGTCCAAGATCCCGCGCGGCGAGCTGGCCGGGCAGATCTTCGACGCGGCCCGCACCCTTGCCGACTACCCACACTTCTACGAGCTCAAGCGCAGCCGGGACGAGTCGCCCGACTTCACCTGAGTTCGCGGTATCGGGTCAGCCGAGTGGGCGGAGAGGACGTCAAGCGTCCAGGTAGCGTTCCAGGGCTTCCCGGGCGATCTCGGACACCGGGCGTCCCTCCTGCTCGGCGCGCTGCTCGATGCGGGTCTGGAGCTGCTCGGGGATGCGAAGCGACAGCCGTGGCGACGTCTCGCCGGGCTCGGACAGTGACGGGCGGCCCCGCCGGACCTTGGCCAGGGTCTCCTCGGCGATCTCCTGGGCGCGGGCCTCGGTGATGCGGGTGCCGTCGCCGTCGAGCACGATCTCCTCGTCGAGGTTAATGTCTGGGCCGAAGTGGTACTTGCTCACCGGTTCCTCCTGAAGTTGGCTGGCATGACGTGGATGACCAGTAGGTAGTCGGGCAGGTCCACCGCGACGATCTCCAGTTCGACGCCTCGATCGTCGGGGCCGGTCCAGGTGAGCCGGTCCTTCTGCTGGCCGGTGCCGGGTTCGCGGACGGGCTCGGCGGTATCCATGACGTGTCGGGCGTGGGCGCGGCCGATGCGGTGTTTGCGGGCTGACTGGGTGTACCTGACTTCTTCCCGCATGACCCCACCTTACCGTTTTCGTCTGACAGAAATGCGGCGCACGCGGGTGATGCAGGAAAGATAGCTCCGTGCCCTGCCGGGCGCCGCGTTGAATGCCAGGATGGGGGAATGGCTGCTCCTGTGACTGTAATGACCGACCACTGGATCGGCGGGGCGGCGGCTGCCGGCTCCGGGGGACACATCGAGGTGATCAACCCGGCCACCGGGGAGGTCATCGCGGCTGTTCCGGCGGGCACGGCCGCGGACGTGGACCGTGCGGTAGCGGCGGCGAGCGCCGCGTTTCCCGGCTGGGCCGCCACCGACGTGGCCGAACGGGCGGCGGTGATCGGCCGCATCGCCGACGGGCTCAAGGCCCGCGCCGAGGAGATCGCCGCCTCGATGACCGCCGAGATGGGCTCCCCGATCAGTTTCGCGCGCACGGTGCAGGTCGGCCTGCCGATGTGGGTGTGCGCCGGCATGGCCGCGCTGGCCAGGGACTTTGAGTGGAGCGAGGAGATCGGCAACTCGCTGGTCGTTCGGGAGCCGATCGGGGTGGTCGGTGCGATCACCCCGTGGAACTACCCCCTGCACCAGGTGGTGGCTAAGGTGGCGCCGGCGCTGCTGGCCGGCAACACTGTCGTGCTCAAGCCCACCGAGGTCGCCCCGCTGACCGCCGGCATCCTGGCCGAGATCACGCGCGAGGCCGGACTGCCGGCCGGCGTCTTCAACGTCGTCCACGGCACCGGTCCGGTGGTCGGGGAAGCGATCGCGGCGCATCCGGGGGTGGACATGGTGTCGTTCACCGGCTCCACCCGGGCCGGCAAGCGGGTCTCGGTAGTGGCCTCGGACACGGTGAAACGGGTCACCCTGGAGCTGGGCGGCAAGTCCGCCAACCTGGTCTTGGCGGACGCCGACCTGGGCAAGGCGGTCACGATCGGGCTGGCCAACGCGTTCATCAATGGCGGTCAGACCTGCACGGCGTGGACCAGGATGCTGGTCCCGGCGGCCCGCCACGACGAGGTGGTGGAGCTGGCGGTCGCGGCCGCCGCGAAGTACACCGTCGGTGATCCGACCGACGAGAGCACCCGGATCGGCCCGATGTCCTCGACCGCCCAGCAGCAGCGGGTCAACGGCTACATCGAGCGCGGCATCGCCGACGGGGCGAGCCTGGCGTGCGGCGGCCCCGGCCCGGTCGAGGGCCTGGAGCAGGGTGCCTATGTCCAGCCGACGATCTTCGCAAACGTGGACCCGAACGCGGTGATCGCCCAGGAAGAGATCTTCGGGCCAGTGCTGTCAATCATTCCTTACACCGACGAGGAGCAGGCCGTCGAGATCGCCAACAGCACGATCTACGGGCTGGCCGGCGCGGTGTTCGGCGAGCCGGACCACGCGCTTGCGGTGGCCCGCCGACTGCGGACCGGGCAGGTCGACGTGAACGGGGGCGCATTCAACATGAGCGCCCCGTTCGGCGGGTACAAGCAGTCCGGAAACGGTCGTGAGCTGGGGCGATTCGGCCTGGAGGAGTTCCTCGAGGTCAAGTCGATCCAGCGCTGATACGTGTCCTCATCAGCGGAAGCCATCCTGCTCGACGGGCGCTACCAGCTCGAAGAACGAGTCGGAGCCGGGTCGATGGGCGCGGTGTGGCGGGCCACCGACGAACGGCTGAACCGCGTGGTCGCGGTCAAGCAGCTGCTGGTGCAGCCCGGCGCGCCGGGGTTCGACTTGCGGGGCCCGGAGTACGGGGACGCCCGGCAGCGGATCCTGCGCGAGGGTCGGCTGGCCGCTCGGCTGCAGCATCCGAACACCATCGGCGTCTACGACGTGGTGCTGCACGACGACGTTCCATGGCTGGTCATGGAGTACCTGGAGTCCCGGACGCTGGGTGCGCTGCTGGCCGGCGAAGGTCCGCTGGAGCCGCGCCGGGCCGCGGACATCGGCAGTCAGGCCGCCGATGGACTGGCTGCCGCGCACGCCGCCGGCATCGTGCACCGTGACATCAAACCGGGCAACGTCCTGATCGGGGCCGACGGCACCGTCAAGATCACCGACTTCGGGGTGTCCCGGGCGGCGGACGACGTGCAGCTCACCCGGACCGGGCTGATCGCTGGCACCCCGGCGTTCCTGGCCCCGGAGGTGGCACGGGGCCAGACCCCGACGCCGGCCTCGGACGTGTTCGCGCTCGGCTCCACGGTGTACGCCTGCGTGGAGGGCACGCCGCCGTTCGGCCTCGATGACAACGCCTACGCAATGCTCTACACCGTGGGTGGCGGGGAGATCCGGATACCGACCCAGGCCGGCCAGCTGACCGAGACGCTGATGTGGATGCTGCACAAGGACCCCGAGCAGCGGCCCACCGCCGCGC
>JALYVZ010000050.1 GCA_030852965.1 Actinomycetota bacterium | reverse complement strand
GGCCAGAGGCCTGCCCTCCACAACGCGCGGCACCGCCGGAGACCCCCGTGACCTCGAACGACAAGACGCCTGCAGCGTATCCGCAGGTCATCACATCCACGGCGAGCGAGTTCTCGATCATGAAAGGTCACCCACGGAAACGTCAGTAGCGGCCAGCTGGCGCAGCTGGCGGCAGCGTGTTGACGATCGACATTCCCGAGGTTGAGGTCTCTTACTCAGCACCGATCACTGGGTGGCCGAACTCTTGATTAAAGGATGTGGCTCCCGATCCAGTTGTGTCGGGAGCCGCATAGCTCGTCGGGCTGGGTGACGTCAGTCGACGTCCTTGGGGTGGCCGGAGGTCAGTTCGCGCTGCCCTTCGGAACTGACGTGTCCGTTGCCGGAGCCGTTCTTCTGGCCCGGTCCGTGGCCGTTCGTCTCGGCGTGTAGCGCCGCGCGGGCCTGCTCCAGAGCGATGGTCTCCTCCATCGGGTCCGGCTTGAGGAGTGAGCCAGCAACCGGGTGCCCGGCGAAGCCGAGCTGGTTCATCTTCTTGGGAACCGGGGCGCCCTGGTAGGCCAGCGGAATCGGGTGGCCGTGTGAGTCGACCCCGCCCAGCGGCTGGTGCACCTCGATGAACTCGCCGTGTGGCAGCCGCTTGATGATGCCCGTCTCCACGCCGTGCTCGAGCACCGCGCGGTCGCCGCGTTGCAGGCCGATACAGGTTCGATAGGTGATCAGGTAGGACAAGGGCGGCAGCAGCAGCAGCCCGATCCGGCCGATCCAGGTCATCGCGTTGAGCGAGATGTCGAAGAACAGCGCGACGATGTCGTTGCCCGACGCCAGCACCAACCAGGTGTAGAAGACGATCCCCATGATCCCCAGCGAGGTGCGGACCGGTGCGTCCCGAGGGCGCTGCAGGATGTTGTGCAGCGCATTGTCCTTGGTGAACTTGCGCTCGATGGCCGGGTAGGCCGCGAGCATCCCGATAATGATCGGCAGGAAGAACGCCGTCGGCCAGAACACCGCCGGGATCATGTAGTTGCCCAGGTAGATCTCCCAGGCCGGCCAGAGCCGGGGCATGCCGTCGGTGAACGCCATGTAGAAGTCGGGCTGTGAGCCGGCTGAGATGTGCGCGGGGTTGTAGGGCCCGAAGTTCCAGATCGGGTTGATCTGGAAGATGCCGGCCATGATGGCCATCACGCCCATGGTGACCGCGAAGAACGCGCCGCCCTTGGCCGCGAACACCGGCAGGATCCGCACCCCGACCACGTTCTTCTCGGTGCGCATCGGGCCCGCGAACTGGGTGTGCTTCTGGTACCAGACCAGCCCGACGTGCACCCCGATCAGCGCGAGGATGATGCCCGGCAGCAGGAACACGTGCACGATGTAGAGCCGGGGCACGATCTCGGTGCCGGGGAACTCGCCGCCGAACAGCGCCCAGTGCACCCAGGTGCCCATCACCGGCACGGACAGGGTGATGCCGGACCCGATCCGCAGGCCGGTGCCGGAGAGCAGGTCGTCGGGCAGCGAGTAGCCGCTGAAGCCCTCGAACATGCCGAGCACGATCAGCAGCACGCCGAGCAGCCAGTTCGTTTCCCTGGGTTTGCGGAACGCTCCGGTGAAGAACGTCCGGAACATGTGCGCCATCATCGAAGCCAGGAACAACAGGCAGGCCCAATGATGCAGCTGGCGCATGAACAACCCGCCCCGCACTTCGAACGAGATGTTCAGTGAGCTCTCGAACGCCCTGGACATCTGCACGCCCTGCAGGTTGGTGAACACCCCGTGGTAGGTGACCTCCTCCATGGAGGGGTCGAAGAACAATCCCAGGTAGGTGCCGCTCAACAACAGGACGATGAAGCTGTACAACGCGATCTCGCCGAGCATGAACGACCAGTGCGTCGGGAAGACCTTGTTGAACTGCCTGCGCAGCCCGGCAGCGGGATGGAACCGCTGGTCGAGTTCATCAAGGCTCTCGGCGGCCTTGGCAGCCACCTTGCCCGCTGAGGTGGTCGGTGTGGTGACCGTACTCATGACTTCCGCTCCCAGAACCCGGGGCCAACGGCCTCGTTGAAGTCGCCCCTGGCCACAAAGTATCCCTCTTCGTCCACCGTGATGGGAAGTTGTGGTAAAGAACGCGTCGCCGGGCCGAACACCGGCTTGGCGTACTCGGTGGCCAGGAACTGCGACTGGTGGCAGGGACACAGGATCCGGTAGGTCTGCGACTCGAACAGCGAGGTCGGACAGCCCAGGTGGGTGCACACCTTGGAGTAGGCGTAGTAGTCGCCGAAGTGGAAGTCCTCACGGCCGGCCCGCTGGGTCACCACGGTGCCCGGACGCAGCCGGATGAGCATGACCGGTGCGTCGGAGGCGGTGAGGGCCTTGTCGAGCTTCTTCGGATCGTCTAGGTCGGAGCGTCGGAAAGGGAAGACCGTCTCCATGGACGAGGCATCCAGGTCCTCGGGCCTCACCCGGACCTCGAGCTTCTCCTTGACGATCTCCTCGGAGGACGCTCCCGTATCACGGCGCAGGTAGACCTTCTCGCCGTTCTTGGGGGCCCAGGGGGTGACCCAGAGCGCAGCTTGGGCCCCCCCTTTCCACGGGTTGCGCACCAGCCCACCGAGGGCCAACGCCCCGATCCCGAGGCCGAACACCCCACCGGCCAGCCCGAGCGTCCGGAAGATCAACGGCCGACGCGCGATGGTGGTGCCCTTACCGGCGCTGGTCAGCTGAGCCACCACGGTGCGTCGGTCGACGTCGTCGGAGGAGCCGTCGTGACGGACCTGGACCGACACCTCGTCAGGGAAGAACTTCTTCACGTAGGCGACCACGCCGACGCCCAGGGCCAGCACCGCCAGACCGAAGGTGGACCCGATGATCGGCGTGTAGAGCTCGTACATCTGGTAGCCGCGGGCCGAGGGCGGCACGTACTCGTGCGGCCAGAAGAGGAACGCGGCCAGGAACGCGGCTGCGGACAACCCGGAGACAAGGAACCAGGCGGCGACCGCGCGCTCGGCGCGCTTCTCCGCACGGGTGCCGGGGACCGGGAACTTCGGTGCGTTCGCAACGACGTGCACACCGTCGAGCTCGGCGGCCAGGGTGGCCAGCCCGTCCGGCGTCATGCCGTCCAGCTCGGCCGCGCTCGGCCGGTGCGCGGTGTCGCCGCTCATGCCTTCGCTCCCAACCATACGGTGAACCCGACCAGCGCGCCGATCCCGACCAACCAGATGATCAGGCCCTCGGATACCGGGCCGATGCCGCCCAGGCCGTTGCCGCCGGGGTTGTTCTTGCCGTCGGTCACCGACTTGACGTAGGCGATGATGTCCTTCTTTTCATCCACGCTGAGCTGCCGGTCGGAGAAGTGCGGCATGTTCTGCGGGCCGCTGAGCATCGCGGTGTAAATCTGCTCCTCGTTGGCCGGATCCAGGGTCGGTGCGAACTTGCCGCTGGACAGGGCCCCGCCCCGGCCGGTGAAGTTGTGGCACGACGCGCAGTTCAGCCGGAACAGCTGCCCGCCCCGGGCCGGGTTGTCCCCACGCAGGGCCTCGCCCCGTTCGGCCGGCGGAGTCGGCCCACCGCCGTTGGCCTGCACGAACGCCCCCAATGCGTCGATGTTGCGGGCGCCCTCCTCGGTCTCCGGGTCGAGGTCGTGAAGGGGGTGCTTGCGCTCGGCCTGGGCCTCCTGGCGGGCCACCGGCATCCGGCCGCTGGAGACCTGGAAGTAGGTGGCAGCCGAGCCGACCCCGATCAGGCTGGGCCCCCGATCGGTGACGCCCTGAAGATTCGCCCCGTGGCAGCTGATGCAGTGGTTGTCGAAGACCTGCTGGCCCTGTGCCACCAGCTGGGACTCGTCCTCGGCCATGGCGGTCTGCGGCTGCGGCGCGAACACGGTGTACAGGGCGCCCGCGCTCAACAGCGCGATACCCATGGCGAGAGCGCCGGCGACGCGTCGCTTGAACTTGCTCCCGGTGCGGCGTGTGGTGGTCATCGCGTTGTCTCGAACCCTCGGAAATCAGATCGGGCGCTCGGGGGAGCGGTCAGCGGATGAAGTAGATCACGGCGAACAGCCCGATCCAGACCACGTCGACGAAGTGCCAGTAGTACGACACCACGATCGCCGCGGTTGCCTGAGCGGGGGTGAACTTGCTCATCTTGGTCCGGGCCAGCAGGAATATGAAGGCAAACAGACCACCGGTGACGTGCAGCGCGTGGAACCCCGTGGCCAGGTAGAACACCGTGCCGTAAGCGCTGCCGGCGATCGTGGTCGCGTGCTCGGTGACCAGGGTGTGGTACTCGTTCGCCTGCCCGAGCACGAAGAACGTGCCCATGATCAACGTCAGCAGGTACCACCGACGCAGTCCGAAGACGTCGCCCCGCTCAGCGGCGAACACCCCGTACTGGCAGGTGAATGAGGATGCCACCAGTATGATCGTCACGACCAGTGCGTAGGGGACGGCCAGATGGGTCGGTGGTGGAGGCCATTCCCCGACGTTCTGGGCGCGTGCCGTGAAGTAGATCGCGAACAGCCCGGCGAAGAACATCAACTCGCTGGACAGCCACACGATCGTGCCGATGCTGACCATGTTCGGGCGGTTCAGCGAATGAATACGCTGGCTGATACCGGGCGCTGCCGTCGTCACCGGCTCATTATGGCCCCCGCAATGGTTACCGGCCGTTCAGGGTTGGCTGCGCGGTGTCGCGGCTGAGTGACGGCTGAGCCGGCAGGGTCGTGGGTTCGGCGGCGGGCCCGCCCGGCCGGACCAGATATCATCTGCGCGCCGCCGATGTGGGAGGAACCAAGCACGTGACGACTGCTGCAAATGCGGGTGCCGCCGCAACCCGAACTGTGCTTGTCCTCAGCCATCGACCGCAGGTCCGGGAGGCCATCATCGGCGCCATCGGCCGTCGTCCGGCGCCGGACGTCGGGCGGGTGAGGTTCGTCGAGGCAGACTCGATCGCGCAGGTGTTGGCCGCCGTTGATGCTGGTCAGATCGATCTGGCGATCCTCGACGGGGAGGCGCAGCCGACCGGCGGGATGGGGCTGTCCCGGCAGCTGAAGAACGAGATCGACAACTGCCCGCCGATCGTGATCGTGGTGCAGCGGCGCGACGACCGGTGGTTGGCCACCTGGTCCCAGGCCGACGCTGTGCTGGTGCACCCGCTCGACCCACTGACCGCCGCCGAGACGGTCGCGCAACTGCTGCGCGGCCTTACTTCGCCGGTTGTGCGAGCGTGACGTGCATGGGTGACGGAGTGTGACTGAAACCACTCCCGCGCGGACCTGGCCCGGATTGCTCGGGCGGCTGCTGGCCGGCGTCAACCTGATGGCGGCCGACACCGCTTGGGTGATGGACAGGGTGCTGAGCGACGAGGCCACCGCCGTCCAGCTTGCCGGGTTCCTGGTCGCGTTGCGGGCAAAAGGGGAGACCGCCGAGGAGATCGCCGGGCTGGCCGAGGCGATGTTGGGCCACGCCCGCCGGGTCGAGGTGTCGGTGCGCGCGGTGGATGTGGTGGGGACCGGTGGCGACCACTCGGACACCGTGAACATCTCCAGCATGACCGCCGTGGTGGTCGCCGCCGCCGGAGTCCCGGTCGTCAAACACGGCAACCGGGCCGCGTCCTCGAAATGCGGGGCGGCCGACCTGCTGGAGGCGCTCGGGGTGGCGATCGACCTGCCGCCGGACGGGGTACTGCGGTGCGTCTCCGACCTGGGCATCGGATTCTGCTTCGCACCGGTGTTCCACCCGGCGATGCGGCACACCGCCGTCGTGCGGAGTGGACTGGGCGTGCCCACCGCGATGAACGTGCTCGGCCCGCTGACCAACCCCGCGCAGCCCCCGGCCGGTCTGGTCGGGTGTGCCGACCCGAGGCTGGCGCCCGTGATCGCCAGCGTGCTGGCCGGTCGGGACAACTCGGCGTTGGTGGTGCGTGGTGACGACGGGCTCGACGAGATCACCACGACCACGACCACGACGGTGTGGGTGGTGGACGGCGGAGCGGTGCGGCGGGATGTGCTCGATCCGGCCGCGCTGGACGTGCCGAGGGCGAGTGCCGAGGATCTGCGGGGCGGGGACGCATCGTGCAACGCGGACGTGGCACGTTCACTGTTCGCGGGTGATCTCGGGCCGGTCCGGGACACCGTGCTGCTGAACGCCGCCGCCGCGGTGGCCGCGCATACCGGGTTGACCGCCGACCTGACCGCCGACCTGCGCGGTTCTCTTGGCCGGGTGACGCAGGCGGTGGACTCTGGTGCCGCCGCAGAGTTGTTGGCCCGCTGGGCGGAGCTGTCAAGCTCGTTGCGCGCGGGTTGAGCGGTCGTCATCGAAGCCGCGGTGAGGGAACCGATGCGCTGCTTGACGACCTGCGCGGCCCGGTCGACCTGTCGTGATCACCGCGGTCGACACCAATGTTCTGATCGACATCTTCGGCGGCGACCTCCGGTACGGCCCGCTGTCGCACGTCGCTGGAGGACTGTTCAGCTGAAGGTGCTCTCGTGGTGAGCGATGTGGTGTGGGCCGAGACGGCGGCCGCCTTCCCGAACGTGTCCGACGCGAGGCTGCGATCGCTACGACTCGGCGTCGATTTCATGCCCTGACTCCGGATGCGGCGAGTATGCGGGCGATGCATGGCGCGCCTATCGTGCCGCCTGCGGGCCCCGGGCTCGGCTCGTCGCGGACTTTCTCGTCGCGGCGCACGCGAAGACTCAGGCCGATCGACTGCTCACCCGCGATCGCGGGTTCTACCGTTGCTACTTCGAGGACCTGACTGTGCTGGACCCAACCCAGCTCAGTTCGTCGGGCCCTGCGGGGGCGTCCACCAGGCTGAGCAGGCGGTTCGAGACAAGCCTGCAGGCGACCGAGAGCTGAGTACGGGGTCTATCAACTCCGACCGGCTTGAAGTACACTGTTGCAAGATCCTTGCAGCAGTGGTGGGAGCCCTGGTGGGGGGATCGGTGCTGGCGGCCCTTTCCATAGCCGAACGCTAGCGCTGAGGGTGGGGCCGGCCATTGCACAGGGCCGGCCCCATCTGTGCGTTCGGAGTCCGGCCATCACTCACCTCGTGCTGCTGCTCTGCCTGTTCAACAAGCTCTGCCAGACGTTCGGGATGTTCTACTAGGTGGCTGATGTCTTTCGCGGAATGCTATGGGTAGCTACAATGATCACCTGCTCTGACCCGGTGTTATGACTTTCCGCAACCGGAGAGTCGGCCGATTCAGGTCGTTCGACACCAGCCACCAAGGCGACCCGACAGCCCAGCGCGCGGGCCCGGTCGCGCAGCACCAGCTTGTCGACCTTCAGGCTTTGACGGTGCTGACCGCCTGTGGTTGAATTCCGTGTATCCAAATAATGTTGGCGCGGTGAACAAGATGGACCTGGTCGGCTGGGACCGGGACCGCTTCGAGCAGATCCACGACGACTTCCACTCCTTCGCCGTCCGGCTGGACATCCACGATCTCACCGCGATCCTGGTGTTGGCGCTGCATGGCGACAACGTGGTGTCACGCTCGGCCAACTCGCCGTGGCACGAGGGACCGGCGGTGCTCAGCCACCTCGAGGACGTCTACGTGGCCAGCGACCGGGACCTTGGTCGACGTCCGGTTCCCGGTCCAGTACGTGATCCGTCCGCAGAGCCTCGACCACCGCGGCTACGCCGGCACCGTCGCCGGTGGCGTCCTGCGGCCCCGGTGGTCGAGGAACACGTGCCGGGACGGCTCTCGGCGAGCACCTCCGCCGCCGACTCGAACGTGGTGCGGCATCCGTCGCTGGTGACCATGCGAGATCGCTCTTCGCGAGGGACCACCATCTGGTTCACGGGGTACTCCGGGTCGGGCAAGTCCACCGTCGCGATGCTGGTCGAGCAGCAGCTGCTCGCCGAAGGGCGCCCGGCGTTCGTGCTCGACGGCGACAACCTGCGCCACGGCCTCAACGCCGACCTGGGCTTTTCGCTGGCCGACCGGGCGGAGAACCTGCGCCGGCTGGCGCACGTGGCCGCGCTGATCGCGGCGTCCGGCCAGGTGGTGCTGGTGCCCGCGATCAGCCCGCTGCGTGAGCACCGCGAGTTGGCCCAGCGGGTGCACCGCGAGGCCGGTCTGGACTTCGTGTGCGTCCACGTGGACACCCCGCTGGAGGTCTGCGAGCAGCGTGACGCCAAAGGACTGTACGCCAAGGCACGCGCGGGCGTGATCACCGAGTTCACCGGCATCGACAGCCCGTACGAGCCACCTCACAACCCGGATCTCCGGCTGCTGCCCGACCGCGATGCTCGGGCCCAGGCCGACCAGGTGATCGCGCTGCTCGGCGGGCTGAGGTGAACGACCGCGAGCTGAACGACCACGAGCTTGCCACCCACCTGGCCGCCGAAGCCGGGGAACTGCTGTTGGCCGTGCGCGCGAAGTACGCCGATGCCGAGCAGGCCGACCGGAAGGCTGCCGGGGACGGCCGCTCCCAGGAGTTCCTAGCCGCCGCGCTCGCCCGGGCCCGTCCAGACGACGCCGTGCTGTCCGAGGAAGCGATCGACGATCCCGCCAGGCTGCGTGCCGAACGGGTCTGGATCATTGATCCGCTCGATGGGACCCGCGAGTTCTCCGAGCTCGGGCGAGATGACTGGGCCGTGCACGTGGCGCTCTGGCAACGATCCGGCGCGACCGGGGTGTTGGTCGCCGGTGCGGTCGCGCTGCCGGCGCAAGGGGTCACTCTCGCGACCTCGGACGCGGTGCCCCTCCCGGAGCGCGTTGGTCCGCCGAGGGTCATCGTGTCCCGCACCCGTCCACCAGCCATCGCGTTGGCGGTCTGCGAGGCACTCGGCGGGACACTTGTCGAAATGGGCTCCGCCGGCGCCAAGATGATGGCCGTGGTGCAGGGCCACGCCGACATCTACATGCACGCCGGCGGGCAGTACGAGTGGGACTCCGCCGCGCCCGTCGCGGTCGCCCGCGCCGCCGGTCTGCATGCCTCTCGGCTCAACGGCGACCCGCTCACGTACAACCAACCCGACACCTACCTGCCCGACCTGTTGATCAGCCGACCCGAGTACTCCAGCAGGGTGCTGCAACTGTTCCGAACCTTCGGAGTCAGCGGCTGAGCGGCGGACGTACGGTCGGCCTCGTCCGCTGGCACAATCGCGCGCATGCGGATGTCAGCGAAGGCCGAGTACGCCACGCGGGGCGATGGTGCAGGTGGCCGCATCCGAGGCCGGGCGCCTGTTCAAGGCGGAGGATCTGGCCGCCGCGCAGGACATCCCGCAGCATTTCCGGATCGACATCATCAGTGACCTGCGGCCGGCCGGCTGGTGCGCAGTCACCGTGGCCGGGAAGATGGCTACGAGCTGGCCCGGCCGGCCGACCAGATCAGCATCGCCGACGTGCTGCGGCAGGACACAGCACTGTCGGCCCGGAGGCTGCCCGAGTTCGGCAGGGCGCTGCCACTTGGGCTTACCGACCGATGTTGTCGACCGCCGGAATGTTGCGTCTGATCTCGTCCAGCCAGATTCGGGCGGACAGGTCGGAGGGGGCTCGCCAGTCGCCGCGCGGTGACAGCGAGCCGCCGCGCGAGACCTTCGGGCCGTTGGGCATTGCCGAGCGTTTGAACTGGCTGAAGCTGTAGAAGCGCTGCGCGAAGACCTCCAACCAGTGTCGGATCTCCGCCAGTGAGTACGTCGGCCGGCGATCCGGGGGAAACCCGGTAGGCCACTGTCCGGCCGCCGCGTCGTGCCAGGCGTGCCACGCCAGGAACGCGATCTTCGACGGCTGGAAGCCGTAGCGCAGCACATGAAACAGCGAGAAGTCCTGTAGCGCGTACGGGCCGACCTTCGCCTCGGTGCTCTGCGCCTGCTCGTCCGCCCCGGCGGGCACCAGCTCCGGGCTGATCTCGGTGTCCAGTACCGACCGCAGGATCTCGCAGACCTCCTCGTCGAACTCACCGGAGGAGATCACCCACCGGATCAGGTGCTGGATCAACGTCTTGGGCACGCCACTGTTGACGTTGTAGTGCGACATCTGGTCGCCGACGCCGTAGGTGCACCAGCCCAACGCGAGCTCGGACAGGTCACCGGTTCCGAGCACGATGCCGCCGCGCTGGTTGGCCGCCCGGAACAGGTAGTCGGTGCGCAGCCCGGCCTGCACGTTCTCGAACGTGATGTCGTACACCGGGGCACCGGCGGCGAACGGATGCCCCAGCTCGGTCAGCATCAGCCGGGCGGTGTCGGTGATGTCGATCTCGGTGAAGGTCACCCCGAGGGCCTTCGCGAGCCGGAACGCGTTGCTCTTGGTGTGCTCGCCGGTGGCGAACCCTGGCAGGGTGAACGCCAGAATGTCGCTACGCGGGCGGGCTTCCCGGTCCATCGCCTTGGCCGCGACGATCAGCGCATGTGTGGAGTCCAGCCCGCCGGAGACCCCGATGACGATCTTGGGTTGGCCGATGGAACGCAGCCGCTGCTCCAGCCCGGAGACCTGGATGCTGTACGCCTCGTAGCAGTCCTGCTCCAGCCGGGCCGGATCAGAGGGCACGAATGGGAACCGCTCCACGGCGCGGCGCAGCCCGATGTCATGCGCGGGCGGGTCGAGCCGGAACGCCACGGTGCGGAACGCGTCGGTCCGGACGGCGTGCGCCCGCCGGTTGTCGTCGAAGGTGCCCATTCGCAGCCGCTCGGCCCGCAGCAGGCCAAGGTCGACGTCGGCCACCGACCGCCGTTCCCCACGCGGGAACCGCTCGCTCTCGGCCAGCAACGCCCCGTTCTCCCAAATCATGGTCTGGCCGTCCCAGGCGAGGTCGGTGCTGGACTCGCCCTCGCCGGCGGCCGCGTAGACATACGCCGCCAGGCAGCGGGCCGACGCCGAGCGGGCCAGCAGAGCCCGGTCCTCGGCCCGGCCGACCGTGATCGGACTGCCGGAGAGGTTGGCCAGCACGCTGGCCCCGGCCAGCGCCGCAACCGCGCTCGGCGGCACCGGCACGAACATGTCCTCGCATATCTCGGCGTGCAGCACGAACCCCGGCAGGTCCTCGGCGGCGAACAACAGGTCCGGCCCGAACGGGACCATCGCGTCACCGACCCGGATGCTGCCGGTCACCTCGACACCGTCGGCGAGCTGGCGTCGCTCGTAGAACTCCCGGTAGGTCGGCAGGTACGACTTCGGCGCCACCCCGAGCACCCGACCCCGGTGGATCGCGACTGCGGTGTTGTAGATCCGGTGCCCGTGCCGCAGCGGCGCGCCCACCACCAGCACCGGCAGCAGCTCGACCGTCCCGGCGACCACCTCCGCCAGCGCGCGCTCGACCGACGACAGGAGCGTCTCCTGGAGCAGGATGTCCTCAATGGAGTAGCCGGACAACGTCAGCTCCGGGAAGACCGCGAGCCCGACGCCCTCGTCGTGGCAGGCGCGGGCCACCCGCAGCACCGCCTCCGCGTTCGCCGCCGGGTCGGCGATCACGGTACGCAGCGTGCATGCGGCGACCCGCACGAAGTCGTGCTGGTACACCGACCGAAACTCCATGGTCACAGTCTTCCTGATCCGCCGGCTACTCAGCGCCGGGGACGACGAAACGTCAGGGTGAGCCCGATCGCAGCGGGGTCCAGGCCCAGCAACTCGGCGATCAGGTCCCGAGCCGCCGGCTCGGCGTCGGCCAGGCGAGCGGTCCTGGTGAGGGCCTCGATCTCGGGCACGTACAGCACGAAGCAGCCGGACTCGGTCCAGGCCAGTACCTCGAAGGTCCGCACCGCACAGATCATCCCCCGGTTCACCGGAAGGTGAGGACCTGTCCCCCGGGTGGAGTCAGCCGTTGTCCGGCACCGTGCGGCAGCCCAGCTGACCGCACTCCCGGTGTGTCGACGGTTGTCTGCGCGTGTTGTCCGGCCGGCGGATGTCGCGGACGTAGACGTCCGGCGGGCTACCGGGCGGGAGCGGGTCGAAGACCTGCGGTGGTATTGCCGGCTGAGCGGGCCCGGCGGCTAACCCGTCGGCCGGCCCGGCGGCTGCCGGCGGCGGCCCGATCGGCTTGAACAACCCGAACGACTGATCCGGCTGAGACTTGGTGACGTCGTTCATGAACGTCTTCCAGATCGTGCCGGGCAGCGACGCCCCGGTGATCGGCTTACCCTGGGATGTGCGGATGGGCGAGTTCTCGTCGGTGCCGATCCATACCGAGGTGGCCACCGACGGGGTGTAGCCGGCGATCCAGGCGTCGTTGTTCTCGCCCTCGAGATGTGACTGCACGGTGCCGGTCTTGGCGGCCGAAAGCCGCCCCCCGTTCAGGCTGAGCTTGTCGCTCACCGGCACTCCCAGCATCGCCTCGGTGACGTTGCGCGCGACCTGGGCGCTGAACCGTCGATCCTGCTGGATGACCGCATCGTAGATCACCCTGTCGTCCGAGGTGGTGACCCGGGTGACCAGGTGCGGTGCGTGGTAGACGCCATCGGCGGCGAACGTGGCATAGGCCGAGGCCAGCTCGATCGGGCTGACCTCCTTGTTGCCCAGCGCGATGCCCTCGTTGACATCGGTGAGCGAAGTGGTGATGCCGGCCTGCCTGGCGGCGTCCGCCACCTTCTGCGGACCTACCCGCAGCGCCAACTCGTGGAAGATCACGTTGTTGGAGATGGTGGTGGCCTGCTTGAGGTCGCAGACCTGGCAGTCGGCGCCGTCGGAGTTGCGCAGACCGGCTATCGGCGACCCCTTGAACCGGGTACCCAGCCCGATCGGGTCGCTCTGTTCCAGGGCCGCGAGCAGGACGAACGGCTTGAACGTGGAGCCCGGTTGCTTGGACACGCGGGCGTAGTCCAGTCCGGTGCCGTTGTCACCGCCGTAGTAGGCCAGGATCCCGCCAGTCGTCGGGTCGATCGACACCAACGCCCCCCTCAGGTTCGGGGGCTGCCCGATGAGCGCTTTGCGGGCCGACTCGACCGCGTTCTGCTGGGCCGCCGGATCGATCGTGGTCGTGATCCGGAGGCCCTCCTGGTTGAACTCCTGCTCGCTGATGCCCTTCTGATCGAGCTCGTCACGGATGGCGTTCAGGATCAGTCCTCGGTAGTCCGAGGAGCTGCCGCCGGTGGTCTTGGTCCTGGGCTGGGTCCCCGGGAACCGGGCCTGCTCCCGCTGCTCCGGGGTGATCCAGCCCTGGCTGAGCATGCCGTCCATCACGAACGTCCAGCGCTGCACGGCTCGTGGCGGGCTGATTGCCGGATCCCACCGCGACGGCGACTGGATCACGCCCGCCAGCAGCGCGCCCTCCGAAACACTGAGATCTCCCACGTTCTTGCCGAAGTACGCCTGGCTGGCCGACTGGATGCCGTAGGCGCCCCGGCCGAAGTAGATGGCGTTGAGGTAGTTGGCCAGGATCTCATCCTTCTTGTTCTGCCGTGAGATCTTGACCGCGATGACCATTTCCTTGTACTTGCGCCACAGCGAGGCCTCGTCACCGACCAGGGTCTTCTTGACGTACTGCTGGGTGATGGTGGACCCGCCGCCCACTCCGCCGGTGAGCTGCTTGAACGCGGCGCGGGCGATGCCGATCGGGGAGAAACCCGGGTTGGAGAAGAAGCTTCGGTCCTCGGCGGCGAGCACGGCCAGCTGGACCGGTCTCGGCACCTGGTCGATGGTGACCTTGGTGCGGTTGCCCTCCTCCGGCACGATCCGGGCCAGCTCGGACTTGTCGCTGAAGCTGATCGTGGCGATCTGTTTGCTGACCGCCTCATCCGTGGTGGGCACGCTGAAGACCAGATACCCGATCGCGAACAACAGGGCGGGCAGAACCACGAACAGCGCCAGGCCGGTCAGCCCGACCAGCCGGGTGCGCACCCAGATCCGCTGCCCGAGGGTTAGCCCGGTGAGCGCGAGCCGACGACGTTGCCAGTAGTCGGTCAGCCAAGCGACGGCAGCGGCGAGCAGGGCGGAGTACGTGCTCGGTTCGAGCCAGCGGCGCAGGCCCTCGGCGGTCGACGGGGTGCCACGGCCCGTTGGGGTGCGGGGTTTGGTGCTCGCGGCCATGCCGGCGGTGCCGTTGACCGGGCTCTGGCCGGTGGTGCGGCTGACCGAGCGCTGGCCGGCGGTGCCGCTGACCGGGCGCTGGCCGGTGGTGTGGCTCACCGGGCGCTGGCCGGTGGCGTCGCCGACAGCGGGTTGGCGGGCTGTGGCGTTGGCCGGGCGTTGACGCGTGGTGGTCGTCCGCTCGTTGCTCCGGGCCTGCGCGATCAGC
The DNA here is from genome assembly GCA_030852965.1 of Actinomycetota bacterium. GTDB lineage: Bacteria > Actinomycetota > Actinomycetes > Mycobacteriales > Pseudonocardiaceae > Pseudonocardia. The sequence goes on along the minus strand of JALYVZ010000050.1, from coordinate 4,420 downwards.
CGGGCCGCGGTGCCGTTGCCCGGAATGTCAGCCGAGGTGTCCCGGCTTGCGGACGTGCTGGCCTGGTGTCGACCAGAAGCCTCCACGGCCTTCGATCGGTCCGTGTGCGCTCCTGCCACCCCGAGTTGCCCTCCCACCTCTGGATCGAATGCTCAGCTACCAGCCGTGTTCGGCCGTGGTGCGGGTCGTCGGGATCAACGGCCCAGGCCACCGTGGCGATGCGCGGTAGCCGGGAAACTCACCCGTTCGGCCGCACGACCCTCATCACTCGTCCTGATTGCCGTTCCATGGCCGACTACGCGCGGTGACCATGAGACGACGGCAGCCACATAGTGCCATGCGCCGGTGAGGAGGCCGCAGTGGGGAGCGAAGCGGACAGGCCTACCGGGGCTGTTGCGTTCCGGCGGCTCGATAGCATCGGTTCGTAGCCAGTCACTGTGGAATTCCCATCACCACGACGTCCGTCACCATGATGCACGAAGCTTGAGGAGTACCCGTGTCCGGTCCAACGTCCCGTCCCGTGCCTGCCCCCGTCCGGGTGCCGGCCGGAACCACCGCGGCGGCAGCGGTACGGGCGGCCGGGTTGCCGACCGCCGGGCCCAACACGGTGGTCGTGGTGCGAGACCTGTCCGACAACGCTGACGGCGCGCTGCGGGACCTCGCCTGGACGCCGGAGGTCGACGTGGAGGTGGCGCCGGTGGGCGCGGACACGGAGGACGGTCGGGCGGTGATCCGGCACTCCGCGGCGCACGTGCTCGCGCAGGCCGTGCAGCATCTGCACCCGGAGGCCAAGCTGGGTATCGGTCCGCCGATTACCGACGGCTTCTACTACGACTTCGACGTCGCCGAGCCGTTCACCCCGGACGACCTCAGCGCGCTCGAGTCGGCCATGAAGAAGATCATCAAAGCCGGTCAGCGGTTCTCCCGTCGCCGCTTCGAGTCCCTCGACGACGCCCGCAAGGAGCTGGCCGAGGAGCCCTACAAGCTGGAGCTGATCGACCTCAAAGGCGGGGTCGACACCAGCGAGGTGATGGAGGTCGGCGAGGGCGACCTGACCATTTACGACAATGTGCACGCGCACACCGGTGAGACCGTCTGGTCGGACCTGTGCCGGGGACCGCACATCCCGACCACCAAGTTCATCCCGGCGTTCAAACTGATGCGCAGCGCCGCCGCGTACTGGCGGGGCAGCGAGCGCAACCCGCAGCTGCAGCGGATCTACGGCACCGCCTGGGAGAGCACCGAGGCTCTCGACCTGCACCTGGACCGACTGCTGGAAGCAGAGCGTCGGGACCACCGCAGGCTCGGATCGGAGTTGGACCTGTTCTCCTTCCCCGACGAGATCGGCTCCGGGCTGCCGGTCTTCCACCCCAAGGGTGGAGTCATCCGCCGTGAGATGGAGGACTACTCACGCCGGCGCCACGAGGAAGCCGGCTACGAGTTCGTCAACACCCCGCACATCACCAAGGGCCAGCTGTTCGAGACCTCCCGGCACCTGGAGTGGTACGCCGATGGCATGTACCCCCCGATGCAGATCGACGGCGAGCTGGGCGCCGCTGGCGAGGTGCGCAAGCCGGCGCAGGACTACTACCTCAAGCCGATGAACTGCCCGATGCACAACCTGATCTTCCGATCGCGCGGGCGGTCCTACCGTGAGCTGCCGTTGCGGCTGTTCGAGTTCGGCACGGTGTACCGGTACGAGAAGTCCGGCGTGGTCCACGGGCTCACCAGGGCCCGGGGCTTCACCCAGGACGACTCGCACATCTACTGCACAGCTACGCAGATGCAGGGTGAGATCCGCTCGCTGCTGTGGTTCGTGCTCGATCTGCTGCGCGACTACGGGCTCGAGGACTTCTACCTGGAGCTGTCCACCCGGGATCCGGAGAAGTCGATCGGCAGCGACGAGGACTGGGAGCTGGCCACCGACGCCCTCCGCGAGGCCGCCGAGGCCAGCGGGCTGGAGCTGGTGCTCGACCCCGGCGGCGCGGCGTTCTACGCGCCGAAGATCAGCGTGCAGGTCAAGGACGCGATCGGGCGCACCTGGCAGATGTCGACCATCCAGGTCGACCTGATGGAGCCCGGGCTGTTCGGTCTGGAGTACACCGCGTCCGACGGCACCCGCCAGCAGCCGGTGATGATCCACCGGGCGTTGTTCGGCTCGATCGAGCGGTTCTTCGGGGTGCTCACCGAGCATTACGCCGGGGCGTTCCCGGCCTGGCTGGCGCCGGTGCAGGTAGTCGGTATCCCGGTGTCCGGTGCGCAGGTGGAGTACGTGCAGCGGCTGGCCGCGATACTGCGCGACCGCGGCGTACGGGTCGAGGTGGACGCCGGCGACGACCGGATGCAGAAGAAGATCCGCACGCACACCCTGCAGAAGGTGCCGTTCCTGCTGCTGGTCGGTGGCCGGGACGCCGAGGCCGACGCCGTCAGCTTCCGGTTCCGGGACGGCGGCCAGCGCAACTCGGTGCCGGTCGCCGACGCCGTGGCGGCGATCGTGGACTGGATCGGTCGGCGGGACAACCGCTCGCCCACCGAGCAGACCTTCGAGGTGGGCGGCCGGTGAACGAACCGCCGACCGGTGCTGGTCCGGACCCGTCGGAGCTGGTCGGTCAGGACGGCGCGGCGGTGGCCGACGGGTTCCGCCGGCTGTGGACGCCGCACCGGTTGGCCTACATCAAGGGCGCTGCCACCAGCAGCGCCGAGGAGGGCTGCCCGTTCTGCCGGATTCCCGCGCTGGACGACGAGGTGGGGCTGGTCGTGGCCCGGGGTCAGCAGGTGTATGCGGTGCTCAACCTGCACCCGTACAACCCCGGGCACCTGATGGTGCTGCCCTACCGGCACGTCGCGGAGCTGGAGGACCTCACCGACTCCGAGAGCGCGGAGCTGATGCGCTTCACCCAGCGGGCCGTGCGCGCGATGAAGAAGGTGGCCGCGCCGCATGCGTTCAACGTCGGGTTGAACCTCGGCGCGGTGGCCGGTGGCTCGCTGGCCGAGCACCTGCACCAACACGTGGTGCCCCGATGGGGTGGTGACGCCAACTTCATCGCGGTGATCGGGCAGACCAAGGTGATCCCGCAGCTGCTCTCGGAGACCCGCGAGCTGCTCGTGGGCGCCTGGCCTGAGCAGGACTGACCCCACCGCCATGCTCGACAACCTCGTCGCCCGCGCCTCCATCGCCCGGCTGACCGATCCGCTGGCTCGGCGCCTGGTCCGGATCGGGATCTCGGCGGACCTGGTGACAGCGCTGGGCACGGTGGGCACGGTGGCTGGCGCCGTGGGCTACCTGGCGCGCGGCTGGCTGCTCACCGGCGCCGCCGTGGTCACCGCGTTCGCGCTGTGCGACCTGCTGGACGGGGCGATGGCCCGGGCCAAGAAGTCCGGCTCCCAGTTCGGCGCGGTGCTGGACTCCACCTGCGACCGGATCAGCGACGGCGCGTTGTTCGCCGGGCTGGCCTGGTGGTGCCTGCACGCCGGGGACCAGCCACGCACCGCGATCGCGGCGATGATCTCGCTGGTGGTCGGGCAGGTGGTGTCCTACCTCAAGGCACGGGCCGAGGCGAGTGGGCTCTCGACGTGCGGCGGACTGGTGGAACGGGCCGAGCGGTTGCTCCTGGCGCTGGTGGGTACCGCGGCCGAAGGGGTCGGGGTACCCGGCGCGCTGGGCGTCGCGTTGTGGCTACTCGCGGGGGGCTCGGCGATCACCCTGGGCCAGCGGTTGGTCGCGGTGCACCGCTCGGCGACCGCCGCGATGGATACCGCGGCCCAAGCCGCCGCGACTGATGTCAACGGCGAGTCGAGGTGAGCGCGGTGAGCATGACTGCGGTGGCGCAGCGGGCCGCGGACCTCGGATACGCGCTGGGGTGGCGGTTGGTGCGCGCGCTGCCCGCGCCGATGGCGGCGGGTGCCTTCCGGGCCGGGGCTGATCTGGCTGTCCGTCGGGACGGACCCGGGGTGCGGCAGCTGCGGGCGAACCTCATCCGGGTGCTGGGAAACCCGGGCCCGGCAGAGCTGGACGCGGTCGTCGGCGCCGCGCTGCGGTCCTACGCGCGGTACTGGCGAGAGGCGTTCCGGCTGCCGGCGATGGATCCGGACGCCCTGTACCAGCGGCTGGACCCGCTTGTTTCGGGCGTGGAGCACCTGGACCGTGCGCTGGCCGCGGAGCGCGGCGTGGTCTGCGCGCTGACCCACAGCGGCAACTGGGACATCGCCGGAGTGTGGCTGGTGCGGGCACTACGCCGGCGCGGCCGGCCGGCCACCTTCACCACGGTGGCCGAGCGGCTGCGGCCGGCCTCGCTGTACGACCGGTTCGTGGCCTACCGCCGTTCGCTGGGGTTCGAGGTGCTGCCGGCCGATGCCGGAGCCCGTACGGTGGCCACGCTCGCCGCCCGGCTGCGGATCGGCGGGGTGGTCTGCCTGGTCG
>JALYVZ010000211.1 GCA_030852965.1 Actinomycetota bacterium | reverse complement strand
CCCCCGGGCCCGTCGTCCGCTGAGACGCCTGCGCCGCGTGCCGATCCGGCGGGAGTGGCCGACCCCTTGCCCGGGATGCCGGCGGCCCCGGACCCGCGCGACGTGTACGCCGCCGCCGGTGTGAACATGCTCAACGACGTGACGCGGGCGGCGAAACCGCTGGTGTACGTGCCGCACACGAAGTCCGGTGACGTCTGGGTGATCGATCCGAGCACCTACCAGGTTGTCGGCAGGTACCCGGTAGGTAGGGAGGTGCAGCATGTCGTGCCGGCCTGGGACATGAAGTCGCTGTACGCCACCGACGACCTCGGCAACACCGTGACCCCGTTCGACCCAAAATCCGGTAAACCGTCGCCGCGCTTCCGGGTGATCGACCCGTACAATATGTACTTCTCGCCGGACGGCAAGTCCGCGATCGTCGTCGCCGAGGCCCGCCGCAAGTTGGTCTGGTACGACCCCAAGACCTGGCAGATCCAGTCCGAGACCCCGACCCCGAGCTGCGCCGGCATCGATCATGCCGACTTCACTCCGAACGGCCGTACCGCGGTGTTCAGCTGCGAGTTCGACGGTCGGGTGGCGGTGGTCGACGTGGCCGCGCGCAGGCTGCTCCGGGTCATTGACATGCCGCACCGCAATCACATGATGGGCCCGCAGGACGTGAAGTTGGCTCCGGACGGTTCGGTGTTCTACGTCGCCGACTCCGAGCAGAACGGCGTCTGGGTGATCGATGGCGCGGCCACCAAGGTGCTCAGGGAGATCCCCACCGGGCTGGGCGCGCACGGGCTCTACCTGGATCGGGAGGCCAAGCGACTGTTCGTGACCAACCGGCACGAGGGCAGCGTCAGCGTGCTCGACGCGTTCACCGGAAAGGAGCTGACCAAGTGGCGGGTGCCCGGCGCCACCTTCGACATGGGCGGGCTGACCGCCGACGGGAAGCAGCTGTGGCTGTCGGGGCGCTACGACGGCCATGTCTACGTCCTGGACACCGTCGACGGCCACCTGATCAAGCAGATCGCGGTGGGCCGTGGTCCGCACGGACTGTGCGTCTGGCCGCAACCGGGCCGGTACTCACTCGGTCATACCGGCATCACCCGCTGAGCCGTCACCCCGGGGGCCGCCCCCGACCACGGCAACCCACATCAGGGGGCCGCCCGGCAGACGTTGCGGCACTCGCCGATGCCCTCGATCCTGGTTACCAGCACGCTGCCCTCGCGCAGGTAGCGGGGAAGCTTGCGGGCGTGTCCCACCCCGCCCGGGGTACCGGTGGCGATCAGGTCCCCTGGCACCAGGGTGATGATCGAGGAGATGTACTGGACCAGCGTGACCGGGTCGAAGACCAGGTCGGCGATGTCAGACTTCTGCATCTCCTCGCCGTCCACCGTGCACGAGATTTCGGCTGCGGCCGGGGTGTCGGTCTCCAGCCACGGGCCCACCGGGGTGGCTGCCTCGAACATCTTGCCCTGCAGCCACTGCGCGGTGCGGTTCTGGAAGTCCCGCGCGGTGACATCGTTGACCACGGTGTAACCGGCGATCGCCGCCCGCGCCTGCTCGGTGCTGGCGTGCCGTACCTCGGCGCCGACCACCACGCCCAGCTCGGCCTCCCAGTCCACCTCCTCCGACCCGGCCGGCAGTGCCAAGTCATCGTGGGCCCCGATCAGCGACCGGGCGAACTTGCCGAACAGGGTCGGGTACGCGGGCAGCTCGCGGCCCATCTCCAGGATGTGGGTCTGGTAGTTCAACCCCACGCACAGCACCTTCTCCGGGCGCACCACCAGCGGGGCGTAGTCCAGCCCGGCCAGGTCGTGCTCGTGGCCGGTCGCGGCCCGCGCATGTGCCCGCCAACCCGGCCGGCCGAGCAGTTCCCCGACGTCGGCGGCGCCGACTTCGACGGCCCGCCCCTCGGACTCCTCCACCCGGACGGCGGCGGTGCCACCCTCGATACGGATCGTTGCCAGCTTCATGCGGTCTCCCATGGTCGATTCCGCGTCCGTTCCGCTCCTCGCTCGCTTGCGCTCGCTGTGTTACCCACCCCTCCGGCGAGTGCGGTCTACAGCACCCACAGCGCCGAGATCGGCAGGCTGTACAGCCGGTCGCCGAGTCGACTGGCCTGGGGTCCGGTGTGCAGGACAACCCCGGCGGAGAAGCGCTCGCCGATCCGGTCCCGCAGGGCCGCAGATCGGACCACACCCCTGGCGGGCGAGCTCCATTGCGACGAAGCCCTCGATGACCGGGCCATTGGAGCACGCCGCAAGCTCTGGCCGCAGCGCGAGGTCGATGTCGAGATCACGTAGATGACTGGCCAGGCCGGGGTCGGTGACGAAGACCTTCGGTGCACGGATCTCGCGCTGAGTCAGGTTCGGGGACCATGCGGGAATCCGTGCGATGAGAAACACCGCGAACCATGCGGCGCGTCGACGGTATTCCGGTGTCCAAGAACTCAGCGCGCCCGCCAGTACCCGGTCGCGTAGACCTGCCGGCGGGAGAACCCGCACTCGTCCAGCAGGAACGCCCGGATGTCGCGGACGGTGGACGACTCGGCAGACACCCAGGCCTGGCAGCGCACTCCCGACGGTGGGGGAGCGGAACGGATGGCCTCGACCAGCGCCGCACCGGGGCCGCGCGAGCCGCGGTGCAGCCAGTGCACCGGCCTGGGCAGCGGCTGCTCGTCGGCTGCGTCGGCCACCTCGATGAACACCTCGGCGGAAGCCTCGATCGGTAGTGCCTCGAGCACGGTGGCGATGGCAGGTAGCGCGGACTCGTCACCGATCACCAGGTGCTCGTCGGCGTCGGGCACGTACCGCCCACCCGGCTCGGACACTCCGACCCAGTCGCCCCTGGCGGCGCCGGCGGCCCAGGCGGCGGCCGGCCCGTGGGCGCCGTGCAGCACGAAGTCCACATCCAGCTCCCCGGCGGCCGGGTCGTGGCGGCGCACGGTGTAGGTGCGGATGATGGGGCGGGCCTGTCCCTGTGGCCAGACCGGCCCACCGGAGGACGCGCGTGGCATGGCCGGCCGGTCCTGCCCGGCCACCGGGAAGAACACCTTGATCCGCTGGTCCGGGCCGTGGCCGGGGAACCCCGTGAGCTCGTCGCCGCCCAGCGTCACTCGGGCCATCCTCGGGGTGACCCGCTGGGTGCGCACCACCCGCAGCGTCCGGTGTCCGCCGTGGTCGGGGTCTTGATCCGTTCCGTTCATCGCCACCATTGTCCACACCCGCCGCAGCGTACGGTTGACTGGCGGATGGACGTCGACTCTGGGCGGCACGGTCACCGGCGAGCACGGGGTCGGGCTGCTCAGCGGCGCGGTATGGAACGTGAGCTGGGCCCGGCCGTGGTCACGCTCCAGCGCGCGGTCAAGGCCGCCTGGGACTCCACCGGCATCCTCAACCCCAACAGGTTCGTCTAGCCGGGTTTGGGCGAGGACGTCGGAGGTGTGCGAGAACGCCGGGCGCACCAGGGTGGGGCCGCCAGTTTTCTTCGCCGTCATTTTCCGGGTTTCCCGTAACCGGACGCTTTTCCGGACGCAACGCCTTCGGCATCTGCCGGCGGTGTGCTGATCCCAAGCAGGATGGGAGCAACCGGGGAGGCGTGCGATGGCCCTCGACAGGACGCACCGCGAGGTGGTGGTCGTCGGCGGTGGTCAGGCCGGGCTGGCGATGAGCTGGTGGCTCGGCGCCCGTGGCGTCGAGCACCTCGTACTGGAGAAGGAGAGCGTCGGGCACGCCTGGCGGGCCCAGCGCTGGGACAGCTTTTGCCTGGTCACACCCAACTGGCAGTGCCGGTTGCCCGGATTTCCGTACGCCGGAGACGACCCGGACGGCTTCATGCTCCGCGACCAGATCGTCGGCTATCTGCGGGCCTATGCCGACTCGTTCCAGCCACCGATCGAGGAACGGACCGCTGCCACCCGGCTGCGTCAACTCCCCGCCGGTGGCTTCGAGCTGGTCACCGATCGTGGCACCCTCACCGCCGACCAGGTGGTGCTTGCCGCCGGCCCGTACCAGGTACCGATGATCCCGCGCGGCGCCGAACGGCTGCCCCCGGACATCCTGCAGATCCACTCGGCCGACTACCGAAGCCCGGACCAGCTGCCCGAGGGGGCCGTACTCGTGGTCGGCACCGGGCAGTCCGGGTGCCAGATCGCCGAGGACCTGCACCTCGCCGGCCGCCAGGTGCATCTCGCCGTCGGAGGCGCGCCTCGGGTGGCCCGCCGCTACCGGGGTCGGGACGTCGTCGACTGGCTCGACGAAATGGGCTACTACGCCAAGCCGATCGACAGCTTCGCCGATGTCGACGCCGTCCGGTTCCGTGCCAACCACTACGTCACCGGGCGCGACGGCGGGCGGGACATCGACCTGCGGGCCTTCGCGCGGGACGGGATGCGCCTCTACGGGCGGCTCACCGAGATCACCGGGCCCCGGCTCACGTTCGCCGACGACCTGGCCGCCAACCTCGACGCGGCCGACGCGGTGAGCGAGGGCATCAAGGACTCGATCGACGCGCACGTCTCCGCGACCGCTCAGCCGGTGCCCGGCGAGCCGCGCTACGTCCCGGTGTGGACCCCCGGCGAGTCGGTGCGCGAGCTCGACCCGCGCGCGGAGGGCATCGGCGCAGTCCTGTGGTGCACCGGGTTCGGCCGGGACCACCGCTGGATCGAACTGCCGATGTTCGACGGCCGCGGCTACCCGACACACCGCCGGGGGGTCAGTACGACGCCCGGCGTGTACCTGCTGGGCCTGCCGTGGCAGCACACCTGGGGGTCCGGGCGGTTCTGCGGCGTCGGGGAGGACGCCGAGCACCTCGCCGAGCAGATTGTGCGGCATCGAGTCGATGGCGGCGCCGGTTCGAATGGTCGCGGCGGGCTGGACGTGCGGTGGCTGGCCGGCACCACGACCAGCACCTACCCGGTGGACGACTGGGCGCCGACCAGGACGGTCGCGTGAGTACCCGAGGCCCGGCGGTCAGCCCCCGAGGTGCCGGTCCGCGGGACGCGCACCGCCATCTCGGCGTGCTGCCGGCGTACCCGTTCTACGGCGGACCACCGGTCAATCCGGACGTCACCGCGCGCGCAACGGTCAAGGAGCTGCTGGCCGACCTGGACGCCGAAGGCACCGAGCGCGCCCTGGTGCTGCCGAACTACGGCGTCCCGGACCCGGACGTGGCATTCGGGTTCAACGAGCTGGTGCTGGACGCGGCGGCCGCCGACGACCGGATCCGGGCCGGGCTGTGGGTCTCCCCGCGTCCCGAGGACGCCGAGCGCACGGCGACCGCGCTGGGCCTGGCCGGTGAGTCCGGGGTGCGGGCGCTCAAGCTGAGCTTCCTGCTCGGCGGTGCCCCGGACGACGACTCCTGCCGGGCCGGGCTGGACGAGATCTTCCGGGTGGCCCGCGAACGCGACCTGGTGGTGCACGTGCACACCTCACCGGGCGCCGCCTCGGACATCGACCGGGTCGGTGCGCTGGTAGATCGCTACGCCGACCACGTGGCGGTGCACCTGGTGCACTTCGGCGGCGGGATGAGCGGTCACATCAAGCTCATCGGCTCGCGGTTCTTCGACTGGGTCGCGGCCGGCAAACGCGTCTACACCGACCTGTCCTGGTCGATCGGCTTCGCCCCGTACTGGCTGGCCGCCGAGATCGATCGCCGAGGCATCGGCGGTGACCGGGTGCTGTTCGCCAGCGACCAACCCTGGGGCGACTTCGCGGGCGAGCACGCCCGGCTGACGGCGGCCGTCGGCACCGGCGAGCTCGCCGACCTGATCTTCCGGGACACGTTCGACGTGCTCTACGGATGACTGCTGTGAACTGGTCCACAACCGAGAAAGGCACCGCAAATGACCACGACCGTCGCCCTGACCGAGACCGAGCAGAAGAGCATCGAGGAGATCCCGCACCCGTCGTTGCCGGAGGGTTCGTCGATCTACGGGGGGACCAAGGTCTTTCCCGACTACCAGGCCGAGAGCGGAGAGAGCTACTTCACCCTGGTCCACGGCATCGCGCACGAGTCCTCGGTGAGCTTCGTCGCCATCCTGCAGGCCACCCGTGCGCTGCGGAAGGGCTTCGAGTCGGCGATCTACTTCTACGGCCCCGGCTCGCTGAACTGTCTGGCCACCCGGGGATTCCCGACCACCGGCACCTCTGCGTTCCCCGGCGAGCACAACATCAACGGCTCCCTGGCCACGTTCATCCAGGAGGGCGGAAAGGTCTACTGCTGCCGGTTCGGGCTGTCGCTGCACGGGGCCCGCGAGGAGGACCTGATCGAGGGTGTCATCCCCACCCACCCGCTCGACGTGCAGGACGCACTGATCCACTATGCCCGCAAGGGCGCCATCATCAACTCGACCTACATGTTCTGAGCGAGATGCGATGAGCAGCGTCGATCTGGGGATTCCGCTGGCCGTCCGGTCGGCCCTCGCCGTCCGGTCGGAGCTGGCCGTACGCGGGGTGCGGACGGGCACCGCCGTGCGGCGTGGCCCTGGTGCCGGCCCGAGCGACGACGGACACCTCGTCGTCAACGGCGTCAACATGGCGCTGCCCATCGACCCGGGTAGTCCGTATGTGTTGCGGGACGGGCGCATCCTGGACGGCGAGCGGGATCTCGGTATCGTCGCGGAGCCCGTGCGCCGGCCGAGGTTCTACGACCTGGTCACCGCCGATGGGGTGCCCTACCCGCACATCGCGCTGCTGCACGGCGCGGATGTGCTGGCCAGCACCGTGGTGCAGACGTGCGTGCGCTACGCCGAGAGCGAGCGTTGTCGGTTCTGCGCCATCGAGGAGTCGCTGCGCGCGGGCGCGACGGTGGCGGCCAAGACACCGGAGCAGCTCGCCGAGGTGGCCGCCGCCGCCGTCGCACTGGACGGGGTGCGGCAGCTGGTGCTGACCACCGGCACCACGGCCGGACCGGACCGCGGCGCCCGCCATCTCGCCCGGTGCGTGCGCGTCCTGCGCCGGGCCGTGCCCAGCCTGCCGGTGCAGGTGCAGATCGAACCGCCCGCTGACCTGACGGTGATCGACGAGCTGCACGCGGCCGGTGCCACCGCGATCGGCATCCACGTCGAGTCGCTGGACGACGCGGCTCGGCGAGCCTGGATGCCGGGCAAGGGTTCGGTGCCGATGGCCGAGTACGAGGCGGCCTGGGATCGTGCGGTGGCGGTCTTCGGCCGCAACCGGGTCTCGACCTACCTGCTGATCGGGCTGGGCGAGGACCCGGGCGAGCTGGTCGCCGGCGCCGCGCGGCTGATCGAGCGGGGGGTGTATCCGTTCGTGGTGCCGCTG
>JALYVZ010000210.1 GCA_030852965.1 Actinomycetota bacterium | reverse complement strand
CGGTATTCCTCTCGTCTGGTTTGTTCTCCGGGTAGGTGTCGTGCGCGTTCGCCGATGGCTTCGGCGAGTTCTTTCTCGGCTTCGTCTTGGTGGCCGATGCCGACGAGCCGCCAGTCGTTGACGACGAGGACCTCGGTGAGGTCGTCGACTTCGTGGCCGAGTTCGTTGAGGGTGTAGGCGATTTGGAAGAGGTGTCGTTCTTCTCGGATGGCGCCGAAGGTGGTGGAGTAGCGTTGTGATTTGGTGAGGAAGTGCCCTCGGAATCCGAGCATGTGCGCCCATCTGCGCAGGTTGAGTTCCTCGTATTGGTCGAGGCCGCCGAGTTCCCAAACGGTTTCGATCATCCGCCGGTGGTGCGGGGTGAGCCCGAGGTAGCCGATCTCGTACTCGGATCGGATGGGTCGGTCGGCGGCTTCGGTTTTGCCGGTGCCTTTGGTGGCGTACTTGGCGATGTAGCCGGCGAGGCGGGCCTCGCTGATCTGCCCGTCGGGGTCCTCGATCTGCTCGGCCGCGGTGCGGGTGATGTCGCGGATGTCGAGCTGGGTGCCCCACTCGACGTGCAGCTGCTCGCCGTCTGGCCGGGCGACGGCGACCCCGGCAACGCCGGCGGCTTCGAGGATGGATTCCCGGAGGACTGCCGGGGTGATCCCGGGCGGGCAGGGGTCGGCGGGTCCGTCTGGTCCGTCGATCCGCAGCGCTGCGTGGAAGTGCACTAGGCCGCGCCGTTGGTACTCGGCGACTTTGGCGTAGGACACCCGGGCGTAGTCGCCGAACAGCCGCCCCGGTATCCCGAGGCGTTGGGCCAGGGCGCGGCGTAGGGCGATGGTGAAGCGGTGCCAGAGCTGCCCGGCGTGAGCCTGCCAAAGCACCGACCCCACGTAGTCATAGGAGTCCGGGTCGAGCGGTGCGCCGATCCGCGGATCGTCGGGGTGATGCCGCTGGGTGCAGCCGCAGGGGATGACGGTGCCGATGCGGGTGGTGCGGCGGGTGTGGACCTGGCCGAACGATGGTGGGGTGAGGGTGAGGAACACCCTCGGCTTCTCGGTGACGCAGGTCGGGATGTGTTTGTGTCCGCCGGACAGCCCGGCGCGGATGAGGTGGAAGGCGTCGGCGGCGTAGCGGTCGGAGCAGGATGGGCACACCGAGCTGCGGCGGTTGCCGCATGGTGCGAACAGTTCCCCGGACCGTTCGTAGATGATCGTGCCGTCCGGGTCGACGAGCATTCCTGAGCCGGTGAGTCGGATGGGTTTGGCGCAGCCGCCGCTGGCGTAGACCTTGGCGCGCCATTGTTGGAAGTCCGGCGCTGTGATGCGGTCGGTGAGTTGTTGTTCGATGTCGAGTGTGGTCATGTAATCGCCTCTGTCGACTAGGTGGGGTTCCAGACGAGGAACGGGGCCAGCCGTGTGTGTGGCTGGCCCCGTTCGAGGTGGTGTTATTCGGTTGTGGTCACTGCCGGACAGGGCTGCCCCACGATTCGGGGCGGTGGTAGCTCGACCAGCGGGCCGCTGTTTTGGCGGTGGCACGCGGTATGAGCACCGAGGTGGCGCGGCCCTCGTGGCGGCTGTAGCGGACCTGGTGTGTCCCGCCTGTGGTGAGCAGTCCTCGGGCGAGGAGCTGGTGCACGGCGTCGGCCTCATAGCCGGGCACCCGCTCCACCTCGTGGTTGCTGCCGGCGCGGCGGCGGTAGACCCGGTCGGTAGCGCCGATCAGGACGTAGCCGGGTTCGCGGGCCAGCCTGATCACGGTTTCGATCAGATCCATGTCGTTGGTCGCCGGTTGTGTCTTGCCGGGCTGGCGGGGCGCTGGGATGGGTTGTTGCCCACCGAACAGTGCCCCCTGCCCTGGCCGCCGGGTGCGCCCGGTCACGAGGTCCACCACCAGGCTGTGCGGGCTTCGTAGGCCCATTCGCGGGCCAGTGCTTTGATCGTCCACAGCTCGATCAGCCCGGCCGCGATGACCGCCGCCGTGAGGTAGCCGGGTCGGTCGGTGAACAGCCACACCCCACCCACGCCGAGACCGAGCGCTACGGTGATCTTGAGCCAGGTGCGCAGCACCCAGCCGGCGACCGTTGCCATCACGCCGCCCCCTCGGACTGGGTGGGCACTCCGACGAGGCGCCGCGCTGGGGCGCACAGCCTGGCCAGCTCCTCGATGTCGGTGTCGCTGCTGTAGCCGATGCGTAGGCGGCGGGGTAGCCGGGATCGTTTGTCGATGCGGAACCCGATTCCGGCGTGCTGTTCGTCGAGGGGGATCTCATCGGCGAGTGCCCCGCGTTCCCGGGCGCTCTCCCCAGCACCATGTCCACATGGGAGGCGGCGGTGACGCCGAGGCAGATGCGGGTGGTGAACAGCTCCCGGATCTCCAACAGGTCCTTGGACGGTTCGTGGATGAACCCGGCGACCGTCCACAGCGACGACCGACCCTGGGTCATGATCTCCGCCAACAACCGTAGGGCTTCGCGGACCTGTGAGCGGTCGCCGTAGGCGGTGAGCATCGCCATCTCATCAATCATGATCAGATCCAGCGGGGTAGCCAGGCTGACGTCGGCCCGGCGAACCTTTGCGTCCTTCATCCGGGCCTGATCAGCCTTCATCTCATCCCGGGCTTCCGTGAGCAGATCGAGCGCGCTCTCGATGTCGATCGCACGGCGCCAGAACAGGTCGCGGCCGAGTTCGGTTTCGGTGCCGCCCTTCAAATCGATCATCCGGACCCGCACCAGCCCGTCGCGGATCATCGGGCCGCATTGGCGTAGCAGCCCCCACAGGATGGAGCCCTTGCCCGAGCCGGTGGCGCCGGCGCCGAGCGGGTGGGAGCCGTCGATGATCGAGACGGTCATCGGCTGGCCGTACTCGTCATCACCGATGTCCAACGCGCGCAGGTCCACCAGCTCAGAGCTGGCCGGGATCGCCGGGGCCTGCAAGGGCAGCGGGAACGGCATCTGACGCTCGACCACCACCGTGAGCACCGCGGGCCGGTGTTTGATCACCGCGACCCGCTCGGCCCCCAACGCGTGCGCGAGGGCTTCGGCTTGTTCGGTCCAGATCCGGGTGTCCTGACCCCGCACCATCCGCACCCGGATGGTGTCGAGTGAGCGGGACGTCGAGCGGACCCGCAGCACCCGGGGGGTTTGGACGTGTCCGGTGGCCCGGTTGTTCTTGACCAGCTCGCAGTCCGACATGATCCCAGCCCACCGCTTGCCCCTGTAGGCCGTCCAGCGGCGTCGCTGCGAGCGCAACCAGGGTGCGGCGAACCGGTCGAAGGTGGCGGGGTGGGCTCGCCACCACACCAGCACTGAGGCCACCAGCCCGGCTACGGTCGCACCGACGACTCCCCTGCCGAGCCAGAACGCTCCTGCCAGCAGGACGATCGGGACCAGCCATAGCAGTGGGTGGCGGCCCATCCAGGCCAGCGCCCGCATCTCCGCGCCGGCCGGGCGGGTTGAGGACCGACCGTCTCTTGTAGTGTTTCGCATTGCTTCTACCTCGGTTCTGGAATCAGGGAAATCTGGATTTGGGACAGGTGTGGTGGGAGCGGGTGCCCGCCGAGCAGATCCGCCAAGACGTGTCTCGGCGGGCACCACCCCGACTTAGTCACGAAACACCGACCGGGATGCGTCGATCAGCACCGTCAAGTGCGCGATGTCGCGGGTGAGGTTGTCGTGGGTGTTTTTGAACCCGCCCGCCCGGAACGGAATCCCGCTAAGCGCATCCCGCAGAGCCCGCATCGAGGCGTCGAGATCCTCGACCGCCCGGTCTACTTGTTTGGACATCAGCGTCTCCATTCGCGTGAGATCAGCTCTGCTTCCCATTTCTTGGCCGAGTTGGACATCACGTGCAGGGCTTGGCCGGCTTTCTTGGACGCCCGCCGCAGCTCCTCCGCCGTGGGCACCGCCCAGTTCCCGACACCCCGACCCGGCTCGACCTCGCGGGCCTTGACCGCGAGCTTCTCCGCCTCGGTGACGGCCGCCCCGACCATTTGCAGCGCCCGCCAAAACTCCCCGTACTTGCGCAGCGCCCGCCGGTTGACCGGCGCGATGTTCACCCGATACGCGGCCGACGCCATCACGCCACCGCCCGAGCCCGAGTGGCCTCCTTGACGGCCTCGCGTTCGGCCTTCACCGCGTGCGCCTCAGCCCTCAGCGCCGTTGTCACGCAGTGGTGCTCAGCGGCGAGGATGGCCCGCCACACCGCGTGTGGCTGGTCGGTCGCTCGCGCCCACACTCCGAGCCGGGACCACTGCGCAGCTCTGCGGGTCTGCCAGCTCTGCGTCCACCGAGCCGCCTGGCCCAACACCGCCCACGAGCCCCCGACCCGGGGTTGCGTCGAGAACTCGTCCCACAGCCGGTCGAGTTCGGCTTGCACCCGATCGGGATCGCAGTTCGCCGGGTATGCCCGAGGCATCGCTTAGACCCCCTTGCGGATTGCGACCTGGGACAGCCGGATGCCCTCAGCCACCCCAGCCCGCCACGCCCGCGCGGTCGGCACCTCCGCGTCCTGCGTACGAGCCCAGTTGCGGCGCTCCCGCTCCAACCTCCGCACCAGCCGCCCAACCCCCGCCGGCCGACTCTTCACTCGTGTCGCTCCCATGTCCGTTCCCCTTCCGCTTGTGGTGCCGTCTCGTTCAGTGGTTGTGGTCGTCGTGCGCAATTTGTGTCCTTTCCGGTGCCCACACAGTCGGGGCACAGTCCGTTCTGTTCGCAGAGATCGCAGTCGTCGTTACCGAATCCGTCGCAGCCCGGACACCAGCCCGAGCCGCCACATAGTTGACATTCCATGCGTTCACCACTCCGTTTCGTTCAAGATATTTTCTGACCGGCGCTTATCGGCCGGTTTTTGGCATGGGGTATCCACTGTGGAGTTGTCAAAGAACTGTCGTGCTGTTCCGGTCAGCGACCGGTGGAGCTACTGGCGGCTATTCGCCACCCGACCCCGGCTACTCCTACTCCTTGTCGCGGGGCCGCATGACCGGCTTCAACCCGAGCGCCTTGAACGCCAAACCAGACGACACCCGGCCCGTCTCATCATCGGATCTCCCAAGCGTTCACCCGAGGATCGATCAACTCGACCCGCAGACCCTCCTGGAAGCCCTTCCCCGGATCAGTCGCCAACGTGACCCGAAGCTCCTCACCCTTCGCCGCGAACTCCCCAGGGCTAGCCAGCCGCTTGGCGAACACCGACACCACAAACTGAGCCGTGCCATCACGGTCGAGCACCGGACCCGACCCGTCCCGCTTCAACTTCATCGCCGGCTCCTCCACCACCGTCAACCGGTGATCACTCAGGTTGACCGAAATGTCCCTCATGGCTCCTCCTGCTGGCTCTCTGTCCGTCCGCTGTGCGGGCCACTGTGTCCCGCACCACCAACACGCTAACAGTTGATATGCTAACAAGTCAACTGTTAGGTGCCAGGGTTCGTTCGCGGAGTGCCTGGAGCAGCTTTGAGCAGCGGCGATGTGGTTCACGCCGGCAACGACACATAGCTAAGAGTGCCATTCAGAGGCAGGCCAGTTGGTCAGACACTGGTACGGTCAGCCCACGATGAACCAACCAGAGAACCCAGACGAAGTCACCACCCGCAGCACACGCACGCAGGTGTCCAAGGGAGCCCCCCTGTACGAGCAGGTCGCGCGGAAGGTGCGCAACGACATCGCGGCCGGGCGCCTGCGCGATGGTGAGCGGCTGCCCTCGACCCGCGAGCTTGCCGAGGAGTGGGGCGTCAGCGTCTTCACGATCAACCAGGCGATGCAGACCCTCATGACCGAGGGCCTGGTGATCAGTAAGGACCGCGCTGCCCGAGTGGTTCACGCGCCCGGGCAGCCACGCCAGCCTGTCCGCGAGGTGTCGGCGCCGCGAGTGCTCGCCATAGGCGGTTTCGCTGGTAGCGGCAAGTCCGAGCTCGGCCGCATACTGGCCCGGGAGACCGGGTGGTCGATGCTGGACAAGGACACGCTGACCCGGCCCGTGGTGGAGGCCGCTCTCGAAGCCCTCGGCCAGTCGCCGAACGACCGCGAGTCCCCGGTCTACCTCGAGCAGATTCGGCCCCGCGAGTACGAGAGCCTGATGGCCGCGATGACCGAGAATCTCCAGTGCGGGAACAGCTCGATCCTGGCCGCGCCGTTCATCAGAGAGTTCGCCAACCCAGCGTGGATCAGCCGCCTAGAAGCCACCTGCGCTGATCTCGGCGCCACCCTGCATCTGATCTGGGTGTACTGCGACCCAGGAACCATGCACACCTACGTCCGCCACCGGGGAGCCGCCCGTGACGCCTACAAGCTCGCTCACTGGGCAGAATGGCTGACCGGTGTTGACCCGCACTTCCGCCCGCCTGTAGCGCACACCGTCATCGACAACTGTGCGTCAGGGGAACCACTGCAGGAGCAGGCCAAACGACTCCTGGCCTCACTCGGGGAGCCCCAGGCCCTCGCTCACTGACGCCGCGCAGTCACAACGACTCGACCAGGATCCTCAGCAACGCCGTCGCCTGGCTCGCAACGTCCGGCTCAGCGTCGACCACCGCCTGACCACGGTCGATCACCGCTTGCAGCGCCGCTACGTCCTCCCGGGGCGGCAAATCCGCAGGCAACGTCGACAGCGGCACAGCGACCACCCCAGTGGCCCCGGACTCCACACTCGCCTTGACGTGCCGGCACCGGCCATCGAACAGCTCGAACTCAGGCCCGGCTGCGCTCCTGAGCGCCCGCACCTCGTCCAGCTCGACCTTAGACACCTTGGCGCCCGCCACGAGCACACCCTCTGCCCGCGCCTTCTCCACCACAGCCGGCGACAACACAGCGGGGGAGTACTGCGGGTGGCTGTACAGGTATGCCCCCGCCGGGAGTGAGCGCAGCAGCTCCAACACCGCACAGTCGTCCTCAGCCCCTCGCAGCACCGCCACCGGGCGTACCCCAAACAGCAGGATCTCCTCGACCTCGGCCCGGTCCCAGGCACACGCCAGCAGCCGCACCGACGGGACGTTGTCGAGCCAGACCTCCAGCATCGACATGCGCTCTGCCACAGACCGGGCGAGGCCCAGACCGAGCGACCCGGACACCAGGAATCCGTCCAGCCATGTGCCGCCGGCCCGCTTGGCATACGCCGCACACGCGCCTCGATCGACCCCGCCCGCTCGATTCGTCAGAGTCAGAACCGGCACCATCACCTGCACCGCACACCTCCCTCGCGTCTCGACACCCAAGCACAGCCCGGCGGTTCAGACTTTCTTCTCTTGTTCAAGGCGGCGCCTGGCGGCGCCGCAGCGGCACTGTGCCTGATGC
>JALYVZ010000049.1 GCA_030852965.1 Actinomycetota bacterium | reverse complement strand
GCGCAGGCCGGTGGCTCCGCGGGACGGGCCGTTAGCTCCGCGGGACGGGCCGGTGGTTTCCCAGCCCGGGCCGGTGGTTCGCCGGGCCGGGCCGGAGAGCCATCCCCGGTGCTGAGGCGAGCCGCAGCACCGTGTGCCACCGTCAGCGGTCGGCCATCGTCGGTTGACGGTTGGTTTGACCGTTCGCTCCCCGCTGATGGGGGGTTATCCACAGTATCCACAGGGTTGTCCACAGTTGTTGGTGTCGGCTCGCGCACCCTTGCTGAGATCCACGCTACGCCCGTTCCCGCAGCTCATTGGGGCAGACCTCGAACCAGGCGCCGTGCAGCGCCGCCGGTACGTCGTCCGCCACCGCGGCGGTGACCAGCACCTGCTCGGCTCGGGCCGCGCGGGCCGCCAGCGCACCCCGCCGTCGGGTGTCCAGCTCGGCGAACACGTCGTCGAGCACCAGGATCGGATCGGTTGCGCCGCCGGAGGGGTCCGCGCGCAGCAGTTCGAACGACGCCAGCCGCAGCGCCAACGCCAACGACCAGGACTCCCCGTGGCTGGCGTAGCCCTTGGCTGGCCCGTCGCCCAACGACAACTCCAGGTCGTCACGGTGCGGGCCGACCAGGCACACCCCACGCTCGATCTCGCCGCGGCGGGCAGTCACCAGCGCCGCGGCCAGCGCGTCCGCCAGCTCCGGCTCCGACAGCACGGGCTCCGACACCGGCGCGTCGTCCCGCTCGGCACCGGCGCAGCCGTCCGGGATGCTGGAGCGGTAAGCCAACCCGACCGGCGCCGACTCCGGCGCGAGCTCGGCGTAGCCGGCGGCCACCGGGTCGGCCAGCTCGGCGACCAGCCGCAGCCGCCCGGCCAGCAACGCCGCGCCGTGGGTGGCGAGGTGGCCGTCCCAGACGTCCAGGGTGGAAAGGTCGCTGAACCGCTCGCCACCCCGGCCACCCGCCGCCCGAGCCGTCTTCAGCAGCGCCGAACGCTGGCGCACCACCCGCTCGTAGTCCGCACGCACCCCGGCGTACCGAGGCCACCGCGACACCAGCAGCTCGTCGAGGAACCGGCGGCGCTCCCCGGGGTCACCTCGGACCAGGGCCAGGTCCTCCGGGGCGAACACCACGCTGCGCACGATGCCCATGGCGTCGCGGGCCCGGGGCACCGGAGCACGGTTCACCCGCGCCCGGTTGGCCTTGCCGGGGGTGATCTGCACCTCGACGGTCAGCTCGCGGCCGTCGCGGACGGCCACCCCGCGCACGATCGCGGCGGCCGCGCCCCGGCGGACCAGCGGCGCATCGGTCGCCGCCCGGTGTGAGGAGAAGGTGGCCAGGTAGCCGGCCGCTTCGACGAGGTTGGTCTTGCCCACCCCGTTCGGCCCGACCAGCACACTCGCCCCGGGTTTCAGGTTCAGCTCCACGCTGGACCAGGACCGGAAGTCGGTGACCGCCAGCTGGCTCAGGTACACCGACTACTCGGCGCGTTTGACCGCGTGCCCGCCGAACTGCTGGCGCAGCGCGGCGACGGCCTTCATCGACGGCGAGTCGTCCTGGCGAGAGCCGAAGCGGGCGAACAGCGAGTGCGCGATCACCGTCATCGGCACCCGCAGGTTGATCGCCTCCTCGACCGTCCAGCGGCCCTCGCCGGAGTCGTCGACGTAGCCGGTGATCTCGGCCAGACCGGGGTCCTGCTCGAGTGCCAGCACCAGCAGGTCCAGCAGCCAGGAGCGCACCACGGTGCCCCGGGACCAGGCCTTGATGGTGCCGGTCACGTTCTCCACCAGCGGCGCCTTCTCCAGCAGCTCGTAACCCTCGGCCCAGGCGTGCATCAGGCCGTACTCGATGCCGTTGTGCACCATCTTCGCGTAGTGTCCGGCGCCGACCGGCCCGGAGTGCGCGAAGCCCTCGTCGCGTGGACCTTCGGGCCGCAGCGCGTCGAAGATCGGCATCGCCAGCTCGATGTCGGCCGGGTCGCCGCCGGCCATCAGCCCGTAGCCGTTCTCCCGGCCCCAGATGCCCCCGGACACCCCGCAGTCGACGTAGTGCACGCCGCGCTCGGCCAGCTTCGCGGCGTTGGCCTGGTCGTCGGTGTAGCGGGAGTTGCCCCCGTCGATCACCAGGTCGCCGTCGCCGAGCAGCTCACCGAGGGCGTGCACGGTGTCGCGGGTCGGGTCACCGGCGGGCACCATCACCCACACCACCCTGGGGGCGGTCAGCCTCCCGACCAGGTCCGCGAGCGACTCGGCGGCAGATGCGTCCGAATGCGGGTCGTAACCGATCACGTCGTGACCGGCGGCGCGCAGACGCGTCGCCATGTTGCCGCCCATCCGACCGAGTCCGACAAGTCCGAGCAGCATCGAAATCCCTTCAACGGATACGTCCGGTTCGCCGGTCCGTCGGCGGTGGCGGGCCGGCCCCTTTCGCCAGCTCGGGCGGTCGGGCCTGGCCCGAGCCAGCCAGGTCGTGCCCAGTCTGAGCCAACCCAGTCTGAGCCAGCCGCCCTAAACCAGCCCGTACCTGAGCTAACCCGTACCTGAGCTAACCCGGTAACCGTACCGGCATCAGCAGGTGCAGGTAGCCGCTCGTGCTCCCGACGGCGGTACCCGGGGGGTCGGTCGGGGAGACCGGACGGACCAGCGCCGGCCGGTTCGGGGTGGTGAACGACAGGTGCGCCCGGTCGGTGCGCAGCGCGGCCAGCGAGTCGAGCAGGTAGCCGGGGTTGAACGCGATCGTCAGCGGCTCGCCCTCAAGATCGGCGGCGAGCACCTCCTCGGCGCTGCCCTCGTCGTCGCCGCCGGCGGCCAGCCGCAGGGTGCCCTCGGAGAACTCCATCCGAACCTGCGCGGCCCGGTCGGCAAGCAGCGACACCCGCTTGATCGCCTCGACCAGCGGCGGCACGTCCAGCACGGCGGCCGAGGTGTGTTCGGTGGGTAGCAGCTGGCGGTACTTGGGGAACTCGGCGTCCAGCAGCCGGGTGGTGGAGCGGCGGCCGTTTCCGGCCAACCCGAGCATGCCGTCACGGTCGGCCAGCGCCAGCTGCACCGGGTCCTTGCCGGCCAGCGTCTTGGCCGCCTCGGCCAGGGTGCGGGCCGGCACCAGCACGGCGGTGTCGATCTGTGCGTCCCCGGGTTCCCAGGCCAGCTCGCGCACCGCCAGCCGGAACCGGTCGGTGGCTGCCATGGTCAGGCTGGCGCCGTGCAGCTCCAGCCGGATGCCGGTGAGCATCGGCAGCGTGTCGTCCTTGCCGGCGGCCACCGCGACCTGGGTGACCGCCTCGGCGAACACGTCGGGCTCGATGGACCCGGCGAGCTGGGGCATGTCGGGCAGCCGGGGGTAGTCCTCCACCGGCATGGTCGGCAGGCTGAACCGCGCATTGCCGCACACGATGGTCGCCCTGGCGCCGTCGACGGTGACGTCCACCGGGTGCGGCGGCAGCGACTTGGTGATGTCGGCCAGCAACCGACCGGAGACCAGCGCGCGGTCGGCCTCGCCGATCGAGGCGTCGATCTCCACCCGGGATGACACCTCGTAGTCGAAACCGGACACCACGAGAGACTCGCTGTCGGCGTCCGAGCGAGCCTCCAGCAGCACCCCGCCGAGCACCGGGACCGGGGGTCGGGCCGGCAGGCTGCGGGCGACCCAGGCGACCCCGTCGGCCAACGCGTCACGTTCCACCCGGAACTTCATCGCCTGCCTGCCCCTCCGGTGCCGCTCCAGGAACTACGGCCTGTCGAGCAGTACGGCCGGTCCAGGATGACCGCGTTGTCCTGGGAGGCCACCGTAGAGCCTGACGTCTTGGGGCCGCACCTCGGGCGGTGGGTGACTGCTGTTGTAGTTCTCCAGAGAGAAGGAACAGTAGTAGCAGTAGCACGTGTGGATTGTGGGGACTGTCGCTGTCGTGGCTGGTCGGTCGGTGTGTCGTGCTGGGGACAGTGGGTGGATGCACGTCGAACGGTTGGTGCCCCCGGTGGACAGTCCGTGACGAGCGTGGGTGGCTCCCGCGTTGTCCATGGCTTGCTCCACCGCCGGCGGCCCGACCATCCACCGGCGCTCCACCGATCCGTCCACATGTCCACAGAGTTGTCCCCAAGTGTGGGTGGAGGGTTTCCGGGAGATGACAGCGGGTGACCGCCACGCCTGGTCACCCAGCGCATCGAGGCTGAGCTCGGCGGGCTCGCTGGAGCTGGAGTGGGTGCGACCGCTGGCCGACTACGCCCGGTGATCACACCGGGCGGGTGCTCCACAGCGTGTCCCTCGGATCTGTGCCGAGCGCGCGGCCGGCTGAATGAGCCGAGGGACACGCGCTAAACCCGAGCCCGCTGCTTGATGCGCGCGGTGAGCTCCTGGACCTGCTCGAAGGTGCGCCGCTGCTCGCTGATCTCCTTGCGGATCTTCCGATCCGCGTGCATCACCGTGGTGTGGTCGCGACCGCCGAAGATCTGCCCGATCCGGGGAAGGGAGAGGTCGGTCAGCTCGCGGCACAGGTACATCGCGATCTGGCGGGCCTGCGCGAGCGCCTTGGTCTTCGTCGGGCTGCACAGCTCCTCCAGGGTGATCTCGAAGTACTCGGCGATCACCGCCATGATGGTCGGCGCGGTGATCTCGCAGGCCTGCGAGTCCCCGATCAGGTCGCGCAGCACGATCTCGGCGAGCTGGGTGTCGACCGGCTGGCGGTTCAGCGAGGCGAACGCGGTGACCCGGATCAGCGCGCCCTCCAGCTCGCGGATGTTGCGCTCGATCCGGACGGCGATGAACTCCAGTACGTCGGGCGGCGCGGCCATCCGGTCCTGGGCGGCCTTCTTGCGCAGGATGGCGATCCGGGTCTCCAGCTCCGGCGGCTGGATGTCGGTGGTCAACCCCCACTCGAACCGGGTGCGCATCCGGTCCTCCAGGGTGGTCAGCTGCTTGGGCGGACGGTCGGAGGACACCACGATCTGTTTGTTGGCGTTGTGCAGGGTGTTGAAGGTGTGGAAGAACTCCTCCTGGGTGCCTTCCTTGCCCATCAGGAACTGGATGTCGTCCACCAGCAGCACGTCGACATCGCGGTAGCGGCGCTGGAAGGCCACCTTCCGGTCGTCGCGCAGGCTGTTGATGAAGTCGTTGGTGAACTCCTCGGTGGAGATGTAGCGCACCCGCATCCCCGGGAACAGCCGCTCGGTGTAGTGCCCGACGGCGTGCAGCAGGTGCGTCTTGCCCAGCCCGGACTCCCCCCAGATGAACAGCGGGTTGTACGCCCGGGCCGGCGCCTCGGCCACCGCCACCGCGGCGGCATGGCTGAAGCGGTTGGAGGCGCCGATCACGAAGGTGTCGAAGGTGTACTTCTCGTTGAGCCGGCTGCCGCGCCGGGACGACGCGCCGGCGCCGTTCTCCGGCCCGGCTTGTGAGTAGCCGCCGCGCGGGCCGTTGGCGTCTCGGGTCCGGGGACCGTCGAGGTGGTCCCCGCGCCCGTCACGGTCGGGTTGTCCATCCGGGTCCTGGTGGTCGCCGTGATCGCCCCGGTTGGGGTGGAAGCCCCGGTCCTCGCCCCAGCTGGCCAGACCGATGTCGTCGGCCGGGTAGTCTGCGTCGAGGTTGTCGACGGCGTTCGAGGGGTAAGGTCCGCCCCTCTCAGTCGGGACAGTACCGTCGGCGGCGGTGTCCGCGATGTGGTCGGGGGCTGAGCGCGGCAGTTCGGTCCCGTTGGCCGCGCCGGCCGGGTCGACCACCACGGCCAGGGTGATCGTGGTGCCGAGCTGACGGCTGAGGGCGTCGCTGATCGGACGACGGAGGTTGCGCTCGATGGCGTCCTTGGCGAACTCGGTGGGCACCGCGAGCAGGGCCGTGCCGTCGAGCAGACCGAGCGGGCGGGTCAAGCCGAGGAACGCTCGTTGCTGGGCAGACAGCGGGGAACCCGACTCGATGCCTGGGCCCGCCGCGCCGGACAGCTCGGTGATCACCTGCTGCCAGACCTCGGCCAGGCCGTTCGCTTCGTCGGCCATTCCCCCGCCGTTCCCCCTAGTGGTCTCCTCGTTGGCCGGCACCCTGGTGGGCGCCGTCCACAGGGTTATCCACATCTGTGCGCGGGAAACGTACGCGGTGAATGAGCGACCCTACGGAGGTACCCCAGGGAACCTGGGACGACGGCGTGGCTAGCGTCGCGGCCAGACGCCCTGGGGGCAAAACACGAGTCAGGCACGCTAACAACACCCCGCGTCGACCACAAGTGGAACGGGGACATTTGGTACTGACGTTTCGCACATGTGCGAAACGTCAGTTGGTTGGCTCTCCGGGCTGTTGTTCGGTGGCGCCCGGGGGTGGCCAGGACGGAGTCGGCGGTGCTGTGCACCCGCCGAGCACCCGCTGTGCACCCGCCGAGCACCCGCTGTGCACCCGCCGAGCACCCGCTGTGCACCCGCCGAGCACCCGCCGAGCACCCGCCGACGATGACGGGGCCCGAACGTGTCCTGAGCACCCGGTTTGACCACCGGAAAGCCGGTTGCGTAGGCTTGGGGCAACCGCGTCGCGTGCCGGCGCGCTGTGTCATGCGGTCTTTCGGATTGGGTCCGGGGTCAATTGGGTCCGGGGTCACCAGACGGTGTGCGCACAGTCAGCAGCGACAGTTGAACCGGGAGCCGAGCAGTGTCCAAGGGCAAGCGCACTTTTCAGCCGAACAACCGCCGTCGTTCGCGTACCCATGGTTTCCGGTTGCGGATGCACACCCGCGCTGGCCGGGCCATCCTTGCGGCGCGCCGCCGCAAGGGCCGGGAGAAGCTGTCGGCCTGAGCCGGCTCGACGCGCGGTGCTGCCGGCGGCGGCCCGGCTGATCCACCGGGATGATTTCACCGCCGCGGTCCGCCGTGGCCGTCGTGTTGGGCGCAGACTGGTGGTGATGCATGTCCTGCTCGCGGATACCTCGGGTATCGCGGAGAACTCAGCCGACACCGCGGCGGTCGGCGTCGTCGCACCGGTTGGTGCTCGGGTCGGCTTCGTCGTGAGCAAGGCCGTTGGAGGGTCGGTGGTACGCCACCGGGTGGCACGCCGGCTGCGGCACCTGATGCGCCAGCGGCTCGCCGAGTGCCCGCCCGGCGCCCGCATCGTGGTCCGCGCGCTGCCCACCTCGGCCGGAGCGGACTCCGCGACACTCGGCCTCGACCTGGACCGGGCTCTGCGCAGTGCGCTCTCAACCGGAGGCTCGTCCGCCGGGACGGGCGCCCTGTCGGCTGTGGTGAACAAGTCGTGAGGCGGACCTCGCCGTTCGCGGCGCCCGCGATCCTGTTGATCCGCTGGTATCAGCGTTGGGTCTCCCCCGGGCTGCCGCCGCGCTGCCGGTTCTACCCCACCTGCAGCGCGTACGCCATCGAGTCGCTACGGGTGCACGGGCTGGTGGTGGGCAGCGCGTTGGCTCTCTGGCGGCTGTTGCGCTGCGCACCCTGGCATCCTGGAGGTGTCGACCCAGTACCACTCCGACGATTTCGACTCGGCCGCCCTGCCGACGACAGTGCCGAGGACAGAGCTGAGGCCCGTGCTGAGGCACGAGCCACCGAGGAGCGAGCACCGTGCTGAACGTCATCTACTACCCGGTCTCGGCCATCCTGTGGTTCTGGCACAAGGCGTTCGCTTTCGTGCTGCCACAAGGGTTCGCCTGGACCCTCGCGGTGGTGTTCCTGGTCTTCACCCTGCGCGCACTGCTCTACAAGCCGTTCGTGCACCAGGTGCGGTCGATGCGCAAGATGCAGGAGTTCGCGCCGGAGATCCAGAAGCTGAAGAAGAAGTACGGCAACGACAAGCAAAAAATGGCCACCGAGATGCAGAAGCTGCAGGGCGAGCACGGGGTCAACCCGCTCGGCGGCTGCCTGCCGGTATTCGTGCAGCTCCCGGTGTTCATCGGTCTGTTCCACGTGTTGAAGGGCTTCAATCCGACCTACTCGTACAACTACGTGTTCTCCCGGGCTGACATCGAGTCGTTCAACGCCGCCAGCGTGTTCGGCTCCAAACTCGGCGCCGCACTGAAGCCGTACGCGGGTGGCGCCCCGCTGGAGGCCTACGACACCACTGTCGCTCAACAGCTGGTGGTGATGATCCCGTTGGCCATTGCGGCCGCGGTGTTCACCCACATCACCGCGCGGCACTCGATCGCCCGCCAGACCGAGGCGCAGGCCGCGAACCCGCAGGCCGCGATGATGAACAAGCTCATGCTGTGGCTCTTCCCGGTCGGCGCCATCGCCGGTTCGCCGTTCCTGCCGCTGGCGATCCTGGTCTACTGGGTTGCGAACAACCTGTGGACCCTCGGCCAGCAGAGGCTGGTCTACAACAAGATCGACTCTGAAGAGGCTGAGCAGAAGACCCACAAGACCGAGGTGGCTCGCAACCTTGCCCCGAAAGTGGGCCAGAAGCCGGTCCAGGACGTCAAGCAGAAGAAGCCGGGTGCCAAGCCGATCGCCCCCCGGGGGAGGCAGAACGGCAAGCCCGCGAGCAAACCGGACCCGACGACCAATGGTGTCAACGGGAGCCAGCCGCACGCGAACGGGTCCAGTCCGGACGCTGCGCCTGGCCGCAGTCCGACCGCCAAGCGCGGCCGCAAGCGGTAAGCATCGCTCGACCGGCACACCAGACCAACGCCCATCAGCGGCGTGCATACGTGGGGAGAGGAGCTACCGTGACGAATACCGCGGAGGCGGACGAGAAGCCGCGCAGCGACGAGGCGAGTACCGCACCGTCGTCCGAAGAACTGCTGATCAAGGAAGGCGACGCCGCGGCCGACTATCTGGAACGGCTGCTCGATCTGCTCGACTATGACGGTGACCTGGACATCGACGTAGATGCCGGTCGCGCGGTGGTGAGCGTCGAGGGCGGTGCGGATCTGGCCAGGCTGGTCGGTGATCGCGGCGCGGGCCTGGAGGCGTTGCAGGAGCTCACCCGGCTGGCCGTGCAGCAGGCGACCGGAACGCGCAGCAGGCTGATGCTGGACATCGCCGGGTGGCGGGTAGCCCGCCGCGCCGAGTTGGCCGAGCTGGGTCAGCGGACCGCTCAGGAGGTGTTGACCAACGGCGAGCCCGTGCGGCTGCGGCCGATGACTCCGTTCGAGCGCAAAGTCGTGCACGACGCGGTGGCGGGTGTCCGTGGGGTGTTCAGCGAGAGCGAGGGCGAGGATCCCCGCCGGCGCGTGGTGGTGTTCCCCAGGTCCTAGTGCCTGTGTCCGCAGTCCTTGGCGAGTATCCGGTGATCCAGAGCGTCGCATCGGGTCGTGTGAAGGGAGGGGTCGATACCGCTGTTGTATCGGGCCCGACGACAACGCAGCGAGGCACCATCTGGGCGCCGGAGGCCGCCAAATGACTTTGGACACTGACACTGGAGTATGTCCCGCAGATCATTCAGCCGGCCTCGCGGCGTTGTCCTCCTCGCCCATGGCTCCGCTATCGGCTCGTGTGTCACATGACCCGATGCGATGGGCCTGGATCGCCGCTCGCTCGGCATGGATACACCGGACATACTCTGACCGACCTCAATGTTTCACGTGAAACAAGACAGTGAGCCCGGGCCAGCCGCCTCCGCCGTGTTCGGTGAGCGGCTACCCTTGGCGCTGCGTTACGCCGAGCTGTTGCGGGACACCGCGATCAGCCACGGGCTGATCGGCCCGCGCGAAGCGGCCCGACTCTGGGAGCGGCATCTGCTCAACTGCGCGGTTCTCTCCGAGCTCGTGGAGCCGAACGTACGGGTGCTCGACCTGGGGTCCGGAGCCGGTCTGCCGGGGATTCCGTTGGCGCTGGCCAGACCGGATCTGGAGATCGTGCTGCTCGAACCGATGGCCCGCCGGGTGACCTGGTTGCGACGGACGGTGGCGGAGCTCGGTCTTGAGACAATCGTGGTTCGTGGCCGAGCCGAGGACCCTGAGGTGCGCCGGGAGTGGTGCGGAGCCCACGTGGTGACCGCCCGAGCGGTGGCTCCACTGCACCGGTTGGCGGGCTGGGCGTTGCCATTGCTCCGACCCGGTGGTCGGATGTTGGCGATCAAGGGCCAGTCAGCCACCGCTGAGGTCGACCGGGACGCCGCTCTGGTTCGCCGTCTTGGAGGCACGGCGCCCCGCGTGGTGCAATGTGGTGCGGAACATGTCGATCCACCGACCGTCGTGGTGGTGGTGGAGCGGGCGGCCGAGCCGAGGCGCCGCTTCCCAGCGGGCAAGGGGGCCGACGGCGGACACCGTGCCATCGGGACGAAACTGGCTCGGTGCGACACCGCCGGACCCGAGTCGGGAGATACGAGGGGGCGGCGAGGGTGACCACATGGCCGGCCCACGATGATGGACAACCCGGCGTCAGGTCCGCTCGCCAGGTTTCACGTGAAACATTGAGCTCCGGTACGGTCGCCGCTGAGCCAGCAAAGCCACCGGAGGACTGGATGTGGACCCCGATTGCCGAAGAGGCCGAGCGCGCGGCGCAGGTGTTGCACCCCGCTGGGCGTGAACTGCCCAGACCCGCGCTTCGACGAGTGTTGACGGTCGCCAACCAGAAGGGTGGGGTGGGTAAGACCACCAGCACCGTCAACCTGGCCGCCGCACTCGTGAAGTACGGCATGCGGGTGCTGGTGGTGGACCTCGACCCACAGGGCAACGCCAGCACCGCACTCGGCGTACAGCACACCAGCGGCACCCCGTCGATCTACGAGGCGCTGCTCGGCGAGATCAGCCTGCTGGACGCCGCCGTGCCCAGCACCCAGTCCCCCGACCTGCTGTGCGTGCCGGCGACGATCGACCTGGCCGGTGCGGAGATCGAACTGGTCAGCATGGTGGCCCGGGAGGCCCGGCTCAAGCGGGCGCTGACCGCAGAGGTGCTCGATGAGCTCGACGTGGACTACGTCCTGGTCGACTGTCCGCCCTCGCTGGGCCTGCTGACGGTGAATGCCCTGGTGGCGGCTGCCGAGGTGCTGATCCCCATCCAGTGCGAGTACTACGCACTCGAGGGGCTGGGCCAGCTGCTCAACAACATCGAGCTGGTTCGGGCGCACCTGAACACCCGGCTGCACGTCTCCACGATCCTGCTCACCATGTACGACGGCCGGACCAAGCTGGCCGACCAGGTGACGAGCGAAGTCCGCAAGCACTTCGGTGAGCGCGTCCTGCGCACGGTCATCCCACGCAGTGTGAAGGTGTCCGAGGCCCCCGGTTTCGGCCAGACGATCCTGGCGTACGACCCTGGTTCGCGGGGAGCGATGAGCTATCTCGACGCCGCCCGTGAGATGACAGCTCACCCGCTTCACCAGGGTACCCACCAGTGAACGCCCGCAAGGGCGGCCTCGGGCGCGGCCTGGCCGCCCTGATCCCCACCGGTCCCCTGGGCGAGAGCGACCCGAGACCCGACACCGACGGCTACACCATCGATCCCGCGTACATCGGATCCGCGCCGGTCGCGCGAACCAGCGCTCCGGTGACCTCCGTGGCGGGGGCGACGTACCAGGAGCTGGCTACCGCGTCGATCTCCCCGAACCCGCAGCAGCCACGCCGGGCGTTCGACGAGGACGCACTTGAGGAGTTGGCGCACTCCATCAAGGAGTTCGGTCTGCTCCAGCCGATCGTGGTCCGCGAGCTCGAGCCCGGGCGGTTCCAGCTCATCATGGGTGAACGCCGGTTGCGGGCGGCTCAGCGGGCCGGCTTGCAGCGGTTGCCGGCCATCGTGCGTCAGACCGACGACGACAAGCTGCTGCGCGACGCGTTGCTGGAGAACATCCATCGGGTGCAGCTGAACCCGCTGGAGGAGGCGGCCGCCTACGAGCAGCTGCTGGCCGAGTTCGGGGTCACCCACGAAGAGCTCGCCGACCGGCTGGGGCGTAGCCGGTCGGTAGTCACCAACATGATCCGGCTGCTGCGGTTGCCGGTCGCCGTGCAGCGTCGGGTGGCCGCCGGCGTGCTCTCGGCCGGTCATGCGCGCGCGCTGCTGGGGCTGGACGACCCCGTGCGGCAGGAGGAGCTGGCGACTCGGATCGTCGCGGAGGGAATGTCGGTGCGGGCCACCGAGGAAGCAGTCACCCTCGCCAAGCGGGAGCCAGAGCGGCGGCGTGCCGCACCGGCCGCCCGGAAGCAGGAGCGACCGAAGGAAGTTCGTCAGCTGGCCGAGCGGCTCTCGGACACGTTCGACACCCGGGTCAAGGTCGAACTGGGACAACGCAAGGGCCGGATCGTCGTTGAGTTCGGTTCGATGGAAGACCTGGACCGCATCGTCGGGATGATGACGCCGGATGCCTGACATGTTTCACGTGAAACATGTCAGGTGAGTCAGCGCCGGACTCCCTCGTCGATCAGGTCGCTCAACGCTGGCCGAGGTGCTCACCGGCCGCGGCCACCGCGGTGGGCAGCAGCGAGGTGTCGGTCAGCCCTGGGCAGACGTTGACCTCCAACACGTGCACGACGCCGTCCGGGGTGACGATCGCATGAGCCCGGGACAGGTCCTGTAGCCCGAGCACCCGGTCCTGTAGCCCGAGCACCCGGTGGCCTCCAACGCCGCTCGTTGGGCGGCGGCCAGCACCTCCGGGGCCAGCCGGGCAGGGCAGTGGTCGCGCCCGTGGTGGTGTAGCGCGCGGCGTAGGCGCCAGGTTGGGTGTGTCTCCGGCCAGTGACACCGCTTCAGGCCGGCTGGCCACCGCGCACAATGCGAGGACCTCCGAGGCGGCCATGCCCTTGGTACGGGTGGCGGAAAGGTCGGCACCGGATGACGTTGTGGGGCGGACCGTCCTGGCACGTTTCCGAGGGGCTCGACGGCGTGAGCTCACCGGCAGTCCCCGCCGGCAGGTCTTCGACAGCGGGCCTCACCGGTGGGGACCGCGAATAGGTGTAATCTACCGGCCGGGCCGACCCAAACGGCTCAGTTTCTCGTCCATGTGAGGGGTCCCGGACCAGTCGGGCAACCCTTTGGCGACCAGCACCTACCGGTGGAGGCTCGGGCTGTTCCCATCCTGTGCTGGATCGATCTATGCTGGACAAACAGGGGGGCGCTGCTGGCCGCGCCGCACCCGAGCGAGTCAACCGATCCCGGGCGCCGCGGAGGGTATGAGCACGTGTCGACGTCTGTGGCCGGCCTCACACTCGACAACGTCGACGAAATGCCCAAGCGCTGTCGCAGTTGTGTGTTCTGGGAGCTTGCGCCGCACCTGGCCGAGCAGGCCGCCGAGTACGGCAACCTGGAGCTGGAGAAGGAAGCCTGGCTGTCCAGCGTCCTGCTGGAGTGGGGCTCGTGCGGCAAGATCGTGCATGTGGACGGCTCTCCGGCCGGTTACGCCGTGTACGCCCCGCCGGCGGCGATCCCCCGCGCGGGAGCCTTCCCCACGGGCCCGGTCAGCCACGACGCGGTGCTGCTCACCGCGGTCGCGGTGTTGCCGGAGAAGGCCGGCGCTGGGATCGGTCGGCTGCTGGTGCAGTCGGTGGCCCGGGACCTCACCCGGCGCGGCGTCAAGGCCGTCGAGGCTTTCGGTGACGCCGCCCCGGCGCCGGACGGGCACTGCGTGATGCCGGCGGACTTCCTGTTGTCGGTCGGGTTCAAGACCATCCGGGCCCACCAGCGCTGGCCGCGACTGCGCCTGGAGCTCACCACCGCGCTGAGCTGGAAGGAAGACGTCGACGCGGCGCTGCAGCGGCTGCTCGGCGAGATCACCATCCCGTCCCAGAGCACCGGCGCGCTGCCGACTGTCTCGTCGCCGGTGCCGGCCAAGGCGCCAGCTTGATAGCGCCCTCTACAGGCCCTCTGCCCGGGCAAGTTCCCGGGCCAGCACGTCGGAGAAGGTGAACGTCCCGGTGGGCTGGTCGTTCTCGCCCAGTAGGTACAGCCGCTTGACGGCCACCAGGATGCCCTCGGCCACGACGTCCCGGAACACCGGATCGAGCAGCTTGCGTCGGTCCCCGAGGTTGGTGAGGTAGCCAACTTCGATGCGGACGGCGGGCATCCGGGTCAGCCGCAGCATCTCCCAGGTGCGCGGCTGGGCGCGACAGTCCAGCATCCGGGTCCGGGCGAGCAGCTCGCGGTGGATCAGCCCGGCCAGGGCCTCCCCGACGGTGGAGGTGACACCGTCGCCGGTACCGAAGTGGTAGGTGGCCAACCCCTGGGCGTGCATGCTGTGGTTGGCGTCGGTGTGTAGCGACAGCAGCAGGTCGGCGCCGGCGGCGTTGGCGAACGCGGCCCGGTCGGCCTCGGCCGGACAGCTGCGCTCGCCACGGGAGAGCAAGGCCTCCATCCCGGTGGCGGCCATCCGGCCCTCCAACCGGCGCGCCAGGTCCCACATCAGGTCGGCCTCGGCCACCCCGGCCACCATGACGCCCCGGTCGGTGCCGCCGTGCCCGGGGTCGATCACGATCCGTTTGCCCCGCAGCCGGGGCCCGGACGTGCGCACCCGCTCCTGCTCACGCAGCAGACCCGGCCGCCCGCCGGTGACCTTGCGGCCCAGCTGACGCAACGCGCGCAGGGTGGCCGGCCCGCAGATGCCGTCCTGGATCAACCCGTACTCGCGCTGAAAGCCACGCAGGGCTCGCGCGGTCTGCTCGTCGAACACCCCGGCCGGCCGGCCGGGGTCGAACCCCAGCTCAAGCAGTCGCTCCTGGAGCATGGACACATCGTCGCCGGCCATCGGCGCGGAGATCATCAGCCCGAGCATCCGGTCGCCCAACGACCAGCCCGCCTCGCGCAGCGCCCGGTAGGTTTCCGGCCCGACCACCCCATCGGTGATGAGCCCTCGACCCTGCTGGAAGGCGCGCACCGCGTCCTGGACGGGTCCGTCGTACTGGTCGTCCGGCGCACCGGGGGTCGCCGGGGGCAACAACCCGAATGACCGCAACGCGCAACGCACCTCGGCGACGGCTGGGCCGCGGGCCCCCGTACGCAGTAGCTGCATGCACCCCTCGCTTGCTGACAGCCGTCGCCCTGATCGCCAACGACATCCACCGACGACACGACTGTCGCCGGCCCCCGGGCACACACATTGTGCCTTGCCCTGTCGGGGGGACACACCGGGTGCCCCCGACACCGAACTGAGGGGCATCCCCGCCCGCTGGATACGTGCGAAGGTGCCCCTCAGTCGGGTTTGTGTCAGCTCAGCCGAGGTAGTCGGCGAGGGCGTTGAGCAGGGCGTCCTTGGGCTTGGCGCCGACGATCTGCTTGACCGGTTTGCCGTCCTGGAACACGATCATCGTGGGGATGGACATGACGTGATAGTCACGGGCGGTGCCGGGGTTGGAGTCGATGTCCAGCTTCGCCACGGTGATCTTGTCGGGATGTTCCCCGGCGATCTCGTCGAGTACCGGCGCGACCATCTTGCACGGCCCGCACCAGTCTGCCCAGAAGTCCACGAGCACGGTCTTTCCGCTGTTCAACACCTCGTCGCTGAACGAGTCGTCGGTGACGTCCACCGTGTTCTTGCCCATTTGGTGCTCCGTTTCGTTGTCAGGTCTGTGGTTCGGTGCGGTTCAGCGGGCGGCTGGACTGTACGCACCGGCGGGTTCGGTCCCGACCGGCCGCTCGGCCAGCCAGCGCTCGGCGTCGATGGCCGCCGCGCAGCCCGAGCCGGCCGCGGTGACGGCCTGCCGGTAGGTGCGGTCGACCAGGTCACCCGCGGCAAACACCCCAGGGACGCGGGTGTAGGTGCTCGGTGCCTCGGTGAGCAGGTAGCCGTCCTCGTCGGTGGCCAGCTGGTCGCGGACGAGCTCGCTGCGCGGGTCGTGCCCGATCGCCACGAACATCGCGGTGACGTCCAGGACGGAGTCCGCTCCGGTGGCCAGATCACGCAGCCGCAGACCTGCCACGGCCGTGCCGGTGCCGTTTCCGGAGCCGAGCACCTCCTCGACGGTGACGCCGGTGCGCCAGCGGATCTTCGGGTCGTTCCGCGCCCGCTCGATCATGATCTTCGACGCCCGGAACTCGTCGCGGCGGTGCACGATCGTGACGCTGCGGGCGAACCGGGTGAGGAAGGTGGCCTCCTCCATTGCCGAGTCGCCACCGCCGACCACGGCGATGTCGTGCTCGCGGAAGAAGAACCCGTCGCAGGTGGCACACGAGCTCACCCCGTGTCCGAGCAGTTCCTGTTCCCCGGGAACGCCCAGGTAGCGGGCCGCCGCTCCCATCGCCAGCACCACCGCGTGCGCCTTGTGGGTGACGCCGTTGGCGGTGACCTTCTTGATGGTGCCCTCGAGCTCCACCGCCTCGACGTCCTCGGCGCGTAGCTCGGCACCGAAGCGTTTAGCCTGGCCACGCATCTGCTCCATCAGCTCCGGGCCCATGATCCCGTCGGTGAACCCCGGGTAGTTCTCCACCTCGGTGGTCGTCATCAACGCGCCACCGAACTGGCTGCCCTCGAACACCAGTGGTTGTAGCTGAGCCCGCGCGGCGTAGACCGCGGCGGTGTACCCCGCCGGGCCCGACCCGATGATCACCAGTTCACGCACGTCGCCGCTCATCAAGCCCATCCGTCCGGTGTTTGCGCGCCGCCGTGACCGGCTGTGCCGATCGGGCGCTGTCGTGGGTGTCAACACGATCCCAGGAGGCGGTATTCCCGGTCCCGGCGGGGCACGTCCGGCGGGGCACGTCCGGCGTGCCCCAAAGGGCGGCTTGTGGTGCGGTCGGTGACCTGAGCGTGGCCGAGCGTGGTCTGAGCCGGGCATGCGATCGTCTGAGAGCCGGCGCCGGGCACTCGGTCGTATGAGGGGTCTCTGGTGCTCCGCTGAAAGTCGCTGTGACACTAATGGCACGCGACTAGCATTTTCGAGTTGCTCTTGTCACGGCACTCCTCGGCGACATCCCGGGCTCGGCTGTCGGCCGGGGTGCTGTCGGCCGGGGTGTGGTTGGTCGGGGTGCTGTGGCCAGGGTGCTGTCGGCCGGGAGACACGCTCCGGTCAGCGGCCGACTATGTCATCGGCAAGGGTGGCCCCACACGCCGGGTCGACCACCAGCAGCCGCAGCCGGCCAGGGCGGTCCGTGGGAAGCACCATCAGCACCCCGGGTCGTCCGTCCAGCACCACCTGCCGACCGGCGAGCGGCTCCGGGGCGGCTGATGCGCCGCCAGGTACGGCGCCAGGGGCGGGGGGAGGCGTGGTGGCCCGCCTGGCCAGGCACGCCGTCCGGGTCGCCGGGTCGGACAGGGCACCGAAGTCCTGGCCGGTCGGGGTGACCGAGAGCAGTTGGTCACGGCTCAGGGTGAGCGGCTGGCTGAGCGGGGCGCTGGTGAGTGGGCCGAGGTAGCCGAGCGCGGTCATGGCGGCGGCCAGACCGGTCACGGTGGCGACCCAGCGCCGGCTCCGGGCACGCCCGGACTGCCGGGGCCGGGGCGGTTCAGACGGCGGGCGGCCGGCCGGCTCCAGTCGGTCTCGAGCAGGCTCCGTTCGGACCGGCTGTTCGGGCCGGTCCAGCCCGTTCAGCGCGGCCCGCCACCGCTGCACCTGCTCCGGTCCTGGCTCCGGGAGCGGGGTGCTGGCGAGCCTGGCCCGCAGCGCGGTGTGCGGGTCGCGGTGGGTGGAGGTCATCAGGCCACCTCTTCGACGTCGCGCAGCAAGGTCAGCAGTCGGGCGCGGCCGCGGGCGCAGCGGCTCTTGACGGTGCCGGCCGGGATCCCGAGCATCCGGGCCACCTCGGCGACCGGGTAGTCGTGCACGTCGACCAGCACGATCGGCAACCGTTGTTGGGCCGGCAACTCGTCCAGCGCGGTCCACACCTCCAGCCTGGTCTCCAACGCGGAGATCGGGTCCAGGCTGCCTCCGACGAGCTCGAGTACGGCGCCGGACAGCGGGATGGCCGCCCGCGAGCGGTTGTACCGGCGGCGGTCCAGGCACACGTTCACCAGAATCCGCACGACCCAGGTGGCCACGGAGGAGTCACCGCGGAAGCGGCCGGCGCCCTGGTGCGCCCGGATCAACGCGTCCTGAACGGCTTCGTCGGCGTCCTCCGGACTGTTCAGCGCGCCACGCGCGACGCTCCACAGCGTGCCGGTCAGCCGATCCACTAGCTCGGCGAAGGCGAACCGGTCGCCGGCCACGTGAGCGGCCAGCAACTCGTCCTCCGAGCGGATCATGCGGCGAGGCTACGACGCCCGCACTCGGCCATGGGGTCGTTTCACGAAACCCGCCCAGATCGTGCCGCGGACCGGCGGCCGCCGGCTCCACAGCTCCCGGGCCGCCCGGTCAGCCCAGGGCGCGTTCGAGGTGGACGTCAGAGATCTCGGTGACGTTCTGGTCTCCGCCGCCGCCGAGCTCAGTGATCCACAGCAGCAGGTGCTGAACCGGTTGGCTGCCGGCCATCGGGACGACGGTCTGCTCGCCATCAATGGTGGTGGTGGCGATCAGCACGGTCTGGGCCAGCGAGGTGTCCGGGCCGGGGGCGGAGCGGACCTCGATCCGGCTGCCCCGGCTGGGCGAGGAGATCGTCAGCTGGGACAGCTGCACCGGTGAGGCGAACGACATCAGCAGCCCGACGCCGGGTTTGAGCGACGGGAACGGCCGCCGGTAGATGAAGGTGCTCCAGTTCGAGTGCGGGTCGTCGTCCACCGCGCGGGAGACCCGGCCGGCGTTGTCGGGGTCGCCGGTGGGGTCGAAGACCGTGGTGGCGGCCGGGTGCACCACCACCGAGTTGCCCGCGTCGACCGGAGGGGCGACCGGAGGGGCGACCGGAGGGGCGACCGGAGCGCCGGCACCCGGCACCGGCGCCGGGG
>JALYVZ010000209.1 GCA_030852965.1 Actinomycetota bacterium | reverse complement strand
CACCACCCCAGCCGCCGTCCCCGCCCGAGCTGGCGCCGAACCCCCGCCAGGCCGCGGCCGGGGCCATCACCTCGTCGGCGAACGCTGGGTCGGCGGCCCACAGCGCATCGGCGCCGAATACGGCCACACCCATCCCGGCGGCCAGCGCGCCGTTGGCGACCCAGTCCGGGCGCATGCTGGGGGAGAGGTGCTGGTGCTGCTCATGGAGCCGAGCCAGCTCGGTCTCGCCCAGTGCGCTGCGGGTCGGCACCTTCATGAACAGCCACCCGATGGCGAATGCCACCACCACGAGCAGCAGCGCCAGGAGGCCCACCGCCTTACCCCCGAACAGCCCGGACCACAGCCGGGTGAAGCCCAGCGCGAACACCGCCAGCATCGGGTAGCCCCAGCGCCGGATGCGGCGGCGCTGATCGGCATTCAGGAGCAGACCGCGTTCTTCCAGATCCGCTCGGATCGAGTCCAGCGCGGTCCTGACGGTGGTCTGCTCGGCCAGGGACCCCCGGCCGACCGGCCGGAAGGTTGAGGACAGGATTGCCCGCTGGAGCTCGGAACGGCCAGCGGCGCCCGCCTCGCCCACGTACTGCACCGTCCCACCCGTCGCGGTGACCAACCCGTCCACGTGCAGTGCACTCAGCGCGGCGGTGAGTGCGAGCGCCGGGCCGTTGTTGAGATACGCAACCCGCTCGGGGTCGGCGTCCCAGCCCGCCGCCGGCTGGCGGCCCGGTTCGGCGGGGACGGCTCGCCGGGCCAGCACGGCGACGGCCAGCAGCGAGCCGGCGAGCAGCAGGTAGATGACGACGAACGTTGGTCCGCTGATTCCCCAGGTGTCGCCCTCAGCGGCCAGCACTGTGTTGGTCAGCACTGTGTTGGTCAGCACTGTGTTGGTCAGCACTGTGATCATGACTTGCTCCCTTCGCCGATGCGCCGACACGCCGGCCGTTCGAAGCCGAGTGTGTGGCAGGACTGGCCCGGGTACCAGAGACTTGACCAGGAATTGAGCTTCGGGGGTGGCAATGGCCGGGCAGCCACGGCGCGTGGCCGGGCAGCCGTGGCGCGCGTTGCTTGCGCTGCTGGTCGGTTGTGTCGTGCTGACCGGCTGCGCGGGGCTCGAAGCACCGGCCGTGGCGGGCCCGGACGCGGTGCCGCCTCGTCGGCCGCCGAACCAACCACCGTCGGCCTACCAGGACCGGCTGACCCAGCTCGACCAGGAGTTGGGCGCCGCGCTGACACGGGTCCGGGAGGCGCACGACCCGCAGGCGCTGGAGCAGGCGACGCTCGCCATCGCCTCGGTGTCCAGCGCGGCCGGCGAACGGATGCGGGTCGACCCGGGCGACCCCGGGGTGATCCGGGCGAACACCGCCCTGGCCAACAGCCTGGACCAGTTCGGCCGGGAGTTGGCGTTCCTGAGCCAGCGGGTGCACGAGCACGAGGTCTGCACCGGGCCAGCGGCGGTGGACATGATCGCCACCGCGCCCACCATGCCGGCGCTGCGAGCGGTGTCGAGAGGTCTGGCGCTGCCCGGTGAGAACGGGCGGACCTATCGTTGGGGTGGGTCGCTACCGCCCACCCGCGACGACCTGTCCAGCCCACCACCCGCGCCGGTCAACGGGGCGATCCTGGTCGACCACCGCACGCCCGGCCAGGGCGAGGGTGTGTTGGAGGCGCGCAACGAGGGCACCGACGCCGCTGTGGTGTTCCTCGCCAGGGCCGGCTCGGCACTGGTGGTGTCGGTGGCGGTCTCGTCCGGGCAGACCGCCGTTGTCGGCGGCATCCCCGACGGGGACTACGAGCTGGCCTACACCTCCGGACGGGACTGGGACGCCGCCGACAACGGCGCGTTCAGCCGCGGTTGCCAGTTCCGCCGGTTCACCGCGCCGGCGCCGTTCCGGACGGAGCCGATGGCCGGCGGCACCGGCTACACCGTGCGCACCGTCGTCATCCGCTCCGGGCCGGCGGACGCGGCGACCGCCGACATCCCGGCCCGCCAGCTGCCCGGCTGAAACACCCTCCGGTGATCGGCGATCGAGGCGAATGAACCCGGAAGAGCGCTGTGGAACTGCCTCGATTACCGATCACCACCAGAGTCACGGGCCAGGGAACCACGTCAGGTTGGTCAAACCGTGGCGGCGGCACGCACCTGGTTCTTGATCCGGGTCAGGATCGCGACCATGCCGCGCAGCCGCAGCGGGCTGACCGCCTCACCTAGCCCGAGCGAGGTGTAGAAGTCATTCGGTACGCCGAGCACGGTGTCCGTGCTCTCGCCGTCCAGCCCGCTGTACATGATCGAGGCGAACCCGCGGGTGGTCGGCGCCTCCGGTGGGGCGTCGAAGAACAGGTGCACCCGCCCGAGATCGTCCACCTCGGCAGCCAGGAACAGCGGCGTCTGGCACTCGTGCACCTGCTCCATGGCCTCGCGGTGCCCGACATAGCGGGCCGGTAGAGCGGGCAACTCCTCAGAGATCTCCGCCAGCAGTTGCAGCCGGTCGGAGACCCCGAGCCCGGTGAAGTCCTCAACCAGCTCGGCCAACCGCGGTGGCAGGTTCGGTACCGGCATGGTGCTCCCTCAGCTCGCGTGCCACAGGTCCGGCAGGGTAACGCCCACCTGGGCAAACAGACGCCGCATCAGGGGCAGGCTGATGCCGATGACGTTGGACGGATCGCCGTCGAGGCCCTCGACGAACCAACCGCCGAGCCCGTCCAGGGTGAAGCCGCCGGCCACCGCGAGCGGCTCGCCGGAGGCGATGTAGGCCGCCAGCTCGGCAGCTGTGGGCTCGGCGAACCGGACCTGGGTGACCGCGTGGCCGAGGGCCCGACGCTGGACCGTTCCGCCGAGCACCAGCAGCACCGCGTGCCCGGTGATCAGCTCGCCGGTCCGCCCGGCCATCGTGGTCCAGCGTCGGTGGGCGCAGGCCGCGGTACCAGGCTTGCCGACCAGCTCACCGTCGATCCAGAGCATCGAGTCGCAGCCCACCACCACGGCGTGCGGGTACCCGGTCCGGTCGGCGACACAGCCGGCCTTGGCCTCGGCCAGCGCGGTGACCCGCTGCTCGGGGGCCGCGTCGGCGAGTTCGGATAGCAGTGCGTCCTCGTCCACATCCGACACCTGCACCAGCGGGTCCAGCCCGGCCGCCCGCAGTACGCCGAGCCGGGCCGGCGAAGCCGAGGCGAGCACGAGTTGCACGCCCGGCAGCCTAGCCGGGTCCATTGGGCCAGCCGGCGGTGTGGTCAGGGCATTTCCCTCACTGAGGTGGCGGGGGTACCACCATAGGAGCAGGCGACTCAGTCAGCGGCCCGGGCCGCCGAGTGAGTGGCGCTGGAGCTGCGTGAGCGCTACCGAACCGACTCAGCGCGCGGCGATGATCCCGATAGTCATCGGCGGGTAGACTGTGCACGTGGCTGGCATCGCGAAGGTCGTGCACAAGGGCCGCCTCGGTGACGACAACGGGGATCTGACCTTCTGGCTCTCGCGGCCGCCCGCGGAGCGGCTGCGACACGTCCAGTCCCTTCGAGCTGAGTTCTACGGATGGCACGATGAAGCTGGACCCCGACTTTCGAGAGTTCATCGAGTGCTGCGTCGCTCGTGAGGTCCGGTTCCTGATCGTCGGCGGATACCCGCTTGCCGCCCACGGACATCCCCGCTTCACCAAGGACCTGGACGTCTAGCTGTGGCTCGCACCGGAGAACTCGTGCCGGCTGGTTGAGGCCCTCGGCGACTTCGGTTTCGGTACCGGCCCAGCCGCTCCTCGTAAAGCTCGTCGCGGGTCCAGTGCCGGCCGCCGCGATCCCGCGCCTGCTCCATCATCCGCAGCGCGGACTCCGGTGTCGTCGTCGGGCACCTCCGCCGCAGATCCGTCGCCGCCAGCCGACCCGTCCGCGTCGCTTCCGGCCTGGATGCTGACGATCATCGCAGATCAAATGCCGACGGGGTCGGCCCCCGGATTCTTCATCGGCGCGGGTGTCTTGTGTATCGGAGCAATCGCGACCTGGTCAGACCGGAGGTCACTGCTCGGCCCCGGAATTCTCCTCGGCTCAACCGAGTGTGTCCTTGCGCTGGGTATCGATGCCTTCAAGGCCGGCGGTTACACCGGCGGGCCGGCGTTCGCCGCCTGGATGGCTGGACGCCGCCGCGCTAGGGTGCGCGATACTGGTCCGCCGCCGTGCCGTTCGAAGGCGTCACATGCTTGGGAGAACGCGGGGACGACCCTTCGAAAGGCCGCCTTGTGCTCGGGTTGAGACGCTTGTAGTCGCGCTCGAACGCCGGCGTGGTCTCGAACTTCACGATCCGTCGGCCGCGGGCGGCGAGACGGTACCGACGGCGCAGAACGGCCGGCAGGGCGAGAACGCCACGGCCCTGGATTCCGACGAACCCGTGAAACGGCTCTGACTCCGCAGGCATGCCGTCGATTGTCCTCGTGAGCAGTAATGCAGTCAAACAGTAATACGGCGCCTGCGGTTGGCTCCATCCGCATCGGCTCACGAGAGTGCCGTCAGTGCTGTTCCGGCAGGACGCAGTAGCCGTGAGAGCACTCTCACGGTTCACGTGTGGTACCGGCGGGTCAGTCGGATCAGCGGGTCACGTCCGCAGAGCTGATGTATGAGATCGACTCGCGGGCGCCGAAGCCGTCAACGCGCTGGTTCATCCGGCGCACGGACGTGGTCGAACAGCTGCCGAGCGGAACCCAGCGCAACCGGAGCTGACGGCGACGACGTATACCCCACTGAGCAGTGGTGGGCGGTGATCCTGATGTATCCGCTGAACTTTGTATGCCAAAATTAGCGCACTAAGCTACTCTAGCTCCCTGATCTGAGATCTTATGGAGTCAGCATGGCGAAGGTGCACACCCCTACTGCGGTCGCCCGTGCCCTGCGCACGATCGGGGAGGACCTCACCACCTGGCGCAAGCTGCGGCGTCTCACGGTCGCGGAGGTCGCCGACCGGGCGGGGATCAGCAGCAACACCGTGCTGCGGCTGGAGAGCGGTGAGGGCGCGACACTGGAGAACGTACTGCGGGTCGCGCGGGCGCTGGGCGTGCTGGATGCCCTCGTCGGCGCCCTCGACCCTTATGCCACCGACGTGGGCCGGCTCCGCGCCGACGAGGCGCTCCCGGTTCGGGTTCGCCACCGGCGGGCGCCATGACCGGGATCGCGGTGCACGTCGTCACCGGCGGGCAGCAGTTGGTGGCCGGCACCCTGTTCTCCCACCGGCGGCGTGGTACCGAGTCCGCCACGTTCACCTACGCCCCGGGCTACCTGGCGGCGTCCGGCGCGTACGCGCTTGATCCTGAGTTGCCGCTGCGCAGCGGCGCGCAGCAGACCCGGGCGGGCTCCGCGCTGTTCGGAGCGTTCACCGACTGTGCACCCGATCGCTGGGGTCGCACGCTGGTCACCCGACAGGAGGCCGCCCTTGCCCGCGCTGAGAGTCGAGCTGTCCGTGCGCTCGGGGAGGCTGACTTCCTGCTCGGTGTGCGCGACGACCTGCGGCAGGGGGCGCTGCGGTTCCGGATCGGCGACGGGCCGTTCCTGGCTGACGAGGACACCGGAGTGCCCGCGTTGACCGACCTTCCCGCGTTGGTGGACCTCACCTCCCGCGCCGAGCGCGACGCCGTCGACCTGCCGGACCTGCAACGGCTCATCCGGGTCGGCAGCTCGCTGGGCGGTGCCCGGCCGAAGGCGCACGTACGTGACAACAACGGCCGCGTCGCCATCGCCAAGTTCCCCAGCGCCGACTACGACACCTGGAACGTGATGGCCTGGGAGAAGGTCGCGCTGGACCTCGCCGGGCGCGCGGGCATCGACGTGCCGGCGTCGCGGCTGCTGAACCTCGCCGGCCGCCATGTCCTGGTCCTCGACCGCTTCGATCGCACCGACACGAGCGAGCGCATAGGCTACGTCAGCGCGATGACGATGCTGGAGGCGTCCGACGGTGAGCGACGCAGCTATCTGGAGATCGCCGAGGTCATCGAGCGGGTGTCCGCGCGCCCCACCGAGGAACTACACCAGCTGTGGCGGCGCATCGTGTTCTCGGTGCTCGCCTCCAACACCGATGACCACCTGCGCAACCACGGTTTCCTGCACGCTCGTGGTGACGTCTGGCGACTCGCTCCGGCGTTCGACCTCAATCCCAACCCCGTCGCCGGCCCGAAATACCTGAGCACCGCGATCGACGACAGCGACGACACCGCCAGCGTCCGGGCCGCACTCGCGGTCGCCGGTTTCTTCCGACTGTCCGACGAGCAGGCCGCAATGATCCTCGGACAGGTGTCGGTGGCGGTCAGCCAG
The DNA here is from genome assembly GCA_030852965.1 of Actinomycetota bacterium. Taxonomy (GTDB): domain Bacteria; phylum Actinomycetota; class Actinomycetes; order Mycobacteriales; family Pseudonocardiaceae; genus Pseudonocardia. The sequence continues at coordinate 1,017 of JALYVZ010000209.1, read as the reverse complement.
TGGCGTGTGGTGGCTGGACGCCACCAGCTGAACCAGGCCGAGATCGCGGCGATGGAACCCGCCTTCGCGGCGCTCGACGACGTCACTGACGCCTGACCCGGAAGGGGTGACGCCAGCGGGTCTGCTCCGCGTTTCGGGTGCGCTGGGATTGGCCTGTCATCTCGGTCCACGATTGGCTCTTCAACGGGTCATCCGGTGCGCGACGATCACGGAATGCAGATCAACGAACTAGGCCAGCCGATAGGCCCACCCGTCGCGGAATGGAGCACGCGACCTCGGCCCGATGCGACAGTGATCAAGGGCAGGTACTGCCGGTTGGAGCGGCTTGACCCGCGCCAGCACGCCCAGCAGCTGTTCGATGCCGACAAACTGGACAGCCGCGGCGAGAGTTGGACCTACCTGCCCTACGGTCCGTTCGCCGACCTCGCCGGCTATCGGCGGTGGGTCGCAGAGATGTGCCGCGACACCGAGATGGTGGCCTACGCGATCGTCAGTACCGACCCAGCCGCAGCCGGTCCGGAGCACTCCGCTGTCGGCGTGCTGAGCCTCCTGCGGATGCAACCTGAGATGGGTGTGACAGAGGTTGGCCACGTGCACTACTCCCACGACTGCAACACACCCGATCCGCCGCGCAACGGCTCGGATTCCACTATGAGGGCATGTTTCGCCAGGACAAGGTCGTCAAGGGTCGCAACCGCGACACCGCCTGGTACTCCATGATCGACAGCGACTGGCCCGCCATCAAGGACCGATTGACCAGCTGGTTGGACCCGGACAACTTCGAGGCCCAAGGGCGTCAGCGCACCTCCCTGCACCCGAGTCGAGTCGCGTCGCCAAGCCGAGCGTGTCGATGAACCAGCCCGGGCCGGCGACGTGGTGGTGGCCCCCGCTCGTCGAGTCAGCGGGGCCAGGTTGAGTTGCGCCAGGCGCCCGGGCCCGGGCGCAACGGGGCCCGCACCATGGCCGCCCGGTCAACCCAGACCGAACGCCCACGGCTGTTCTCGGCCGCGCCAGCGG
>JALYVZ010000048.1 GCA_030852965.1 Actinomycetota bacterium | reverse complement strand
CGGCCCCGGCGCGCGCGCCGGGGACTCCCTGGTGTCGTCGGGGCGGGAGCTTTCCGACACCATCTCTGCTTTCGCGTTCGGAGCTGCGGCGGCGATCGTGTTGATCGGGGTGGTGCCCGTGGTGCTGGTGTGGCTGACCCTTCGGGTGCGCTGGGTGCTCGCCGCCCGCTCGGCGCTGGCCATCCGCGCCGTCGACACCGACCTGCTCGCGCTCCGGGCACTCACCCGGCAACCGGCGCAGCGACTGCTCAGTGTCTGCCCGGACCCGACCAGCGCGTGGCGGCGCCACGAGCGGGCCGCGCTCGACCGGCTCGCCGCGCTAGAGCTGGCGACGCTGGGACTACGATCACCGAGCTCGACACCGGACTGACCCACCGCTTCCTGGGGCGTTACCGCGGATGTTCCGGCGCAGCTGCCAGATCCTCAGCGACCCGGCGACGCGGCCAGCAACACAGCGCCTATCGCGGACAAACAGCATGGCCACAGCCAAAGGCAAGTGGCCACGCAGGGTGAAGTAGGTGACCTGCACCGACTGCCGGTGGGGACTCTCGTCTGTTCAACGTCGCGTACGCATGCGCGTACACTAGCTCGGTGCGGTTTTCCGAGGTGCTGTCGTTCCGCGAGTTCCGTGCCGGTTTGGCGGCGACGTTGAGACGTGTCCAAGAACCGGATGCCGAGCCGGTGTTCGTCGGTGCCCACCGGAAACCGGCGGCGGTCGTGATGTCGGTGTCGCGCTACCGGCAGCTCGTCGCCGCGGCCGAGCGCCGCGAGGATGTCGCTGAGGCGCTGGCGTCAGTCCGGGCCGAAGGCCTCGAGCCCTCGCCGGAGGGCTTGGCGCTGCTTGAGGCTGTCGCCGAGGGTCGGATCAGCACCGCTCAGGCACGCGAAGCCACCCTGGTCCGCTACCGAGGGTGAGCAACCCCGATCCCTACCTCGATCTGTCCACCGGTGTGCTCCGCAACCGGCTCGGCATCACGAGCCCCCGCGGAACTGGCCCGCGCCGAAGCCGACCTCACCGCGCTACGCCTGGTTGAGCTGCGACACCAGGGCTGCCTGGTGCCTACGATCTGGCGCACCTGCGGGCGTTCCACCACTACATCGTCGGCGATCTCTACGACTGGGCGGGACAGATCCGCACCGTCTCGATCGGCAAAGGCCAGCTGTTCTGCTTGCCCCACCACATCATGTCGTTCGCGGGCGAGGTGTTCGAGCGCCTGCGGGCCCGGCGATGTCTCAGGGGCCTCGACCGGTCTGACTTCGTCGACGGCCTCACCGGGCTACTCGCCAACATCAACGCCCTGCACCCATTCCGGGAAGGCAACGGACGCACCCAGCGCGCGTTCCTCACCCAGCTCTCACACGAGGCCGGCTACGAGCTGCGATGGACCCTGATGGATCCCGAGGTGAACGTCGAAGCGTCCAAGGCGGCCCATCAGGGCGACAACGACCTGTTGCGCGGACTTGTCGAGCCGCTCGTCAGACCACTCCACCGGCCGCCCGTGCCGCGAACCTCGAGCGATAGCGGCCGCGACGAGCAAGGAGACTGACCTGGCAATCCCCAACCCCACATCCGCGGTACCGCGACGGCCCGCCGTTGCGCGGCACGTTCGACGACCTCGTGCCCCTCCCTTCAGTGGCCTTGGTGTCAGAGCGGCAGTCCAAAGGTGTTGTAGATGGCCTTGTCGACGCGGTCGAGGTCGGCGGGGTCCAGCGCGCCGAGGAACTCCATGAGGGCTCCCTGGTAGACGCGGGTGATAGCGCGGGCGATGTTAAGCCAGCCAGATGTCGGGCCGATCGTGACGGGGATAGCGGTCAGGCCGCCGGGGTCGTCGGGGAGTACCGGGACGCCGTAGAGCATCTGTACGGCAGGGTCGTCGATGAGGTATTGGGCCGAGATGATGACCATCGGGCCGACCGGGATCGCGCGCAGTTGGTAGCGCCAGCACTCACCCCGCCGCACGGCGGCCCCGCCCGGAGGCCAGCTCGGCGACGGTGTTCTGGTGTTCTAGCTCGGCCAGGGCGAGGGCCTCGCCGTCATAGGGATTGGGCGGGTAGTGCTGGTGGATGTTCTGGTGGATGAACTTCGACACCCAGGCGGAAACCGACACCCCGTCACGGCGGGCGGCCTGCTCGGCCAAGAACGCCGCAGTGGACTCCAGAGTCAAGGACATCTTCGTAGTCGCCATCCCCGGAGCGTACATTTTGATCGCCTCAATTGGTAGCCTAAGACCGGAGCTCTCGCGTGCGGAGCTATGCGGGGTGCAGTACTGGCACAAATGCCGCCACGAGTGGATCTTGAGTTAGGCCGTCGGCGGCGAAGTGGAGGGTCTTGTCGGGGCATGGGGACGGGCAGGGTCTCTCAATGGCCGTCAGTGCGGCGTATCAAGTCAGCGCTCGTGAGCGCGACAACGAGTTCACCCTGCCCGTCGCTGGCGATCGTGGTCTTGCTGCGCCCGGTCGTCAAGCCCTGGGGGGCCTGCTCAGGACAGCCTCCGGAAGTGCTCGTCCGCGCGGGTGAACAGGTGGAACTCGCCTCAGCGCTGATCGCTGGTCCTGATCGAGTCGCCTCCCTTGCGGTCATTCAGCCGCCCGAAGTGGGTGTCGAGCAAGCTCTTGAGCTTCTGCGCGGCGCCGCGGTAGGCCTCGTCCAGAGTCGCGGCGTGGTGGGTGACAGCGACCGGCGCCTGTCCGGCCGGGCGGGCCTCCAGCACGCAGCGCATGTCGGCGCCACCGGACCTGCCGGCGCTCTCGTCGCCCAGGTGTACCTCCACCCGCGTGATGTGATCGCTGAACCGCGACAGCGCCGCACCGATCTCAGCTTCGACCCGACCGGTCAGCTTGTCGTGACCTTCCACGTTGGCGTCGGTGTTGACCTGAATCTGCATGTGCATGGCTCCTTAGTTGTTCAATTCGTTCCGCAGGTCATCGCATCAACCGGTGCCGGCGTTGCGCCCTGACCGCCGTGGCCAAGACTTCCGCCGGTGCTAGGCACGAGGTGCAGTGGTGCTGCCCGGGTTCGGCGTAGTGGTCGCGGGGCGAGTGCTCGCCTCGGTAGGACAAGGCCCAACCGTGCGCCGGGTTCCACCGGAGCATCGGGTCGGCGAGATCGCCCCGGCCCGGGCACGGCAGGAAGGCCAGACGAATGTCGATCGGGTCAATCATGGCGTAGACATCAGTGACCAGCTGTACCAGGTCGGAGAGTGCCTCGCTGATCAACCGCAACCCGCGCCGGTCGGCTTCGGAGATCACCTGCTGGCGGTAGCCGTGTACTGCGGCGACAGCGTCCATGCCCAGGGCCGCTCTCGCTCCCAGCGCGCCGTTGTTCATGTCGGGCCTCTGTCTGAGAGGATGACCGACGGGGACCGGGTCGGCTCGTGATGGTCGGATCTGGCCGGGCTCCTGACCTCGGCGGTCACCGCCGTCGTCGGCCTGCTCAGCACTCTCGCCACGGACCCGCAGCTGCGCGCCGTGTCCGCGCCGCCACCGTCGCTCTCGGTGCACGCCACCAGTTGGACGGCTGCCGGGACTCGCTGGCCCCGCTGCTAGTCGGATGGCGGGGTGGTCAGCTGGACAGTGGGGAGGCCGACGATGTCGTAGGTCGCGGAAGCGATGCCGACGCCGGCGGCGTCCAGTTGGCCGAGGACGTCGCGGCTGATGCGGTCTTTCACCTCGCGGACCCCACGGCAGGGCGCGAGGAAGCGCAGCGACAGCTCGAGCCAGTTGTCGGTGATCCGCCAGTAGACAGCCGGGTTGAGCGACGCGTCGGCCATGGCATAGCGGGACCGCATGGTGGCCAGGGCCTGATCGGCGGCTGGGTCGTCGACCACCGCGTGCGTACGGGCCGCCGACAGCAGGATCTGCTCGGCGCGGATCCGGTCGGCGTCATAGGTCACCGGCACGACGATCTCCTCCCAGATGTAGGGAAACTCGCGAGTGTAGTTGTACACCGGCTCTTTGAAGATCACGCCGTTGGTGACGGTGACGAGGCGGCCGGTGTACTGGCGGGAGTTGACCCACACGGCGGGGTCTGCGCTGCTCACCGACGGCGGCTGCCCCATCTCCATGATCGTGGTCTTGATGAACCCGAGGCGGATGACGTCGCCGCGGACCCCGCCCAGCGTGATCCGGTCGCCGATACCGAAGGTGTCCCCGCGCAGGATCACGAAGTAGCCGGCGAGCGCGAGGATGACCTGCTGCAGGGCGAACGCCAGCCCGGCGCTGATCAGTCCCAGACCGGTGGTGAGGTTGGTCTCCGGAGTCACCCAGATCGAGACCGTACCGAGCAGCAGCACGACGGTCGTGACGACCTGCACGCCCTGCCGCGCCCAGAACCGCCGGGGATCGCCCGCCGCACCACCGAGTACCCACCGGGTCAACGCGAGCACCAACCGCCGCAGCGCCAGCACCACCAGCACCAGTGCGAGGGTGAACAGCAGCTTCAAACCCGTTGTGGCGTTCACCCCGACGAGGGTGACCCCGAAGACCTGCACCGCTCCCAGGGTGGTCGCGGATTGCAGGGCCTCGACCAGTTGCACATTCACGAGGTCCTCCCGGCGTCGGGGGTCCAGTGCCCGTCCAGAGCGTGCTGAACCTGTTCAGCGAGCCCGGCGAGCTGGGCCTGCTCCCTGGCGTCGAAGTCCTGCTCGGCGATGGTGTCGCGCAGTCGCACCTGCTGGTCGGCGACCTCCCTGCGCTGATCCGGCAGCTCCACGCACCAGGCGAGCTCACGCAGCAGCGACGACAGCCGAGCCAGGACGAGGGGGTCACCGGCCCCGTAGCGGCGGGGCTGGGTCACCGCCAGCTCGAGCAGCTCGGTGAAGCTCGGGCTGCGCAGCACGACCCGGAGCTCGCCCTGCTCGTCGCGCAGCAGCCTCGGTCCGAGGTCACGGCCGGCCAGCTCGCACAGCAGCGCCGAGGAGTGGCTCAGCGCGTGGACGGCGGTCGTCGGGTCGTTGATCCCAGGTGACAACGCCTTGATGGCCACGTCGGTGAGCTGCCGCAACCCGTAGCCGACATCCTGGGCCGCGGTGCGCTCGAAGTCCGTGCTGACCGCCTTCGCCACCCGCTCGCCGAGCCGGGACCGGGTGTCGGAGTCGAACGAGCCTGTACCGCGTGGCCAGCCGGCTCCCACTGGCGTGCCGGCGATCAGTGAGCTACCGGGGACACGGTCGAGGACCACGACAGCGTCGGCGTCGACGGCCGCCGCCAGCAGTGCCTGCTCGTCGACTCTGGTCAAGAAACCTGACGACCCGGCCAGCAGGGGCACGGCATTCCCGGGCGGCACCGGCAGAGCGGTATCACTCGCGGTCGTCAAGCTACGCTCGGGCAGGACCCGCTGGAGGGTCTCGCTGGCCTCTTGGTGAACGTTGCGCAGCATCGTCTCGACCCGGATCTCCCGGGCCAGGTGGGCCAGGAACAGCACCAGACCGAGCACGCTGGCCAGTGCTAGGGCGAACGCCACGGTCACCGCTACCTGCGGGACGAACTGCGGTTGGTCATTGTTAGAGGTGCGCACGGTGCGCAGCACGGTCAGGGCGTAGGTGAACGTCGCGAGGAACAGAGCCAGGGTGACGTGGACCACCCGGTCCCGGGTGAAGGTGCGCAGCAGCCTGGGTGAGAACTGGCCGCTGGCCAGCTGCAGCGTCACGACGGTCAGCGAGAAGGTCAGCGACGTGACGGTGATCAGTGAGCTGGCGATCGCGCTGAGCACCGTGCGCGCCGCGCCGGCACCGCCCCCGAACAGGTAGGCCCTCAGCGTCGAGGGCAACCCGTCGGCGAGCTGGACATCCAAGAGGGGCAACCCCACTCCCATCACGACAGCCAGCACCACCGCGAACGTCGGCAACGGCCAGAGCTGGGTCCGCAGTGCGTCGCGCCGCGCGCTGGTCTCGTTACCGAAGCCGTGGACCCCCATCGCGGTGCTCCATCCCTGCGCCCGGTGTGCTCGATCTTCACCGCACCACACCGCGGCACGGTCTGCCAATCGGCGGGCGCGACAAAACCCGACACAACCCGCATTACCGCGTTGTCGCGGCGTGGGTCGGTTCGCCGTCGGCGGCGTGCAGTTCCTTGATCAGTGCGGTGGATTTTCCGGCCAGTGCGCCGGCGATGTAGCGGTCGATCCCGGGCAGACGGGACAGTCCCATGACGATGTGCCGTGCCCGCAGTTGCGCGCGCGTGTGCGGGAGGAACCAGCGGATGCCGTCGCGGGCGACCTGTTGCTTCTCCTCCACTACTGGGCGCCACAGCCGCTCGTAGCGCTCCAACGCGGTCTCGACCGAGCCGGCCGCGGCCAGCTGCTCAGCGAGCACGTAGGCACCGGCGATGGCGAGCGAGGCGCCCTGGCCGGCGAGCGGGGACACCGCGTAGGCGGCGTCGCCGAGCAGCACGACCCGGTGGCGGCTCCACCATGGCAGCTCGATCTGCGCGACCTGGTCGTAGTACACCTCGGCCGAGGGTGGGCAGCGATCCAGAGCCTGCGGGATGATCCAGCCGAGCGAGCCGTACTCGCGGCGGATCGCCGAGGCCGGGTCGCGCGGCGGTGTGGGGTCGGCGCTGCGGTGCACGGCGAACGTCGCGACCCGCCCGTCGCGCAGCCCGTAAAGACCCATCTGCCGGTCGATGGTGTCGGTCAGGCACAACCGCCCGTCGAGCTGGGCGTGGATCCGTGGGTCCTCGAAGACGAACGCCGCGGTGTGGAAGCCGAGGTAGCGCAGGTAGCGATGTTCCTCGCCGAAGACCAGCGCGCGCACCCTGGAGTGGATCCCGTCCGCCCCGACCAGCAGGTCGGCGTCGAGCGTGTCGCCGTCGCTGAGCATGACCCGCACACCCTCGGCGGTGTGGTGGACCGCATCAAGGCTGGTGGCGAACCGCAGGTCAACATCGTCGGAGAGCTGCTCGCGCAACGCCTGCTCAAGGTCTGGTCGCAGGATGCTGAACAGCCGACCCTGCACGATCTTGGCGAACTGGTCGAACCGCAAGCGGGCGCGGCACCGTCCGGACTCGTCCAACCAGCTCGCTTCCTCGAACCGGTACCCAAGCTCGGCCAGCCTGGGCAGCACCCCCATGGCCTCGGCGGCGTCATAGCCCGGCCCAAAAAAGTCGATCATATAGCCCTGCGGCCGGGGCCCGGGTGCCTTCTCCAGCACCAGGACCTCCCAACCGAAGGCGTCGAGTCGCTGTGCCAGCGCGAGCCCGGCGATGCCGGCTCCGCAGATCACGACCTTCATGTTCGCTGACCATCCCTTCTCGTGTACGTCACTTCCTGCTCGACATGACTTGGTGGCTAGGTGAGCGGCTGGCATGGCCGGTCTCGGTTGAGCTGACGTGTTCAGCGAACTGGTCGCTCCTGGCCGGGCGGGGTGGCCCTCAGGCCGGCGCCGTAGATGGACAGCACCTCGGCGCCCCAGCGGCGCATACCCGCGGCTGACAGTGGGTCGACGCCGAGAACGTCGGCCAGCCGCGTGCGCAGAATCAACACCGCGAGATCGTTGACCAGCAAGAAGGCCGCCCGCACCTGCGGATCCGCCCCCTCGTCGGCCAATCCGGCTTGCGACAGCGCGGCGAGTGTCTGCCGGCTCAGCACGTATAGCCGTCGGAACAGCGCCGATCCGCCTGCTCCACCAGCCAGGAGCATCCGCCCGAGATAGGCCGGGACCGCGGAGTCGGCCGGCAGATGCTCGGCGACCACCTCGGCCAAGCTCGACACTCCCGCCGGGTCGAAGGGCCCGCCGCCACCGCTCGGCCCGGACACCTGGGTCAACATGACCTCGAAGACCCGCGCGACATGGTCGTCAACCGCGTCGCGCAACCCGTCCTTCGACCCGTAGTGCCGCACGATCAGGGCGGGAGAAACGCCGGCGGCCGCCGCGATGTCGCGGACCGTCACCGCGTCGGGTCCGTGACTGCCGAACAGTCGCAGCGCCTCATCGCGGATTCTCGCCCGAGCGGTCCGATCATCAGGCAGTGAATGCATGTTGATTATACTAAACAATTGTTTACGCCGAGGCAAGTCGCCGTTCGTCGCGGTGCTCTCGGCTGGCGCGACTTCACCGGCCCTCACGGGTCGACAGGTCGCCGATGTGGTCGCCACGCGGCGGGGTCCAGCAGGTCGAGAGCCTCGTCAGCGAGCCGCCGCCAGTTGCACGGCCACGACTTGCCGCACTCGCCACACTGACCGGTCGCCGTGCGGACGTGCGCGTTGATCAGCTCCTCGATGTGCCCCTGGTTGGCGATCCAGTGCACGAACTCGCTGGCGATACGCAGCTCTCGGGGCCGGGCCGGGAGCGACGCGGGTGATGGGACGCGGAGCGGCGCGGGTGGTGGGACGCGGGGTGGCGCGGGTGGTGGGACGCGGGGTGGCGGAGGTGGTGGGACGCGGGGTGGCGGAGGCGGGGACACGGCTGGCAGGATGATCGGACATGCGGGGCCGAGGCGATGCTGAGCCAGCACGGCTGAGCACGCATGGTCATGACGGATTGGCATTGCACGTCGTCACAGGATGGGCCTCGTGCTGAGTGAGAAGCGGGTCTGCCGTAGCTGCGGCACGCTGTTGAGCAGATACAACTCGACCGCCCTGTGTGCTGGCTGTACGCGCAAGAGCGGCACGACGCCGATCGCCCCGTTGTGGCTGTGGGACTCCGACGTGCTCAGACACGCGCTGGCCCGGACTGACCTGGGCGCGGCACTGACGATCATCCGCTCGGCGATGGGGCTGAGCCAGCTCGAGCTCGCCACGGTGCTCGGCTGGAGCCAGTCCGCCGTTGCGCGGGTCGAGTCGGGGCAACGGGATACGCTCTACGATGTACGGCGGCTCGTCGAGGTTGCCGACGCCCTGGACATGCCGCGTACCGTGCTGTTGCCGCTGTTCCTGGGTGACCGCGACGAGCTTGCGGGGCAAGGCGGAGGTGGGTCGGTCGACATGAGCTTGAGTCGCAGAGAGCTGGGCGGCGTGCTGGCCGGCCTGACAGCCGCCGCCGGGCTCAGCCAGGTGCAGATCCCGGCCACGGTGGACGCGGCCCATGTGCGCTACTTCCGGGCGGCGGCCGGGAACCTGGTCACCAAGGACCAGAGCGTCGGCGGCGGCGCGCTGCTCCGCGATGGGCTGCGGCTCTACCATCGAGCGCGCCGCATGCTGGACGAGGCCGACTACTCCGAGGCGACGGGCCATGAGCTGATGAGCGCCGCCAGCGAGATCGCGTCCTGCGTCAGCTGGTTGCACTGTGACGCCAGCGATCATGCCACCGCGTGGGCGCTGTGCTCCGAGGCACGGCTGCTCGCCGACCAGGCCGGCGACCCGCTGCTCGGGATACGCGCCACCGCGCTCGCCTCGCTGCAGCTGATCGACCAGGCCGGCAAGGAACGCAACCCCGGCTTCGCACGGCAGGCCGTCCAGCTGAACACCCGCGCGGCCGAGCTTGCGCGCACCCAGCGGTGCCCCGAGCTGCATGCCTTGCTGGCGGCACGCGAGGCACGGGCGCACGCCGTGCTGGGCGACTCCGCCGGCTTCCATCGCGCCATGTCGCGTGCCTGGCGGGAGCTGGACCGCGAGCAACGAGACGAGGCGCCGCTCTGGCTCCGGTTCGTGAACCGGTCGGAGATCGCGATTCACGAGGCGCGCGGGCAATCGGACCTTGGCGACCCCGGCGGTGCCGCCGAGCTGTATCGGACGAGCCTGCGGGCCGAGCTGTCGCCGAGAAACGAGGCCAACTACCGAGCCGGGCTGGCCACCGCCCTCGCGGCCGAGGGTGACCTGACCGGCGCCGTCACGGAGGGCACGACGGTGCTGTCCGCGCTCACCGCCGGGCAGATCGACTCACCACGAACGGTGTCGAAGCTGGCAGTGGTCCGGCGCGCCGCGGCCCGGCACAGTAGCGGTGCCGAGTTCCGCGACAGCTACGACGAGCTCACCGGGGCCGGCTCGGCATGAACGCGATCGGTTCAGCTCACGCGCTGGACGTGTCGTTCCGACGTTGCGGCGCGGCGGAGGCTCGCCAGCTCAGCGACACCGTCGAGGCCCTGTACGTGAGCTCGTACGTGGACGCGATCGCCAGCGGCGACAGCTTCAACTCCGTCGAGGCCTTCATGTCTCGCTTTCGGGCCTACAGTTCTCAACCCGCGTTCGACCTGGTGATCGCCTACCACGACGGGCAGCCAATCGGGCAGGCCTGGGGCTGGCCGCTCAGTGCGGAGACCGGGTGGTGGACCGGGTTGCGCACCGAGCCCGAACCCGGATTCGTCCACGAGGACGGACGGCGCACCTTCGCGCTGTCCGAGATCATGGTGGTGCGCGAATGGGCCGGCAAGGGCATCGCGCACGCGCTGCACGACACGCTCCTGTCGGCACGGTCGGAGCAACGCGCAACGCTGCTGGTGCTGCCGGAGAACGCGGCTGCCTACCGGGCCTACCAACGCTGGGGATGGCGCACGGTGGCCCAGCTCCGCCCCGGCTGGGACGATGCGCCGCTGCTCGACGTGCTCATCAGATCGACCTGATCAGACCCCATCGGCATCGGCGTGCAGGCGTCCACGCAGAGCGGCTGATTTTGGTTGATATTCAGACCAGTATTGGCTACAATTGAGACCATGACAGGCGCCCTCACCCCGGTTCCGTTGTCCGAGGCAAAAACCCATCTGTCGGCGTTGGCCCGGCGGGTGCGGCAGCAGCATGAACGCATCGCGTTGACCCGCAACGGCGAGCCGGAAGCGGTGCTGCTGTCGGTCGATGACCTCGAGGGTCTGGAGATGACGTTGGAGATCCTGAGCGACAGCGCGGCGAGTGCGCGAATCTCCGAGAGCCTGGCCGCCCTCGGCCGTGGTGAGGAAGGGGTCGATCTGGCAACCGTGCGGGCGGATCTGGCGCGGCGGCGTTCCACCGGGGCGTGAGCACCACCGAGCCTTACCAGGTTCGGTTCCAGTCCGCGGCGCGACGTGCGATCTCCGAGCGGCTCCCCGAGTCGGTGGCGGCCGCCGCGATCGAGTTCTGTGCGGGCGCGCTCGCGGACAATCCGCACCGGGTCGGCAAACCCCTGTTCGGCCCGCTCGCCGGGTGTCACGGCGCCCGACGCGGCACGTACCGGATCGTCTATCGGATCGACGACCGGTCCCACACCGTCCATGTGCTCGACATCGAGCACCGCGCGGACGTCTACCGCCCCCGTTGACATCATCGGCCCAGTCGCGTTGGCGGTGACGAGTCGGCGATGTGCTGTGCGGTTCCGTCGCCGCCATCCGCTTGCCCATGGAGAAGCTGAAGAACGGAGTGTCGGCGCCACCGGGCGACCCGGCGCCCGATCCGCGAAGCCCGCGACGGCGTGTTGAGGTCACCGGCCTGGGGTTCAGTCGGGTTCGTCGGTGTCGGTGAGGGTGCGCCAGGCGTCGGGGTCGATGTCGAGTTGGTCGTTGAGCAGGTCGAGGGCGCGTTGGGTGATGGCGGTGTCTATGGGGTCGAGGCCGTCGGTGAGGGTGGCGGGGTCGCGGTCGCCGGCGTGGATGCGGCGCAGGACCAGGACGAGGGCCTGCCAGTCGGGTTGTTGAGCGCGGGTGGTGAGGGCGTGGTTGAGGGTGTGGGTGGCGGCGGCGCGGGTGGTGGGGTCGGGGTGGTGCAGGGACGTGTGCAGGGCGGACAGCACCGAGTCCCACCGGGCGATGAGCTGCTGGGAGTGGTCGGCACCGGCCTGGGGGACCAGGCGGAGGACCTCGTCCATCGCGGTCTGGCCGTCGGGGGCGCGTTGCGGGAGGTGGGCGAGCAGGTCGGCGAGGTGGACTCCGTCGACCTGCTCGACGGTCTGGCACACCTGGGCGAAGGTGTTGGGCGCGGCGGTGGGGTCGGCGGCCAGCAGCCCGGCGAGTGCTTCGAGGCTGTCGGTGAGGTGGCCGCCGCCGATCTGGTAGTGGATCACGGCGGCGGCGAGGTGGTGCGCCCACACCTGCCGCGGGTCGAGCCCGCCGTCCTGGAGGTGGGTGGCGAGGTTGTGGTGGCTGCCCCCGATCGCCTCTGGGTCAGCGGCCAGGTACTTGTAGCGCAGGGCGTCGGTTTGCAGGGTGATGGCCCGGTCGTGGCGTCCGAGGGTGTCCTCGACACTGGCGAGCGCGCTGATCGTCTTACCCAAGTTGGGGATGTTGTTGGTGGCTTCGAAGACGGCGCGGCAGCGGATGAGCAGCTCGCGGGCCTCGCCGGCGCGGCCCAGGCGCAGCAGTGGGCCGTAGTCGTTGAACGCGTCGAAGGCTTGTTCGGTGTCGGTGGCGCCGCGGCGGCGCATCGAGTCGAGGTTCTCGGCGTTGAGGTCCAGGGCCTGCTGCCAGCGTCCGAGATGGCGGGCGGCGAGCACACCGATGTTTAGGAGGAGTTCGCGGACGTTCCACGGGATGGCGGTGGAGTCGTTGTCGCCGGGTGGGTCGGGCAGGGTCGCCATGTGCTCGCGGAGCTGGCCGACCTCGTCGAGGACCCGCTGGTAGTGCCCCTGCGCACGCAGGATCTGCAACCGCATTCCCTGGTCGACGAGTTGGATCCAGGGACCGAACCCGGCGCGGCGAGTGTACTCGGGCATGGTGTCGGCCAGCGCGAGCGCCTCGTCGAACCGACCTTGGTCGTGGTAGAGGTTGATCAGGTCGCCGGCGAGGGTGCTCGCGTTGCCGAACCGGTCGCGGGCGACGGCGGCGTCCAGCAGCTCCCGGAACAGGGTCTCGGCCTGCTCGGGGTCGAGGACGGCCAGGGTGCGGGCGTGGGTGCGGCCGAGGTTGAGTTCGTGCTCGGTGTTGTGGGTGGCCTGCACGGCGGCGGCGAGCATGGGCAGCAGCGCGGCGGCGGTGGCCGAGCTGGAGTCACGGTGCAGGAGTTGTTCGGCGGCGGTGTCGAGGTCGTTCCAGCGGTGTTGGCGTAGTAGGTAGGGGGCAGCGGAGCGGGCCGCGCGCCCCACCAGCCACCCCATCTCCTGATCGTGTTCGTGCTGGAGGGCGTGGCGTAGGTTGTACAGCCAGTAGTCGCCGAGCTCGGTGTCGACCGCGGCCGCGAACTCCGGGGTGCTGGCGGCACGGCCGGTGTCAGCCACCCCCGGATGAACCCGCAACCGCACCACCTGGCCGGTGTCCGGGTCGGTCTCGGCGGCGACCAGGGCCTGCTCGGTCAGCGGCGCCAGCGCGGTGTCCAGGTCCGCAGGCTCACCCGGCCGGTCCAGCCGCCGCCACAAGTCCGCCCAGTTGCCGTCGAGAATAAAGCGCATCCGGTCGTCTTCTTCCACCCAGCACAGGAACCCGAACAGGGTGGCCGCGTCGGCGGACAGTGCCCGGGTGGTGGCCCGGGTCCAGCCTTGCAGCACGGTGAGGTAGTCGGTGTCGGTGGCGGCGGACTCGCCGGTGGCCAGGAAGGGCTCCAGACGGGTGCCGAGACTCAGCCAGCTCCGGTCCGCCTCGGCCAGCCGCGTGGCCAGCGCTGCCGGGTCGTGGGCGTGCCCGTCGGCCAGCTCGATCAGCTTCGGGTGGCCCTGCACCACGGCCAGGGTGCGCGCGGCCAGCTCCCGCGCCTGCTGCTCGGTCAGCCCGGCCGGTGGCGGGTTGGCGTCGATCAATGCGCCAAGATTCGGCCAGTCCCGGGCCAGCAGCACCGCCTCCCGCAGCGACAGCCCGTGCACCGCCTCGACCAGCATCGACGGATCGAGCGCGTCGGGGCGGCGGCGGGAGGTGAGCACCAGCCGCGACAGGCCCCGATGCGCGGTCAGCGCCTCGATGAGCAGCTCCCATCGTTCGTCGCGCCACCCCCCGGTGTCGGTGAGCAGCGACTCGATGTTGTCCAGCACGATCAGCACCCGGTTCTGCTCCAGCACCTCCGTCACACCGGGGAGGGCGGCGCGCAGGGTGGCGGTGTCGGTGACCAGATGCGCCAGCCGCAGCCCGAGCTGGCGTTCCAGGGCGAGGGTGAAGTCGGTCAGGGCGGTGGTGATGGCGTGGCCTTCCGGCGGCGCGGCGTACCAGGCCAGCGACGGAAACGACTCCTGGTGGGTGTAGGCCAACTCCAGCGCGCACGCGGTCTTGCCGCCACCGGCCATCCCGTGCAGCAGCACCCCCGCCCGCCCGGAATGCGGCGCCAGCGCGGTGGTGGCCCGGGTCATCGGCCCGACCCGCCCGACGAACCGGTCCGGCTGCGCGGGGAACCCGGCCAGCTTCTGCCGCTCGACGGCGAGCTCCACCGGCCCGCCGTCCGGTGGGGTCAGGGTCAGCTCGGCGGCACGGGCCCCGAACAGGGCCGGGGTGGCGATCGACAGCGCCGGCGCGGCGGGGATCGCCGCCCGCGGTGCGATCCGGGGCAGCGTCAGCGCCAACGCCCGCGCCACCGGCTGGCCCTTGCCGAGGACGAGATCGTAGAACGAGCCGGCCAGCGCGATCGCGAAGTCGTCGACCACCGGGTAGCGCATCGCCAACACCGCGCAGTCCAGCCGCGCCACCAGCTCCGCCGCCACCGCCGGCAGGGACCCTTCGGTGGCCGGTTGCTCGCCGTCGCGGGTGGGAGGTGCCAGGCCCAGTAGGTGCAGGTGCTCGGTGGCGGTGAGCGCGGCGGACTCACACGCGGACAGGGTGACCAGCGTGATCTGGTCGGACGCCAGGTCCAGCAGATCCACCAGCTCGGTGCTGGAGATCAGGTCCAGGCGGCCGGCGTCGTCTTCGAGCACCAGCCCGGCGGGCAGCCCGTGCCCGGACAGGTGCACCACATCCCACCCGGCCTGCTCCAGCAACGCGTCCTCGAGCCGGGCGCGGGTGGCGCCGTACTGCAACACCCGCAGCTCGATGGCCTTGTTGTTGACCTTGGCGATGTCGTGCACCAGCCGGGCCAGCTCGTGGCGTTCCTTGCGCAGGTTCAACGCCCCGACGCCCTCGGGCAGGCTGAACACCGCCAACATCCGCAGCCGCTCCCCGACCCCGCGCTTCGACAGCTCCCGATGCGGCTGCTGGTCGATGACGACACTGACCCGCTGCTCGGCCAACGCCCGACCGTCCACCCTGGCCAGCTCCCACGGCAGGTACCCCAGCACCGCCGCCTCGGGTGGGAGCCGCAACCGCACCGGCTCCCGCCTGGCGTCCAGCGCGGTCGCGACCGCGCCGAGGACCCGCTGCCCGACCCAGTCGCCTACCTGGGCGAGCAGCTCCGCCTCGCGCGCCAGCCGCCGGTCCGGGCTGGTGCTCCACCGCAGATAGCGGTGCAGGTCCAGGAACGCCTCGAACTCCCACCCGGCCGCGTCAAGATCCACTTGATGGTCGGCCACGAACGCGCCGCCGGCGTCGGTCAACCGCCAGCGCCACCGCGTCGGGCCGGCGTAGTCCAGCACCTCGAGCCGCAACACAGCGCCGCTATCCGTTCGGGTTGAGGTAGGTGCCGAGCAGCTGTCCGAGGAGCTTGCCGATCACCGAGTCGGACAGGCCCTTGGTGCGGAACCGGAACTTCCAACCCTTGCCGGGTTCGTGGGCGATGTCGATGTCGGCTCGGAACGCCAGCAGCACCAGCGCGCCGACGCCCAGCATCAGGGTGGGGTCGCGCTCGGCGCGCGGCGCGATGTCGATCGCCTGCTCGATCAGCCCGCGAGTGGTGTCGTCGCTCTCGGCGAGCTGGGTCAACGCGGTCCGGGCCAGGTCACCGTGGGTGGCGCCCGGTTCGGGCGCGACACTGGCGGTGATCTCCGGTTGGGCGAGTGCCTCGCGCAGGTGGGCCTGCTGCTCGTCCTGGGTGAACGGGTCGACGGTCAGCCCTTGGCGCGCCAGCACCAGCGCCAGCGTGGCCACCGCATGCTCCTCGGACAGCGCGGCGACCCGGTCGGCGGTCGGAACGGGGCTGGTCATGAGTTCTCCGGGGTGGTGTCGGTGAGGGTGCGCCAGGCGTCGGGGTCGATGTCGTGTTGGCCGTTGAGCAGGTCGAGGGCGCGTTGGGTGATGGCGGTGTCTATGGGGTCGAGGGCGTCGGTGAGGGTGGTGGGGTCGCGGTCGCCGGCGTGGATGCGGCGCAGGACCGGGACGAGGGCCTGCCAGTCGGGTTGTTGAGCGCCGGCGGTGAGGGCCTGGTTGAGGGTGTGGGTGGCGGCGGCGCGGGTGGTGGCGTCGGGGTGGTGCAGGGACGTGTGCAGGGCGGACAGCACCGGGTCCCACCGGGCGATGAGCTGCTGGGTGCGCTCGGCGCCGGACTGGGGGGTGGCCAGGCGGAGGACCTCGTCCATCGCCGCTTGTGCGTCGGGGGCGCGGCGGGGCAGGTGGGCGAGCAGCTCGGCGAGGTGGACCCCGTCGACCTGCTCGACGGTCTGACACACCTGGGCGAAGGTGTCGGGCGCGGCGGCGGGGTCGGCGGCCAGCAGCCCGGCGAGTGCTTCGAGGTCGTTGGCGAGGGAGCCGCCGCCGATCTGGTAGCTGATCACGGCGGCGGCGAGGTGGTGCGCCCACACCTGCCGCGGGTCGAGCCCGCCGCGCTGGAGGTAGTTGGCGAGGTTGTGGTGGCTGCTCCCGATCGCCTCGGGGTCGGCGGCCAGGTACGTGTAGCGCAGGGCGTCGGTTTGCAGGACGATGGCCCGGTCGTGGCGCCCGAGGGTGTCCTCGACGTCGGCGAGCGCGCAGATCGTTTTACCCAGCATGTTGATGTTGTTGGTGGCTTCGAAGACGGCGCGGCAGCGGATGAGCAGCTCACGGGCCTCGCCGACGCGGGCCAGGCGCAGCAGTGGGCCGTAGGCGTTGAACGCGGCGAGGGCTTGTTCGGTGTCGGTGGCGCCGCGGCGGCGTTTGGAGTCGAGGTTCTCGGCGTTGAGGTCCAGGGCCTGCTGCCAGCGCCCGAGGTCACCGGCCGCGAACACACCGATGTGGAGGAGGGCTTCGCGGACGTTCCACGGGATGATGGTGGAGTCGTTGTCGTCGGGGGGGTCGGGCAGGGTCGCCATGTGCTCGCCGAGCTGGGTGACCTCGTCGAGGACCCGCTGGGAGTGCCCCTGCACGTGCAGGATCTGCAACCGCATGACCTGGTCGGCGAGTTGGGTCCAGGGCCCGAACCCGGCGCGGCGGGTGTGCTCGGCCTGGGTGTCGGCCAGCGCGAGCGCCTCGTCGAACCGACCTTGGTGGCGGTAAAGGTTGAGCAGGTCGGCGGCGAGGGCGCTCGCGTTGTCGAACCGGTCGCGGGCGACGGCGGCGTCCAGCAGTTCCCGGAACAGCGTTTCCGCTCGCCCGGGGTCCAGGATCCGGAGGGCGCGGGCGTGGGTGCGGCCGAGGTTGAGTTCGTGCTCGGTGTTGTGGGTGGCCTGCACGGCGGCGGCGAGCAGGGGCAGCAGCGCGGCGGCGGTGGCCGAGCTGGCGTCACGGTGCAGGAGTTGTTCGGCGGCGGTGTTGAGGTCGGCCCAGCGGTGTTGGCGTAGCAGGTAGGGGGCGGCGGAGCGGGCCGCGCGCCCCACCAACCACCCCATCTCCTGATCGTGTTCGTGCTGGAGGGCGTGGCGCAGGTTGGCCAGCCAGAAGTCGCCGAGCTCGGTGTCGACCGCGGCCGCGAACTCCGGTGTGCTGACGGCACGGCCGGTGTCGGCCACCCCGGGATGAACCCGCAACCGCATCACCTGGCCGGTGTCGGGGTCGGTCTCGGCGGCGACCAATGCCTGGTCGATCAGCGGGGCCAGCGTGATGTCCAGGTCCGGGGGTTCACCTGGTCGGTCCAAGTGCCGCCACAGATGCGGCCAGGTGGCGTCGAGGATTTGCCGGTCACGGTCGGCTTCTTCGACCCAGCACAGGAATCCGAACAGGGTGGCCGCGTCGGCGGGCAGGGCCCGGGTGGTGGCCCGGGTCCAGCCTTGCAGCACGGTGAGGTAGTCGGCGTCGGTGGCGGCGGACTCGCCGGTGGCCAGGAAGGGCTCCAGGCGGGTGCCGAGGGTCAGCCAGGTCTGGTCGGCCTCGTCCAGGCGTTGGGCCAGGCTCGACGGGTCGGCGGCGTGGCCGTCGGCGAGCTCGATCAGCTTCGGGTGGCCCTGCACCACCGCCAGGGTGCGTGCGGCGAGCCCACGCGCCTCGTCAGCGCCGAAACCGGGTCGCAGGACGGCGGGGTCGGCGTCGATCAGCGCCGCCAGGTGTGGCCATTCGCGGGCCAGCAGCACCGCTTCGCTCGGTGACAGCGCGTGCACCGCCTCCACCAACACCGCCGGATCGAGCGCGGCGGGGCGGCGGCGGGAGGTCAGCACCAGCCGCGACAGGCCCCGATGGGCGAGCATCGCATCGACGAGCAGCTCCCATCGTTCGTCGCGCCACCCTCCGGAGTCGGTGAGCAGCGACTCGATGTTGTCCAGCACGACCAGCACCCGGTTGCGCTGCAGGGTTGCGGTCAAGCCGGGCAGAAACTCGCGCAGTGCGGCGGTGTCTGAGACCAGGTGCGTCAGGGTCAGCCCGGGTAGCTGGGCTTCGAGCGCGAGCGCGAAGTCGGTCAAAGCGGTGGTGATGTCGTGGCCTTCCGGCGGTGCGGCGTACCAGGCCAGCAACGGGAACGACTCCTGGTGGGTGTAGGCCAGCTCCAGCGCACACGCGGTCTTGCCCGCCCCGGCCATGCCGTGCAACAACACACCGGGCCGGCCCGAGCGTGGCGCGAGGGCGGCGGTGGCGCGGGTCATCGGCCCGACCCGCCCGACGAACCGGGCCGGCTGCGCGGGGAACCTGGCCAGCTTCACCCGTTCGACGTCGAAC
>JALYVZ010000208.1 GCA_030852965.1 Actinomycetota bacterium | reverse complement strand
GCCGGTTCCAGGCCCCGCAAGAACCGGGGGCGGCGGTGTCATGCGGGCCCTCAAACGGCGACCGAGCTTGGCCGTCACCCCGGCTCTCGCCGGATCCCAACAACGAGCACCTTGCCGGTGCCCACAAAGGAGGGTCCACCAGTGACCGTGACAACACCAGCCGGGTTCCGGGCCGCCGGAGTCGCCGCCGGCATCAAGACATCGGGGGCGCTGGACCTTGCGCTCGTGGTGAACAACGGCCCAGACCAGCACGCGGCCGGGGTGTTCACCCGCAACAAGGTGCAGGCCGCGCCGGTGCTGTGGTCTCGCCAGGTGCTCACCACCAGCCGGCTGCGCGCGGTGGTGCTCAACTCCGGCGGGGCGAACGCGTGCACCGGGCCGCAGGGTTTCCAGACCACCCACGCGACCGCTGAACGAGCCGCTGAGCTGCTCGGCTGCGGCGCCGCCGAGGTCGCGGTGTGCTCCACCGGGATGATAGGCCAGCAGCTGCCTCGGGAGGCTCTTCTGGCCGGCCTGACAGCGGCGAACAAGGCACTCGCCGACACCGAACAGGCCGGTACCGAGGCCGCCACCGCGATCCTGACCACCGACAATCACCCGAAGCAGGCCTTGCTCAGGGCCGCCACCGGGTGGCGGGTCGGCGGGTTCGCCAAGGGGTCGGGGATGATCGCGCCGGCGATGGCCACCATGCTCGCGGTGCTCACCACCGACGCCGTGGTGGAGCCGGCGGAGCTGGACGCCGCGCTGCGCACCGCGACCGGCCAGACGTTCGACCGGCTGGACATCGACGGGGGCACCTCGACCAACGACACCGTGTTGGTCCTTGCGTCCGGAGCGTCCGGCGCCCGGGTCGGTCCCGCCGAGCTGACCGCCGCGTTGACCGCTGTCTGCACCGATCTGGTCGACCTGCTGCAGGCCGACGCGGAGGGCGTCACCAAGCACGTCACGATCGCGGTGCGGGGGGCGGTGACCGAAACACAGGCGCTGGCCGCCGCCCGCGCGGTGGCCCGGGACAACCTGTGCAAGACCGCGTTCTTCGCCTCCGACCCGAACTGGGGCCGGATCGCGATGGCCGTCGGCAACGCCGAGGCAGAGCTGGACTCGCACCAGTTGGAGATCGTGCTGAACGGGGTGGCGGTGTGCCGCGACGGCGAGGCCGTCGGTGACCGGCACGCGGCGGACCTTTCCGGGCGGGACATCCGAGTGGAGATCGGGCTGGGGGTCGGGGAGGCGTCGGGGGAGATCCGGACGACGGACCTGTCGCACGCCTACGTCGAAGAGAACAGCGCCTACTCCTCATGAATGGCAGGTCATGACCACGGCCCGCGAACGTCTGGCGCACGCCGGGGAGAAGGCGGGCGTGCTGGCGGAGGCGCTGCCCTGGCTGCAGCGGTTCCACGGCAAGATCGTCGTGATCAAGTACGGCGGCAACGCGATGATCGACGACAAGCTGAAGACGGCGTTCGCCCAGGACATGGTGTTCCTGCGGTTGGCGGGCATCCGGCCGGTGGTGGTGCACGGCGGCGGCCCGCAGATCACCGCCATGCTCAACCGGCTGGGCCTACCGGGAGAGTTTCGCGGTGGGTTGCGGGTGACCACGCCCGAGACCATTGACGTGGTGCGGATGGTGCTGGTGGGACAGGTAGGGCGCGAACTGGTCGGCCTGATCAACGCCCACGGGCCGTACGCGGTCGGCATGTCCGGCGAGGACGCCGGGCTGTTCACCGCTGAGCGGCGGACCGCCCTGGTGGACGGTGAGCCGGTGGACATCGGGCTGGTCGGCGAGGTGGTCGAGGTGAACCCGGCCGCCGTGCTGGACATCGTCGCGGCCGGCCGGATCCCGGTGGTGGCCGGCGTCGCGCCGGACGTCGCGGGGGTCGTCTACAACATCAACGCCGACTCGGCCGCCGCCGCGTTGGCCGAGGCGCTGGGCGCGGCGAAGCTCGTGGTGCTGACCGACGTCGAGGGCCTGTACGCGAACTACCCCGACCCGGACTCGCTGATCAGCGAGCTGGCCGCGGACGAGCTGGCCCCGATGCTCGCCACCATCGACTCCGGGATGGCGCCGAAGATGGAGGCCTGCCTGCGGGCGGTGCGCGGAGGCGTCCCGCAGGCGCACGTGATCGACGGCAGGGTCGCGCACTCGGTGCTGCTGGAAGTCTTCACCAGCGAGGGAGTCGGAACGATGGTGGTCCCGTGAGTGAGCGCGCGAACGAACCATCGGCGCTGAGTGAGCGCGCGAACGAACCGTCAGTGCTGAGTACGAACCTGTCCACCCGGTGGCAGGCCGCGATGATGAACAACTACGGCACCCCGCCGCTGGCCCTGGTCCGCGGCGCCGGCGCCGAGGTGTGGGACGCCGACGGCCGCCGCTACCTGGACCTGCTCGCCGGCATCGCGGTGAACTCGCTCGGCCACGCGCATCCGGCGATCGTGGAGGCGGTCACCCAACAGCTGTCCACCCTCGGACACACCTCCAACCTCTACCTCACCGAGCCGTCCATCGAGCTGGCGGAGCGCCTGTTCGACCTGCTCGGGGTGAGCCATGGAAGAGCGCTCTTCTGCAACTCCGGCGCCGAGGCCGTGGAGGCCGCGTTCAAGATCTCCCGGCGGACCGGCCGCACCCGGCTGGTGGCCGCCGAGAACGCCTTCCACGGCCGCACCATGGGCGCACTCGCATTGACCGGCCAGCCGCCCAAGCGCACGCTGTTCGAGCCGCTGCCGGGCGAGGTCACCCACGTGCCGTTCGGCGACGTGGCGGCGTTGGACTCGGCCGTCGACGACACCACCGCCGCGGTCGTACTGGAGCCGATCCTGGGTGAGGCCGGCGTGATCTCACCCCCGGAGGGCTACCTCCAGGCGGCCCGGGAGATCACCCGCCGACACGGCGCGCTGCTGATCCTGGACGAGGTGCAGACCGGGATCGGGCGCACCGGGCACTGGTTCGCGCACCAGGCTGTCGGGGTCACCCCGGACGTGGTCACGCTGGCCAAGGGTCTGGGGGGTGGGCTGCCGATCGGCGCCTGCATCGGCATCGGGCCAGCCGCCGAGCTGCTCCAACCGGGTCAGCACGGCACCACGTTCGGCGGGAACCCGGTGTGCTGCGCGGCGGCGCTGGCGGTACTGCGGACCATCGCCTCCGAAGGTCTGCTGGAGCACACCGCCCGCGTCGGCAAAGAGCTGGCCACCGGCATCGACCAGCTCGGCCACCCGTTGGTGGACCACGTCAGCGGCGCCGGGCTGCTCATCGGCGTGGGCCTGAGCGCTCCGCTGTCGGGGGCGGTGGCGAGCGCCGCCAGGGACGCCGGGTTCCTGGTGAACAACCCGGTTCCCGGGCGGCTGCGGCTGGCCCCGCCACTGATCCTCAGCCACGAGCAGGTGGGGGAGTTCCTGACGGCGCTGCCGGCAATCCTGGACCGGGTCGTCGAGGCGGAGGCAACGGATGGTTAGGCACCTCCTGCGCGACGACGACCTCAGCCCGGCCGAGCAGCTCGCCGTGCTCGATCTGGCCGATGAGCTGAAGCGGGACCGCTACGCGCACCGTCCGTTGGCCGGCCCACGCCCGGTCGCGGTGATCTTCGACAAGCCGTCCACCCGGACCCGGGTGTCGTTCGAGGTGGGCATCTCCCAGCTCGGTGGCCAACCGCTGATCCTCGACGGCGGCGCCAGCCAGCTCGGTCGCGGCGAGACGATCGCGGACACCGCTCGGGTGCTGTCCCGGTTCGTGCACGCGATCGTCTGGCGCACCGGCGCCCAAACCAGGGTCGAGGAGATGGCGGCCGCCGCGACGGTACCGGTGGTCAACGCGCTGACCGACGAGTTCCACCCCTGCCAGGTGCTGGCCGACCTCCAGACCATCCGGGAACGGCACGGTCGGTTGGCCGGGCTGACCATGGCTTTCCTGGGTGACGGGGCGAACAACATGGCGCACTCGCTGCTGCTCGGCGGCGTGACGGCCGGGCTGAACGTGCGGCTGGGTGCCCCGGCCGGGTTCACCCCGGACGCCGGCGTGCTGGCCGACGTCAAGTCCCGCGCCGGGATCACCGGGGCCAGTGTGAGCGTGCTGGACGATCCGGTGGCCGCTACTCGTGGTGCCGATGTGCTGGTCACCGACACCTGGGTGTCGATGGGTCAGGAGGCCGACGGGTTGGACCGGCGCGCCCCGTTCTGGCCGTTCCAGCTGAACGCCGAGCTGCTGGCACACGCCGCACCGGGGGCGATCGTGCTGCACTGCCTGCCCGCGCATCGCGGCGACGAGGTCACCGACGAGGTGCTCGACGGCCCGGCGAGCGCGGTCTGGGACGAGGCGGAGAACCGTCTGCATGCACAGAAGGCGTTGCTCACGTGGCTGCTGGAGCAACCATGACAACAGCCACCCGGGTAGCTCGGCAGGCTCGGATCGTCGAGCTGATCATCCGGCGGGCGATCCGCAGTCAGGCCGAGCTGGCCGCCCTCCTGGCCAGCGAGGGCGTCGAGGTCACCCAGGCCACCCTGTCGCGGGATCTCGACGAGCTGGGCGCGGTGAAGCTGCGCGGTCCGGAGGGCGGCGCTCCGGTGTATGCGCTGCCTGAGGACGGACACCCGATGCGGGCCACCGGGTCGGGGGCGTCCAGGCTGGCCAGGCTGCTCGGCGAGTTGCTGGTGTCGGTGGACGCCAGCGGCAACCTCGCGGTGCTGCGTACCCCGCCCGGGGCGGCCCAGTTCCTGGCCAGCGCGCTGGACCGGGCCGCACTGCACGACGTGGTCGGCACAATCGCCGGTGATGACACCATCCTGGTGGTGGCCAGGGAACCATTGACCGGTACCGAGTTGGCGGAGCGCATCACCGTGCTGAGTGGCTCAGCGAGCAACGCGAAAGGAGAGTCAACATGACCGAACGGAGCTTGCGGAGGGAGCAACGTGGCTGAACGGAGCTTGCGGAGGGAGCATCGTGGCTGAGCGGGTGGTGCTGGCCTACTCCGGCGGCCTGGACACCTCGGTGGCCATCGGTTGGATCGGCGAGGAGACCGGCGCCGAGGTGGTCGCGGTGGCCGTCGATGTCGGCCAGGGTGGCGAGGACCTGGAGGAGATCCGCAAACGGGCGCTCGCCTGCGGCGCGGTCGAGGCCGTGGTCGCGGATGCCCGCGACGAGTACGCCGAGCAGTACTGCCTGCCGGCGCTGCAGGCCAACGCGCTGTACATGGACCGCTACCCGCTGGTGTCCGCGCTGTCCCGGCCGCTGATCGTGAAACATCTCGCCGACGCGGCCGCCCGATACAAAGCGACGACCGTGGCGCACGGTTGTACCGGCAAGGGCAACGACCAGGTGCGCTTCGAGGTGGGCATCGGGGCGCTGGCCCCGGATCTGAAGGTGATCGCCCCCGTCCGCGACTTCGCCTGGACCCGGGAGAAGGCGATCACCTACGCCGAGCAGCGCAACCTGCCGATCGACGTCACCAAGAAGTCGCCGTTCTCCATCGACCAGAACGTCTGGGGCCGGGCCGTCGAGACCGGCTTCCTCGAGGATCTGTGGAACGCGCCGACCAAGGACGTCTACTCCTACACTGCCGATCCGCACCAGTTCCAGCCGCCCGACGAGCTGGTGATCACCTTCAAGGAGGGCGTGCCGGTCGCGATCGACGGCAGCCCGGTCACCATGCTGGAGGCAATCCAACAGCTCAACGAACGCGCCGGGCGGCACGGCGTCGGACGCCTCGACATGGTCGAGGACCGGCTGGTCGGCATCAAGAGCAGGGAGATCTACGAGGCGCCCGGCGCCATTGCGCTGATCACCGCGCACAAGGAGCTTGAGAACGTCACGGTGGAGCGAGACCTGGCCCGGTTCAAGCGCACCGTGGGGCAGCGCTGGACCGAGCTGGTCTACGACGGTCTGTGGTTCTCCCCGCTCAAACGCGCCCTCGACTCGTTCATCGTGGAGTCGCAGAAGCACGTCAGCGGTGAGATCCGGATGGACCTCGGCGGCGGCTGCGCCACGGTCACCGGCCGCCGGTCTCAGACCTCGCTCTACGACTTCAACCTCGCCACCTACGACGAGGGCGACGCGTTCGACCAGACGTTGGCGAAGGGGTTCGTGCAGCTCTGGGGCCTGCCGTCCAAGATCGCCGCGAGGCGGGACCTCGGGGCGTCGTGAGCTCGAACCTGTGGGGGGGCCGGTTCAGCGGCGGCCCGTCGGATGCGCTCGCCGCGTTATCTAGATCAACGCATTTCGACTGGCGGCTGGCCCGTTACGACATCGCCGGCTCCAGGGCGCATGCGCGGGCGCTGCACCGGGCCGGGCTGCTCACCGCCGACGAGCTCGCGCGCATGCTCGCCGGCCTGGACACGCTGGACGCCGACACGGTTTCCGGGGCGTTCGTCGCAGCGGACCATGACGAGGACGTGCACTCGTCGCTGGAGCGCGGGCTGATCGACCGGGTCGGCCCGGACCTGGGCGGCAAGCTGCGCGCCGGACGGTCCCGCAACGACCAGATCGCCACCCTGCTGCGGCTGTGGTGGCGCGACACCGCGCGGCGAGTCACTTCCGGTATTCTCGACGTGGCTGACGCGTTGCTGGCCCAGGCTGCCCGCCACCCCTGCGCGGCCATGCCCGGCCGCACGCATCTGCAGCATGCCCAGCCGGTGCTGCTGGCCCACCACCTGGGCGCGCACGCCCAGGCGCTGATCCGGGACGTGGACCGGTTGCGGGACTGCGACCGCAGGGCGGCGATCTCCCCGTACGGGTCCGGTGCGCTGGCCGGCAGCTCGCTCGGGCTGGACCCGGAGGCGGTCGCCGCAGACCTCGGTTTCAGCGGCTCGGTGGCCAATTCGATCGACGGCACTGCGTCCCGGGACATCGCGGCCGAGGCGGCGTTCGTGCTGGCCATGATCGGGGTGGACCTGTCCCGGCTGGCCGAGGAAGTGATCATCTGGGCGACCGTCGAGTTCGGCTATGTCAGCCTGGACGACGCCTTCTCCACCGGTAGCTCGATCATGCCGCAGAAGAAGAACCCGGACATCGCTGAGCTGGCCCGGGGCAAGGCGGGCCGCCTGATCGGCAATCTCACCGGCCTGCTGGCCACCCTCAAGGCGCAGCCGCTGGCCTACAACCGGGACCTCCAGGAGGACAAGGAGCCGCTGTTCGACTCGGCCGACCAGCTGGAGCTGGTGCTGCCGGCGATGGCCGGGATGGTGCACACCCTGGTCTTCCACACCGAGCGCCTGGCGTCGCTGGCGCCGGAGGGCTTCACTCTGGCCACTGACGTGGCGGAGTGGCTGGTCCGGGCCGGGGTGCCGTTCCGCTCGGCACACGAGGCGGCCGGCGCGTGCGTGCGCGCGGCCGAGTGCCGGGC
>JALYVZ010000207.1 GCA_030852965.1 Actinomycetota bacterium | reverse complement strand
GATCCCGCGCACCCGCCCGCCCGGTCACGCCGGCACCCCGCACACCCCGCCGCAGCCACACCCGATCACGCCGCACACCGGCTCCCCGGCGGCCATCCGACGCCAATCAGCGGCCAAGTCCCGGTAGAGGTGCGCATACCGTGTCGCCTCGGCGCGGGCCTGGACCACCGCCCGCCCGTACACCAACGGCATCTCCGCCCGGCGCAAGTACGTCCAGCGCTCCAGCACCAGCCACCAACGCGCCTCCCGCTCCCACAACGCCACCAGACGGTCAGCCCGTGCCGCCTGCTCCAGATGCGTCCTCGGGTCCCGGTCCGACACCGTGCGGCGAGCCTCGGTGCAGCGGCGCAGACCCGCCTCCACCATCACCGGCACCCACGGGCCAACTCCCCGATCACCGTGTCCGTTCATTACCCTCGTAGTCCTTCCGATCCGAATCGCCTGCTCAGGGCTTGAAGGTGTGGGAAGACCCAGGAGGGGAGTCCGTTGCCGCGGGCTCCCCTCCGCTCGGGTCAAATCCGTGCTCACGCCGCCTCAGATGCCGACGACCGCGACGCCTTGCCGACCACCGGGGCGCGCATCTCCCGCGCACGGAAGCTGTAGGCCACCCGCCCCCGCTTGTCATCCACGTACGGGGTGACCGTGAGCAGCTCGAACTCCACCGCCGCGAACAGCATCCCCACCCCCGGCGCCGGCGGTACCGGCTGATGCGGAGCGGCGATCTTCACCGTCACCGTCTTCTCGTTTTTCCGCGCGCTCGGGTCGGCATCCAAAACCGACACCGACCACACCGGCAACCCCGACTCCTTATCCAGGGCCTGCACCGGACGCTCACGCGTCGACTTGTCGAAATCCCGCACCGGCTCCACCTCCGACACCACATACCCCCCATGCGGGAACACCTCATCCATCGCCACGCAGAACCTGCCGTTGATCGCCATTGCTCTCCTTTGTCTGGGTCTCGACCCTCAGGGCCGCACCGGCCGTTCAAGTTCGTAGGTTTGCATGCCAACCTACGAACTGAGGGTAGCACGGGTCACACTGAGCAGCAAGACGGTTTGCATGTCAACCTACGAGCGCCCTAACCTGGCGCCATGGAACCGCAGCGCACCTCGGTACCCGCACCGCTACAGGTGCGCATCGCCGACGAGCTGCGTATCAAGATCGAGCGCGGCGAGCTTGCTCCTGGAGACTCACTGCCGCCGATGCACGAACTCGCACGACAGTGGTCCTGCTCGCTCAACCCAGTGCGATCCGCGATCGACCTCCTGAAACAGCAAGGGTTGATCACCGGCGGCCGTGGGAAGGCTCCGGTAGTCCGGACTCGACCTCGCCCGGTGGTGCGGTCGTCCGCGCGGCACCAGGAGGAAAAAGACTTCGTCCTCCGGCCCGAAACGGAACGGGCCCTCGTCGGCACCGCCGAAATCGAGTCCAAGGTCAAGATTGAAGACCTCCGGTTTCGGTCCGACTACCAGGTGGTACCCGCTGACCGGGACGTAGCGGCTGCGCTCGAACTCGACGAAGGGGATGACGTGCTGCGCAGAGCCTGGGAACACGTAGACCCGGACTCCGGCCGCCGCGAGGCGTGGAGCGTTTCGCACATCCCGACGAGCTACGTCAAGGACAACCCGGCGTTGTTCGATCCCTCGAACGAGCCGTGGCCGGGTGGTACCCAGCACCAGCTCTCCACGGTCGGGATCGAGATCGTGACGATCATCGACGAGGTGACAGCCCACATGCCCACCACTGCCGACGCCCAGCTATGGGAGCTGGAGCCCGGCGTGCCGATGCTCCGTTGCCGGCGGATCTCGGTTGACCAGCATGGTCGACGAGTGGAGATCTCCGACGCGGAGTACCCCGCCGACCGGACCCGCCTCGACTTCATAACGCCACTCGAACCGTGGCCCGAGGGCTGACCCCGTGCCGGCCATCTCGATCATCACCCCTCTATACCAACCCGACCCGATCCACCTGCGCGAGTCGGCTGCGGGCGTCGCGGGCCAGCTTCTCCCTGAGGGTTGGCGGCTCGAATGGGTCGTCCAGGAGGACGGGCCGCACATCACGATGCAATCCGAGCTTCCAGTGGAGCCATGGATCACCTACGAACCAAACGGGTCACACCTCGGAGTCGCCGCCACCCGCAACATCGCGCTCTCCCGCGCAACGGGCGAGCTGGTCCAGGTCCTCGACCACGATGACTACTTGCTGCCCGCCGCACTCCGCACGCTCGTGCCGCACTTCAATGACCCCGCCACACACTGGGCCATCGCCCAGGCTGAGGACTTGCACGAAGACGGCTCGCGGACGAGCTGGCCCTCAGAGCTTCCGTTCGGACCCATCGCGCCCGGGCTCGCCAACTCTGTCGCAATCGAGCGCGAAGGGAACTGGGTTGTGCATTGCGCTGGCCTGATGATCCGCACGCAGGTACTTCGAGCTCTCGGCGGGTGGGTCGCCGGCTGGGGCGACGACGACGTGGTGATGTTCGCTGGCCTCTCCGAGATCACCCAGGGCTACAACGACCCCGCCGTGACGTGGCTCTATCGCCACCACGCCGGCCAGCTCCACCGGCGGCCCGAATCCCAACAGCGCAGCCAGCGCGGTCGTCAAACCGCCCTACAGCGCGTCGTCGCCATGCGCGCCACCCAGGCGACCCTGACCGTCCACCCACTCCGGCGCGTCCGGTCACCCCTCGCCGGACCCGCCGAGAAGGACTGACACCCGCGCAGTCATTTGTCTGACCCCACACCTCGGCGGTTCAGCCTTTCTTCTCTTGGTCAAGGCGGCGCCTGGCGGCGCCACTCGGCCCTGTGCTGATGCAGCCGCAAGCGCTCGCACGGGGGGTGCGGCCTCCGGCCGTCCCCGCGCGGCGCGCGGCTGCCTGCCGATCTGCCGCGCAGATCTCAGCCTTGTGTAACCAATTGAGGTGTGTACAGGACACGGAATCGTGCCACCGCGATCTCTGTACCGTCGATCTTGAGAATCACTCGATATGCCCCGAGGCTTGGGACCGCGACCTGGATTGGAACGGCGAGCGGAATAATTGAATCGTCGCCTGGGGTCATGATCGGGCCACGGCCTGCGTTGAACTGGCCGACCACGCTGCCTTCGTCTTCTGGCTCCACGGGGACCCCAGGTGCCGCTTCGGCGATGGGCAGGTATCCGCCGTCCTCATTACCTAGCGAGACCGTCAGCTTGTGGGCCTGATTGTGTGACTGCCACGGGACGATGATCAGGATCGCTGCATGCAGGTTGATCTTGTGTGGCGCCTCTGCAGTGTGGGCGCCAACCAGGTTGATGCCCGCGCCGACGACGTTCAGTTTGCCTGCGTGGACCTGAGCGTAATCGGCAAGGACGACTGTCCCCTCCATGGTGCCCCCCTCTGCCGGGCGGTGCCGCCCGCACGGTTGCGGTTGTGTATGACCATAGCACCAGTTATGGTCATACACGAAGTCGAAGAGGGATAGGACGTGGCAGAACCTGACCAGGCGGAGTCCTTCGAGTGGGACGACGATCAGCTCGACCGTGGGAACACGGCGCACCTTGCCGAGAGTCGTCCGGATCGGCCATCCATCGCATGGTGGGAGGTTGAGGAGGTCTTCGCCAACGGCGGCGGCAGGTTCGTGCCGAACAAGCGCGGCAGAGCCGGCGACTGGCTCCTTGTCGGCGAGACCGACGGTGGGCGGATGCTGACTGTTGTAGTGCGGTACGACTCGGCAAGGCGGATGCTGAGAGCGATCACTGGATGGGAATGCACCGCTGGGGAGCGGGCTAGGTACCTGTGACGGGGACGGGGAGCAGAACATGTCGGACGAAGAGGATGTTGACGCGGCCTACTATGAAGCACACAAGGACGATCCTGACGAGTGGGGCGAACCAGAGCCGCCGAAGCCGCGCCGTCGGCTCGCCTCCATGATCTCTGTTCGTCTTAGTCCGAGAGAAGCGATGGTCGTCCGTGAGGCGGCGGAGCGCGGAGGTGTCAGTGTCTCCGCGTTCCTGCGAACCGCTGCGCTCCAGGCAGCACTCGGAGGCGAGACCACGCACCACAATCTGAACTGCTGGTCTGCGCCGCTGACACAAGCGGTGACCCCTGAGCTGACCTTGCAAACGATCCCGCAGGACGCCGATTCGTCGTCGATCGGGAGCGCCGGGCTCGTTCAGTCGACGGCCTGATCGCGGACGTTGCTCACGTTGTACTGCCTATGTCCTCGCCGGACGGGCAGATCCACAGGATGGCCGCGCACGGCGCCGAGCGTGCGGATGTAGGTGGGCAGGGTGTGCCCTCCCATCGACCTCCCCGAGGGCTACCACGCGACGCCGGCGGCCGGCTGTCGACGGGATGGCACCTCGGTTTCCGTGGGACAGAGCAAATCCGGAGCGAACGACCGAGCAGCGCACGCCACCACCCGACACCCGAGGCCACGAATACGCAGCTCAGACGGCCCGGAAAGCACCAGTTGAGCGAGCCTGGGGCGACACCTGTCCGCCTTCGGGACGAAGAGGCCCAGACCCGTCGTGGAGTCGCGCCTGCCACTAGTGTGACGTTCGTGACCAGCTCGACCCGAAGCGGAGACTTCACGTATGACGTGGCGCTGTCGTTCGCCGGCGAGCAGCGGAGCTACGTCAAGCAAGTGGCCGCAGCACTGCGTCGTCGCGGGATTCGGCCGTTCTATGACGACTACGAGCAGGCCACCTTGTGGGGCAAGGACCTCTACGAACACCTCGACTGGGTGTACCAGAAGTCAGCTCGCTATTGCGTGTTGTTCGCCTCCGAGGCGTATGCCCGCAAGGTCTGGACCACGCACGAGCGCCGAAGCGCGCAAGCACGGGCGCTCACCTCCAACCAGGAGTACGTACTGCCGGTGCGATTCGACAACACCGAGATCCCGGGCCTGCGTCCGACCATCACGTACGTCGACGGCCTGACCACCCGGCCCGCCAAGCTCGCCGAGTTAATCGCGGCAAAGCTCGGGCCGCGCGTGCGCGAGACGTTCTTCCCGCCGGAACCCGATAAGCTGTTTGACGCCCTCGGCGTCGACACACTTGCAGAGCAGGACACGGTCCAGACCATCGCTCACTCATTCATGCAGAGCCTGATTCGCATGACCGCCGCCGAACGCAAGCTCGTGGCGCACCTCTTCGCACAGGGTTGCCGGACACAGCTACCGGACAACATCCATATCGATCTGGACATCGTGCGGCGGGACCTCCACCTCGCGCCGACAGAGATCGTCGAGCGCGTGCGTGCGCTCGCGTCGCTCGGCTTCGAGCACGAGGTCAGGCCCGACGCGGACCACGATGATGATGACGTGCTGGTCGTTCGCTGGAGCGACATGATCCGCCACGACGAAGGCAGCTTTGCCGAGGACTTCTCCTTCGAGCGAGCGACCGAGGTTGCCGTCGCGATGCTAGACGTCGGCAGTGGCGACTACGGGTGTAGGCAGTGCGCTGAACAATGCGTCGAAAGTCTCGACTTCTCACTGCTGTCCTCGGCGACCTCCGGGCCGGCAACCTGAGGCAGCAGGATGGCAGCACATCACGTGATCGACGACCGGACGGGTCGATACAAGATGTCATGAACGCCCAGGTCAGAGGCCACGGACCGGCACCCGCTGACACGAGGTAGCACCAGGTTTCCGCATTTGACACAGAAGAGGTCAGTCAGTCGCCCGGCCGGCCGGCCGGCTGACGGCAACCGTGACGGCAACGCGAGGTGACGGTACCGGCCGCGACTGGACGATCTCGAACGATCGACAAGCCAGGACTCACGATCGCGTCGCTTACCAATGCAGCTTGAACGCAAGGTGCTGCGGGGCCTCGGGGTGCGGGGCCGGCTCGAACCCCTCGCCCACGCTGCCGAATCTGCCTCTATGAGATCAAGGCGCCGCCTCCGGCGGCGCTGGCCGGCTTTGCCGGCCCGCCGACTCGCCCCTCTACCTCCGGCCCGGCGCGGCCGGCGGGCCTCAGCCGGCCTGCCACCAGAGCGACCCACCCTCAAATCGGTGATCTCTCAGCTATTACGGCCGACGCGCACCGAGTTCCCGCTCGGGTCCTCGACGCTGAACTCTGTCATCCCCCAGGGCTCCGCCCGAAGCTCGCTCACCGGCAACCCGGCCGCTGCCAGCCGGGAATGCCACATATCAGCGTCCGGGACCTGCACGTAGCAGGCAGCGGCATTCGCATCCGGGTCCAGTTCCGGCAGCAGCGCCACGTGCGCGATCTCGGCACCACCGACGTGAAGGAATCCGTAGCCCTCGTCGTACAGCTCAACCTCGACCCCGGCGGGCGCCCAAAACTCTCGCAGCTCAGCCATATCCCGCACGGGAAGAATTGCTGTCACCACGGGGCGGGCACCCACCCGCGTAGCCATCCAATGCACACAGCCACTACACACCGCGACCTCGGGATGGCACGCCATACGGACCACGTCTGATTCCGGGAAGCTCCGCTCGCAACACGAGCAGGACGCCATCACCACCTCTGCCTCAACAGCCATGTAGCCATGCTGCCAGGAACAAGCGGGCTCCGCCCACACCCGGCACCGCTTCGGAGATCAGGGGAGTGGCGGGGCGGTGATCTCCTCGCGGCGCGCCCGAGGGCTACCAGCCCGAGGGGCCGGGTCACAAGGCTGGGATGAGTACCTTGCAACCCGGCCCCTCGACCCGGCAGGGATGAACCCGCGCCGCGAGGAGATCACCTTCGTAGGCTCGCGCAGGAACAGAGATGATCAGTCGGTAGTCTCAGTTCCAGTCTCATTCGTCAGCGTTCGGCCCGGTCCAGCCAGTTCCAGGCAACTAACTCAGCCGCAGGTCGGGACCGGAACGATCACGACTGGACACCAGGATGGAGACTTGGAAAGCGTGTTGGGTGCAAGCCCTCAGGGGTTCGAATCCCCTATCCTCCGCCACCCTGACCAGCCAGAACGCCGGGAGCCCCGCATCGGGTTGCCCGGCGTTTCGCTGTTTGGTCTCACTTTTGGTTTCATTTGCCCTCCGGCGGACCCAGACCAGGCCCCCGACCCGCTCGCCACGTCGTCCCGAATCGTGCCGGTGATGTGCTGGTAACGGGCCGCCATCGCAGTCGTTGACCAGCCCATCAGGCCCATCACCGCACGCTCCGGAACACCCAGGATGAGAAGCACCGTGGCCGACGAGTTCGACCGGCAGACCAACAGCGCGCCGGCTAGCCCCGCATTTCGCACATGAGGGAAGGTGGGGCTCTCGGCGTGTCGCCTTGATCATGTTAGCGGGGGGGTGGCATATGGGGGTGCATGCGGGGACAGGGCGTGTCGTACGGGCCGGAGAGTGTGGACAAGGCGTTGGGTGCGTTGCCGGTGGTGGC
>JALYVZ010000206.1 GCA_030852965.1 Actinomycetota bacterium | reverse complement strand
CCTGACCAGCCACAACACCCCCGCCTAGTAACACACCGACCAAGCGTGCACATTGGCATTCCCGCAGGTCAACACCCGAATCGTGTACTAGTCGATCAAGCCAACTGCGGAACGCAGGTCTGGGTCGGTTCGGGTTTGATCGTGTAGTTCCAGTTGCCGTGGAACTCGTGTCGGTGCAGGTAGCGGGCCTCGAACGCCTTCATCTCCTTGTCGGTGATCTTGATGCCGCGCTGGTAGGTGTTGGTGTCGAGGTCGGCGGCGACGGTGAGTCCGGCGTTGGTGGTGGTCGCGGCGGTCGTCTCGACGACGACCTCGTGGGTCTCCAGCGGACGCCCGCGCCAGTTCATGGTGATCGCGGAGAACAGCCGGTGCTCGATCCGGTTCCACTTCGAGGTTCCCGGTGGCAGGTGCGCCACGGTGATCTGAAGGCCGGTCTCGGTGGCGGACGCGGCGAGTTGGGTCTTCCACAGACGCGGCCGGGAGCCGTTGGACCCGCCGCCGTCGGCGGTGATCAGCAGCCGGGTCGCGTCGGGGTAGGTGTGCACCCCGATCCGGTCCCACCAACGGCGGATCGACTCGACCGCGAACTGCCCGGTGTCGGCGTCGGTGCCCACGTTGACCCACCCGGTGTTGGTGCCCACGTCATACACTCCGTAGGGCACCGCCTTACCGGCTTCGCCGATGAAGTCGTAGGTGTTGGTCGCCACCGGCTCCCCCTTGGGCTGGTACTCCCGGCCACCGTTCTTGTAGGCCCCGACGTTCTCGCCGGGTAGGCCGGGCGCATTACTGCGCCCGGCCCCCTCAGAACCGGTTATGTTGATCTCCACATAACCGAGGGCCGTAGTCGTTGATGGTCACCATCTCATCGGCCAGGGTCACGGTCTCGGCGCGGCCGCCGGTGTCCACCCGCCAGTACCGGCGCGGCGCGGTGGTGGTGGTGGTGGCCAGGGCGCCGCGCCGGTAGGTGATCCAGTCCACGTCGGCCTCGCGGCAGTGCGTGAACACCTGCGCATAGGCCCCACCCCGGTCGAACCCGAGCATGATCTTCGCCGGTCCGGTGACCTTGCGCAGCTCGACCAGCGCGGTGGGTAAGGTCTTGGTCAACCCCGAGGGCGGCCCAGACACGAAGCACACCGCCCGGCCGTGGTAGTCGGTGACCAGGGTGTCGGCCAGGCCTTTTTGGGCGTGGCGGCGTTTGGTGTTGTAGCCCTTGCCTACCGTTTCGCGCCTTCGTTAGGGCACGAAGTGGTCATCGACGAAGTACAGGTTCAACAGCGGCGCGTCCGCAGCGATCATCGCGGTGGCCAGGTCGGCTTGCAGGCGCAGTGGGTCACACGCCTGGGCGAGCTCGGCTAGGCGGGGCCGCATGGTGCGCAGCTCGGGCAGCCGATCGCACCCGGCCAACGGCCCGATCTGGTCGCGGATCAAGTGTTTGGTGGCCTCCACCGACCCCACCCCAACGCGAACGCGCAGGTGGTCGCGGTCAACAACGCCACATCGTCGCAGCGCCGGGCCGCGGTGTCGGACCCGGCCACGCAGGCGAACACCGACCGCGCACCCACCCGGTCGAAGAAACCGTGCAACATCATCGCCCCCGCGTACCGGCTGTCCACCGTGGCCTGCGCCAACCGCGAGGACCCCGCCCCGGCCAGCCGATCGGGCGCCCCGACGTCGACCGGCTCAACCCGCTCGGGACCAACGTCGACCGGGCCGGCGAAGGCCCACTCGGGCTGCTCGGGGTCGGGGTCGGGCAGCTCTTCCCGCACCGGTGTGGTCCTGCGTCGATCAGCACCCACCAGACGACTGATCATGGTGTCGGACACGTCGAGCCGCCGCGCGATCTCCTGGCCGCTCACGCCCTGCTCGGCCCACCGCCGAGCCTGCCCCACCTGCGCCGCGCTCAACTTCGGCGGCCGCCCTACCGCCCTGACCAGCCCATTCGAGCCCTGCTCGCGGGCGGTCTTGCGCAGCGTCGACAGATAGTTCGGGTACACCCCAAAAACTGTGGCCACCGTCTTGACCGGGTGCCCGGCCTCGGTCAACGCGACCATCGCCAACCGGCGCATCCCGGTGTCGGCCACCGGGAAACGGAACACCACCCACCGCCCCGACAGCACCACCGCCTCGTCCTCATGAGTCAGAAGCCGCAGCGCCCCGGGTTCGGGCATGCCTTCCAGCATCGGCTCGGGCAACGTCGGACTCACCCACGAAACCTACCGCGAATCGGGCTACAACTCACCTATTTCAGGAATCATTCGATCACGAAAACCCCACGTCAAGCACCAATCCCTCAGCCAATTCCGGAGGTCTGAGCCTAGACTAACCGAATTCAAGCGGTCCGAAAAACACGGGGCTGATCAGTCATCCCGCGACCGCCGACGTCCGATGGATACCGGTCCGGGACGACACCCCACAGCCGACCCCGCCGCCACTGGAGCAGGTCTACCCGCTGGCGCGGCAATGGCTCACCGATCAGACCCTGACCCTCGCCGGGTTGAGCTACGACGGCGACACTCTCGCGGTGTCCGCCTCCGGAGACCATCCGCCCCGAAGCGCCGAAAAACTGAAAACCCTAATCAGCAAGAGCTACCGGTCGGCGCCGCCGGTCACCCTGCAGTGGACCTACCAGGCACCCAGGACCACCCTCACGACCTCGGCTGACACAGCCGACACCGCCCGAGCGACGACCGACAGCTGGATCATGGCCCACCCCGACACCTCGGTCCTGGCCGTCAACCAGACGCCCAGCGCCGCCACGGTGACGCTCACCGGCCCGATCGCGCCCCCTGTCGAGGACCTCCGCTCCCAACTCCACACGGCGCTACCCGCGCTGAGCGTCACCATCGAATGGCTCCCGAGCACCACCCTCAGCCAGTCGCCCGGGACACCGGCCTCGACCGAGGCGACACCCCCACCGCGGTGAGTATCCGCGCTGGGTCACGGCCGACCCGACCACGCACATGTGCGGACCCCACATGTGCGCCGCCGCGGCTGATCGGGGGTGGGTGGGGGCGTAGGTGATGACCATCCTGCCGAGCGGGCGGATCAGGGCGGCGGGGACATCGAAACGGTCGGGTCGGTAGCGGTCCACGACTGTTCTCGGGCCGGTCACGGCCCCGGTGTTCTCGGGCCGGTCACGGCCCCGGTGTTCTCGGCGGCTACCGATGTGGGTGTGGTGTTCCGGGTTGGGGTGGTGGCGGGATGGAGTCGAGGTCGGGCACGGTGTCGGGCCAGATGAGCAGGACCGCGCAGGGGGCGTGGTCGATGACGAAACGGGTGTGATGGCCCAGGCTGTGGGGCCCGAGCCGTTTCTGGTTGCCGTCGCGGGCGCAGATCAGCAGGTCGGCGTCCTCGCAGGCGGCGACGACTTCGCGTTCGATCCGACCGGCGCGCGAGTCCAGCCGTGCGGGGGTGCTCAAACGGCGCTGGGCGTCGTTGAGCACCCCCGACGAGGCGTCGCGGGCCATCTGGGTGAGGATGTCACCGGGGTTGCGTTGGCGTGATCCGCGCCCGAGGAGTCCACCGAACGCGCCGTGCGCGGCCTCCCCGACCTGGGTGTCGATCACGTGCAGCAGCACGATGTCGTGGGTGCCGGGTAGGGCGGCGGCCGCGTCCACCGTCGGAGCCCAGTTGTTCTCGGTCAACCACACCACGACACGCTGGTTGGTCATGTGAGCCATCCTTGTCCGAGGGTCAAGCCCAGCCACAGGGTGGCCACGGCGGCGATGAGGCAGGCCGGCACGGTCAGCGCACCGAGACGCAGGAATTCCGACAGGGTGGGAGCGGCGTCCGCGCCGGCGAGTACGCGCCGCCACAGCAGGGTGGCCAGCGAGCCGACGTAGGTCAGGTTCGGCCCGATGTTCACCCCGATCAACATCGCCAGCACCAGCCCGGGGTGCGCGCCGGAGCCGAGCGCGGTGAGCATCACCAGGGTCGCCGGAAGGTTGTTGACCACGTTGGCCAGCACCGCGGCCAGCCCGGCCACCGCCAGCAACCCCAGCAAGGTCGGGGTGGTGGGCAGGATCGCGGCGATCGCGGCGCCCAGACCGTGGGTGCTGACCCCGGCGACGACCACGCCCAGAGCGAACACGAACAGGCAGAACAATGGCGACGCGGCCCCGATCATGGCCCTGACCCCGACCGAACGGCGGGCCAGCGCGCGGACCGCCAACACTGCGGCGCCGGCCACGGCGACCCACACCGGTTCGATCCCGACCAGCCCGGACACCCCGAACCCGACCAGGGTCAACGCCAGCACCACGAACGCGAACGTCGGGGTCGGGGGTCCACTTGAGTCTTGGGCCACACCACGGCCAGCCGCGTCCGCGCCGGTGGTGGCCGGGTCGGTCAGGTCGGTGCGGAAGAATCGGCGGAACACCAGGTACTCGACGCCGACGGCGACCAGCCAGGGCAGTCCCATCAGCGCGGCGAACCCGGCGAACGACAGACCGGATGCGGTGAAGGCCAACAGGTTGGTCAGGTTCGACACCGGTAGCAACGTCGAGGCCGAGTTGGCAAGGTGGGTGCAGGCGTAGACGTGCGGGCGGGCACGGGCCCGGACCCGTGCGGCGGTGGCGAACACCACTGGGGTCAGTAGCACGACGGTGGCGTCGAGGGAGAGCACCGCGGTGGTCACTGCGGCCGCGAGGAACACTAGCCCCAGTAGCCGTGTCGGGCGCCCGCGCGAGGCGCGGGCCAGGCGGACGCCCAGCCAGGCGAACACGCCCTCGGCGTCGGCCAGATGCGCCAGCAGCAGGATCGCGGCCAGGAACCCCACGGTCGGGCCCAGCAGCCGCATCTGCTCCCAGGCCGCGGCCGGGGTCACCACACCCAGCCCGATCAGCAGCCCTGCGGCGGGTACCGCCAACATCGCCTCCGGCAGCCCCCGCGGCTGGACCATCGCGAACACCAGCACAGCGGCCAGCGCGAGCAGCGCGAGCGCTTCGGCCCAGCCTCCCGTCACCACGTGATCACCCTGGCCTACGACGAGCAGAAATAGCGTAGGCAACCGAACCCTTCAGCTTCATTTCAGCTGATGCCGCTCGAGATGTCGGCGGTTTCGGGGACGCCGAGGACGAACACGACCAGGGCGACCGCGGCGAGCACGAGGAAGGCCAAGGTGAATCCGCCGGCGACGATCACGGCGCCGGCCAGGGTGGTGCTCAACGCGGCGTCGATGCCTTGCACGGTGGTGGCGGCGCCGAGTGCGAGGTTGAACCGGCCGGTGCCGCGGGTGAGATCGGCGATCACCAGGGTGAACATGGTCATGAATATGCCCGCTCCCACCCCGTCGAGGACCTGGATGGCGATGACCCAGCCGGGTCCGCCGGCCAGGGCGAACAGCGCCCCGCGAATCGGCAGCACCGCGAACGCGGCCAGGAATATCTTTTTGCGGCCCCACCGGCCGGCCCGCTTGGCGATCATGATCGCCATCGGGATCATCACCAGTTGAGCGACGATGATCAGCGCAGCCTGGAACAACCCGCCGAGCTCCGCGTTGTGCAAGGCCCGAGCCGGAGAACCTGCGAGCGGTCAAGGACGAGGTGGTCCGCCGGTGGGGCACCCTGGACCTGCTGGACGTGCTGAAAGACTCCGATTTCCTGGCTGACTTCAGCACCGAGTTCACCTCGGTCGCCTCCCGCGAGGTCATCGACCGGGACACCCTGCGCCGGCGGTTGTTGCTGTGCTTATTCGCGCTGGGCACCAACATGGGCATCAAAGCGATCGTGGCCACCGGCGAGCACGGCGAGACCGAGGCGGCGTTGCGCCACGTGCGGCGACACTTCATCAACCGCGACAACCTGCGGTGCGCGATCGCGAAGCTGGTCAACGCCACCTTCACCGCCCGGGACCCGAACTGGTGGGGCACGGGCAACGCGTGCGCCTCAGAACGTGTCGGGAAAGTCAGGCTGCGGCTGTTTCTGCCATGGTCGGCGGCCTGGACCGGGTTCGAGGCGACGCATCATGATTCCGATCATGGCCCACTTGACCCAGGTTTCGGAGTGCTCGGGGGTGCGCTCGTAGTCGCGGGCGAGGCGGCGGTGCGCGGTGATCCAGGACAGGGTCCGCTCGACGACCCAACGTCGTGGCAGCACCGAGAACCCGCGTTGGCCCTCGGGTTTGCGCACGATGTCGAGCAGGATCCGCGGCCGTCGTTCGACCCAGGTCACCAGTTTCGGCGTAGCCGCCGTCGGCCCACACCAGCGCGAGGGAGGGCATCGCCATCCGGGCCCGGCCAAGGACCCGCGCCCCGCCGTCGCGGTCCTGCACGCACGCCGCGGTGACCAGCACCACGATCAGCAGACCCAGGGTGTCCACCACAATGTGCCGCTTCCGCCCGTTGATCTTCTTCCCGGCGTCATACCCACGACTACCCGCACCGACGGTGTCCGCGCCCTTGACCGACTGGGCATCGACGATCCCGGCCGAGGCCATCGGATCCCGGCCCGCGCGGTCGCGCGCCTCGTTCCGGAGCCGATCATGAATGCGGTCCACCGTGGCGTCGGCGCTCCACTGGGCGAAGTAGTCATACACCGTCCCCCAGGGTGGAAGATCACCCGGTAGCTGCCGCCAGGAACACCCGCCCCGGGCGTCCACAAGATCGCGTTGACGATCTCCCGGCGGGGATGGGTCAGCGGCCGACCAAACTCCCGCCCGCCCCGCGGCGGCGGCAACAACGGCTCTATCAGTGCCCACTGCGCATCGGTCAGATCCGACGGGTACCCACGCCTTCCACCATGATCACCCATTTACCCAGCATGATCACCACCCGCCCGAAATCTCGGGAGGACACGCCGAGCAGATCAACTTTCCTGACACGTTCTGAGCTTGACGTTTAACCCCGCTGTGCCGCGTTGAAGGAGATTGCGCAGGTTGTTCGGCGTGTCGGCGGGACATGGCACGGCCACCGCTTGATCATCCTCGGGTTCTCTCACAGAGCTCGAAGACGAAAGCGGTGGCCGTGGTGGTCAGTGTGGCGCAGGTGCGCGCGCAGAGCCAAGACCTCGGCGCGTCCCGGCGGGGTGATCTTGACCGGTTCCGGCGGGAGTTCTACGCGTCGTTGACCGCGCGCGCGGATGCGTTGTTCGAGCTGACCGATGCGGTGCTGTGTGCCGACGGGCCAGTCCGCTCGTTGGTCGATCTGACGCTGGTCGCCGAGCACCGCCGTGGGCACGGCGCGATGTATGACGCGCTGAGTCACGGCCGGGTTGAACCGCGGTGGCTGCGCCGATCGCTGGCGTCGCTGCCAGTGCCCAGGACCGCGGATGGGCGGATCGTGCTCGCGGTCGATGTCAGTCCGTGGTTGCGCTCGGACGCACCGACCAGCGCGGAGCGGCTGTTT
>JALYVZ010000205.1:956-7397 GCA_030852965.1 Actinomycetota bacterium | reverse complement strand
TCCTCCAGGTCGAGCAGCCGCCGCCGGTCCAGCTCGGTCAGCCGGGCCACCGGGATGCCGGTGGCCGACGCGACCATCTCGGCGACCGCGTCGGCGTCCACCTCGGGTAGGACTGAGTCAGGCAACCGCATCCGGACCCGAGCGCTCGCTCGGTCGACCAGATCGATCGCCTTGTCCGGCAGGAACCGGTCGGTGAGG
Source organism: Actinomycetota bacterium (assembly GCA_030852965.1). Lineage (GTDB taxonomy): Bacteria > Actinomycetota > Actinomycetes > Mycobacteriales > Pseudonocardiaceae > Pseudonocardia. The sequence continues at coordinate 7,199 of JALYVZ010000205.1, read as the reverse complement.
TAGCGGTCGGACAGCTCGGCCGCCGCCACGCACGCCGCGTCGGTGATCGCCACGCGGTGGTGGTCCTGGTAGCGCTGACGCAGCCCGAACAGGATCGCCACGGTGTCGGCCACCGACGGCTCGGCGACGGTGATCGGCTGGAACCGCCGTTCCAGGGCGGCGTCCCGCTCGATGTAGCGGCGGTACTCGGCCATTGTGGTGGCCCCGATGACCTGCAGGCCACCGCGAGCCAGTGCCGGCTTGAGCATGCTCGCCGCGTCCATCGGGGCACCCTCGGCCGAGCCCGCCCCGATCACCGTGTGCAGCTCGTCGAGGAACAGCACCACCTCCCGGTCGGCCGCCAGCACCTCGTCGATGACCTCGGTCAGCCGCTTCTCGAACTGGCCACGGTACTGGGTGCCGGCGACCATGCCGGCCAGATCGAGCGCCACGATCCGCCGGCCGCGCAGCGCGGCCGGCACTGTGGCATCACCCGAACCGTCGGCGGAGTTGGCGGCCAGCCGGCTGGCGATGCCCTCCACGATCGCGGTCTTGCCGACCCCGGGGTCGCCGAGCAGCACCGGGTTGTTCTTGCTGCGTCGGGCCAGCACCTCGAGCACCTGGGAGACCTCGTCGTCACGGCCGATCACCGGGTCCAGCAGGCCGGCCCTGGCGGCCGCGGTGAGGTCGCGGCCGTACCGGTTCAGTTTCGGTGTGGGCCGCGAGCGTGGACGGACGGGTTCCTCGCGGCCGGCCTCGGCGGGGTCATCGGGGCGCCGGCCCTCGCGGCGCGGACCCCGGTCATCCTGCTCGGTCTCGTCGAAGAGCCCGCCGAACGCCTGCTCCAACCCACCGGCCAGACCTCGGACCAGCTCCTCCAGCGGGTTGAAACCCGAGCCGAACGGACCTTCGGGCATCGGCGCACCTCCGCTGAGTTCGACCGCCGTACCCCGATGGTGCTCCTAGGATGCCCGCAGCGCATCAGGTGCGGCGGCCCAGCATGGCCCCCGCGAGCGGCTACGCGGACGAATTTCATCAACGTCGGTAGAGCCAGGCGTCAGGTCGCAACGAGCTCGTGCCCTCTGGTGGTACCGAACTCGCCGTGCTCGGCCCCCGTCCGGAACGCACTCCATTCGGCGGCGGTGAAGTGCAACGTCACGTTGGTGGTTGCCAGGGAGCGGACGTGCCAGGTGGTCAGGATTCGCCACCCAGCAACCCACACCGCCAGCTCGTTTCGCGTGACCTCGACGGCACCGTTGGTGCTGTTGCGGACGCAGACGGCCTCGTGCAGGAAGGCCGCGGCCGTCGCCGGCGTCGGCGCCAGCGAACGTCGATCCGGAGATCGCCGAGTGGATCGAGTCGGAGATCCGATGGGGACTGCGCGGCCTTCTGGTCGCGCTACCCCGGACGCTGTGGCTCAACTGGCCGCCAGCGGTCCACGCGGCCGAACACAAGCCATACCAGCTGGTCACCGCCGCTGAATGCGGGCTGTCGGTACCACGTACCGCCATCGTCAACGACCCTGTCGGCGCCGCCAAGTTCGCGGCTCAGGCCGGGCCGGTGCTCTACAAGGCGTTCCGCTCCGCCCCGGTGCGCATCGGTGGGCGCACCCACCTGACCTACGCGACGCCGGTGACCGCGAGCCAGTGCAACACCGAGACGGTACGGATGGCTCCGGTCATGCTGCAGGCCATCATCGAGAAGGTCGCCGACACCAGGGTTACGGTCGTCGATGGTCAGCTGTTCGGGATCACCCCACGCGGCCCCCACGGCACGGTTCCGCTGGATTGGCGCATCGACCACAACGCACTGGACTGGCAAACCATCGAAATTCCCAGGCCGGTGGCCACCGGCCTGCTGAAATTCTGCGACCGCATGGGCCTGCGATTCATCGCCTGCGACTTCTCCATCGACCGCAACGGCACATGGTGGTGGCTGGGAGACGCAAATCCAGTCGGTCAATGGGCTTGGCGGCACCCACTGGTTGATCAGCTCACCTCAGCGATCGCCGACGCCCTGACCGGAGAGGCCCCACCCCTGTGACCAGTCCACCGGCCACCGAGCTGCGCACCACCCTCACGAAGAAACTCGCCAACGAGGGTGTGCTCACCGACCCGCAGTGGCATCGGGCGTTCGCGTCGGTGCCCGCGAGGTGTTCGTCCTCTACTTCTTCCGACCGCGCCACGGCCAACCCGGATGGCGACTGGTCGAAGACAGCCCCGAATGGCGCCTCGGCGTGTATAGCGACGATGCCCTCGTCACGCAGATGAACGGCGACCAGTCCGCCGTGGCACGAGCACGCCACGGCGAGCTCGTGGAAGGACAACCGACCTCGTCGAGCTCGGCGCCCACGCTGATGGCCAGCATGCTCGATGCCCTCGACGTCGAGGCGGGCATGCGGGTGCTGGAGATCGGCACCGGCACTGGCTAGAATGCCGCGCTGCTCTCGCATCGGCTCGGCGCCGGCCAGGTCACCACCGTCGAAGTCGACCCCGTACTCAGCGCGCACGCTCGCGCCCGGCTCGATCAGGCCGACTACACCCCAACCGTGATCCGCGGTGACGGAGTCGAAGGCTACGCCGACAACGCTCCCTACGATCGGCTGATCGCCACGGTCGCGGTGCCCACCATCCCGCTGGCGTGGCTGCGGCAAACCCGTCCCGGCGCCGTGATCGTGGTCCCGCTGCGCTTCGCTGGCCACGGCGGGCTGATGGCAGCGCTCATCCGGGACGAGCATGGCGGCGCAACGGGACGATTCCTTGCCCAGTACGGCGGGTTCATGCCCCGAACCACGCAGAGCACCGCCCCAGCGGTGATCCGCCCGAGTCTGCTGGCCGACGCTCGCCCCAGGGACGTGCCACCTCACGCGTTGACCGGCAGCGACCCCGCCGCGTTCTACCTGTCCTTGCGCAGCCCATGCCCCTACAGCGTGCTTGGGTTCCGCCCCGACCAGCCCGGCGCCGACACTCAGACATGGGGCCATGGACAGGACGGGTCCATCTTCGCCCTCACCACGGTCAACAGCGTCGTCGTCGTGGCTGCCGACGGCCCGCTGTGGCCAGCCCTGGAGGTCGCGTACGGCGAGTGGAATCAGTTGGAACGGCCCCTGCGGGACCGGGTCGGGCTCACCGTGCACCCCGACGGTCGGCAGGTCGTGTGGATCGACGACCCCCAAAACCTGATCACGACCATATCTCCCGGGTGAAGCTAAAGGGCCTGTGTTGGACGGCACTCCACGTGCACACGTCCGTCACTCCCGGTGGTGACGAGCTGTGGATAACTTCGTTCGTCGCCCTCGGCGGTGTGCGACGACAACGTGACGATGTACCGGAGGTTCTGACTGCGGAAGTCGGCCTCGGTGTCGATGGCAAGCCGACCCGCACCGCAGGCGCGCAGCGCCGAGGAGCGGAAGCGGCGCGGCAGCACCCTCTTCTGGCCCGACGAGGCCACAGGACGGGACTGTGCGAGCAGCGACAGGCTGACGACGGGGCCGTCGACGTGACGACCGTGCCGTACGCCGAACGTCGGCCGGTGGGCACCGCGAACGGCGTCCTCGTGTGCAAAACGAACGGCGGGCAACAGGCCTGTCGCCTGCCGCTGACCAAGGCGTCGTCCCCACCAGATGGACTGGCTCTTGTAGCAGGGAGATCGGCGTGGTTGTTCATGCTCCGCTGGCTGCCGGGACTGGGCGGCCGGGTCCGAGCGAAGTGGCGGGGAGGCCTTGGCCATCGGCTCGCGGGCTCGTGAGCTACTCGCCGACCAGCCGAAGTGATCACCGGGGAAGGCACTCTTGGAGTGGGCCAAGAACACCCCCTACGACGGTCTGATCTCGACCGTGGGAGCCACCACCATCCCGTCGTCGTTCATGCTCCTACGGAGTCAGGCTCGACCGAGACCGCGAGCGGACGCATACAACGCACCCGTTGAACACGACACCACCGCACTGATCCACCTGCACGCGTTGGGGTGGTGACCGCAACGCCGCCACCGCCATCGGCCAGCGAGTAGCGGGTGTGCGTTGGGCATGGGCCGGCGGCACCAACGGATCGCTCTGGTTGTATGCGGACGAACGGGTTGAGTTGGTCGAGGATCAACACAGCCACCACCACTGGTCGGCGGCTTCCACTCGTCGCATATCCCGCGTGGTCCGGCCGCCTGCACGGGGTCGGCAGGCGAACCCAAGGTGGGCGCCTGGATCATCACCGTGGATGGGGCCGGCCAGAGGATGGAGCTGGACCATTGGTAACAACCGATGGCATCAGTGCACGCCACTACCGGCCTGGAGGGCGACTACACCCCCGATCACCATCCCGAGTCCGGCGACCTGCACCCAGGTCAGGCTCTCGCGGAGGAAGGCGGCTCTGATCGTGGCCACCAGCGCCACCCCGCAGGCGGCCCACACGCTGTATGCCACGCCACCGGCATCCCGCGCTTGAGCACGTACGCGAGCAACACGAACGACACCCCGTAGCCGACGACCACAATCACGCTGGGTACCAGCCGGGTGAACCCCTCAGACAGCTTCAACGAGACCGTCGCGCTGACCTCGGACAGGATGGCGCCGGCGAGCAGCAGCCAGGTGAGCACCCCGTCGGGTCTACAGACCGCCCAGCAGACCGCCGCCGCCGCGGTGCCGGTCGTACGACTCGTCACCGCTGGAGCTGGCGGCCGATGAGTCGACGACCTCGACTTGGTCGCCCTCGTTCAGGTTGTCGAAGAAGTACGACGCGTCGGAGTCGCGGAGCCGGACGCAGCCCGCGGTACGCGTCGTCGGGTTGCCACCTCCGTGGAAGGCCTCGCCCTTGTTGCCGAAGAACACCGCGTACGGCATCTGCGAGGGGTTGCCCTCGGCGTCGCGGGTCTCGGAGCTGACGTGATGAGCGTCTTTGGACGTGACGGGGAACGTGCCGGTCGACGTGTCCGAACCAGGACCACCGGTGGACGCCGGTACCGGACCCTTGACTACCCGGTCATCACGGATGAGCCAGGATCTGCCGTCGTAGCCGGAGTGCCCGAGCTGCACGCAGGCGTCCGTACCGAGGTGACACGGGGTGCCCGGCACCAGGTCGGGGTTCGACGTGGCCGGGCGGGTCCCGGCTCCGCTCCCCTCGGCGGCGGCGGTCCCCGCGAACGGCACGCATGCGACTGCGGCCAGCACTGCCCCGATCGCCAGCAGGCGGGTCCTACGCGTCGTGGTCGGCATTACGGGTCCTCTCGCCAGTCGCCCCAGGTCGTCCGCAGACGATAACTACGTCCGCTTCGACCACTCCCAGTGACCCCCCGGCTACGGGCAGTCCCGGTGAGTGTCAGGGCTTGTACGAAACAACGACCCAGAAGTCATAAGGAAGCGTAAAGGGCCACCTCGAACTCCTGGTAGAGCCGCACCGCGGCCGGCGGCATCAACGGCAGGAAGTTGCTGTAGATCGACGCGCAGATCCCGGATGCGCGGTCGACCCAGAAGTGCGTGTTGACCAGCCCGGACCAGGCCCCGCTGTAGGCGCGGCGCATGCCCGGGATGTCCTTCGTGTTCAGCAGCAGCCCCAGCCCCCATTTCAGCCCGGGGCCGAGCCTCCGCGAGCTGGAAGGCGGTGTCGTCCATCCCCAGCGGGCCGGTGATGCCTTCCTTGATGCCACGTCCAGGCCGACGCCGGTGACCGCCTCGACGACCTTGCCCAGCCAGTCGGTGCTGATCCCGTAGCGGAAGCAGGCACCCGGGTCGGACACCATCGGCGCGGCGAAGATCGCGTTGGCGCCGGAGAGCACATTGGTGGTGCCGGTGGCGGCCGCCCAGCGGATCAGGTCGTCGCTGAGCAACAAGTATCCCAGTCCGCAGGTGTGGGTGACCAACTGCTTGACCGTCGCCTGGGTGGCCGGCGCCCGCAGCCGAGGAGTGTCGCCGTCCCAGCCGTCGAGCACCCGGATGTCGGCGAACTCAGGGCAGTACTCGGCCACCGGCGCGGCCAGGTGCAGGTTGCCCTGCTCCATCTGCTGCAGGGCCACCACCGGCAGCTCACCCGACCAAGACCTGAACTGCCGCTCGGGGGCAGTGGATCGATTCAGGGACCGTCGCTGTCAGATCGCCTTGACGAGCGGTTGACAACCCTCCGTGCAGGCCGTTCAATTGTGCGCTGTTGGTAAGACGCCGTTATCGACCGTACCGAAGGCTGTACTCGTCCACACCGGTCCATTGCAGCACAGGGTCGTGCCGCACCAATAGTTCAGCCGACGCGGGCGCTGGGCTCGCCCGCGTCGGCGGGGAAGCCC
>JALYVZ010000205.1:0-946 GCA_030852965.1 Actinomycetota bacterium | reverse complement strand
GGACCCGACACGGGGGGTGGGGTCCGGGACGGGCCACACCATGCAAAGCCGGGCGGGGAACCGTCCGCACGGGGGTCGAAACATGCATGAGTACGTCGTAACCGGCCACCGGCCTCGCCGCTGGACGCCGTGACCTCCGACGCCGTGATCACTACAGACCTGCAAGGGCAACCGACCGCGATCGAGCTCGATGTTGCGGAACTGTACGAACGGCGCACCTCCCCTCTACGACGGCTGGCGCGAGCAGCTCGTCGAGCGACTCGCACCCGCTCCGGCGACAGCGTGCTGGACATCAGCTGCGGTTCCGGCCAGAACCTGCCGGCCCTCTACGATCACGTCGGGCCGCAGGGGCGGATCGTCGGGATAGCGGTGTCACCCGAACTGCTGGCGGTGGCCCGCCACCGGGTGCGTCGGCGAGGCTGGCAGAACGTCAAGCTCCTCTCCAGCCCGCCCGGGTTGCCGCCGGTGGCTGGAAGCTGCCCCCGGCATGGATGTGGCCGCTGCGGGTGTACGTCAAGACGTTCTGCGGCCCCATGGTGGACTCCGCCAGGCTCGACGAGCTCTGGCGACTGCTGGCCGGCCACGTCACGGACCCCTGACCATCGACAACCTCGGCTTCGGCACCGGTTACCTCGCCCACGGCACGGTGGGCTAGTTTGCCTGGGCCGATCCAGGCAAACTAGCCCAGCAAGCCCCCGAGCAGGCCACCGAGCAGGCCGGACCCGGATCGTCGCGACCTGGAGCGCGGAGGTGAGGGACTTTCGTTGTCGCCCTCGTCCTCGTTGAACGAGTCGCCGTCCACCTGATCATCGGCCCCGACCGGCTCGGGTTCGACCAGAGGTTGGCTGCCAGCACCTCGCTGGGTCCCGGGGCCCCGGATGACGGTCGCGCGCGATTCCGGTGGCGCGGCCGCCGGCGGGTGCGGCTTCGACGCGATGCCCGGAGA
>JALYVZ010000204.1 GCA_030852965.1 Actinomycetota bacterium | reverse complement strand
GCGCCCGGGCGAGCACCGCCGTGGTGCGGGCGCTGGGCCGCTCGCCGACCCCGAGCAGCGTGCCGTCCACATCCGAGGCGATCAGGCGGGGTCGCTGCACCAGCTCACTCTACGTGCGGGTACTCAGACAGGCAGTCGCCTTGCGCTGGTTCCCCAGCTAATGTCATTCGATGGAGTCACGCTGGGTGGTCGGCATCGACGTCGGCGGATCGGTCATCAAGGGTGCCCGGGTCAACGTCAACAACGGACTCCTTGCCGACCGAATCGAGGAGTTGACCGCGCCGGCCAGGACTCCCACCGTGGTTGCCAGGCAAGTCGCCAGCATCGTCGCCAGATGTGGAGGCGAGGGCCCGGTAGGCGTGACGCTTCCCGGGGTGATCCGGAACGGGGTTGTCGAGCGTGCCGCCAACCTGTCGAAGTGGTGGGCGGGCTGCAACGCGGTTGAGCTATTGGAATCGGCTGTCGAACGGCCGGTTGTCGTGCTCAACGACGCCGATGCCGCCGGTATCGCCGAGATCCAGTTCGGCGCGGGCCGCAATCAGAACGGCCAGGTCCTGATGCTCACCTTCGGCACCGGGATCGGCAGCGCGCTCTTCGAACGAGGCCAACTGTTCTCCCGCACCGAACTCGGTCACATTTCGATTGACGGACGACCGGGGGAGTTTCACGCCGCGTTGCGCGCGATGCACCGTGAGCGGTTGACCTGGCAGCAATGGGCCATGCGCGCGAACCATTACCTCGCGGCGGTCGAGACAGTGCTGTATCCGGACCTCATCATCATCGGCGGTGGGGTAAGCCTCCACGCCGATGAGTGGTGGAATCTGGTGCGGACGCGCACAGAGTGCGTCCTGGCCGGCTTGCGCAACGACGCAGGCATGGTCGGCGCCGCAATGACCGCGCACGCGGCCCTCATACGTCCGATTCCCGGCCCGAGATGAGCCGGCAAAGATCAGCGGGTGCTGAGCAGCCGGTGAGCCGGCGTGCCGAGACTCCCGGCCTCGTGGCTGTCGGGACCCGGCTCGGGAGCGGACAGCGGACCATTGCCCTCGATGGTCACCAAGCACGGTACGGGGCGGGCGGCGACCTCCATTCCGTCAACGTCCCTGCCCCGGAGGCGGCGCTCTACATCGCGTGCGCACCCCCGCGAGTGCGGCTCGATCAGCGGCGACACCAGGAATCCCTCATCGGTGCTGGCCAGCTGCGCGTCACCGGCAGCGCCGAGGGCAATCGCATGTCTCGCCCCCAGCTCCAACATCAGGCGGGCCGCACCGGCCACCGAGACCCCGTCGCTGCGCTGCTCCGACTTCTCCACAACGACGACGATTGCGTCCCCGCCATCATTGACTCCGACCAAGGTCATGGCATGCCGCGCGAGGGGCGCGCGGGCGGCGGCGCGGGCGTTGATCTCCTTCAGCACGTCGGCCCGGTCCACACCAACAAGCTTGCCGACGTTGTACAGCAGGCGTGGATCCCAAGCCTGGGCCAGCTCATTGCGCCACACCGACTCGCCCCGCCGAACGAGCGGAAATCCTGACAGTCCTACCTTTGGCGCATCGCTGGACAGCGGTTGCACGAAACCTATGCCGCTGCTCTCCGGATCTCTTGCCACCGCTCGCAGGTCGATCTCCGTGATCCGGAACCGTGACTCAGACCAGGAGAAGAACATGAAGCGTCCGTGCGCATGATCGGCGAGCTTCTTGTCGTCGAAGATCGGACCCTTTTCCTTTGCCCCGAATCGGCCCGACTCGATCACGAACTGGTTTCCCCAGTAGCCGATGTTGTTCCCGTTGAACAGTAAACTGGAGCGTCCGTCCAGACGGGCTTGTTTGAGCTCATCGGCAATCTGGAAACCCGGTCGGGGGAGAGGGTTTCCCGGCACGTCAGGACGAATGCTCTGGGAGCGGAAATCGACGCCGAGAGCTTCGGGACTCGCCTGGACCGTCATCGTGCAACCCGCCGCGCCCAGGACAAGAACCTGGGCGAACAGCCGGCGATACGCCGGCCTCGTGCGAATGTAGGTGTGCCTAGTGTAGATGTCGGTCCGCCGCGCGAAAGAGGCACCGGCGAGGGCCGTTGGTACGCCGATGCTCGTCACGGCTCCCCTCCACACGGATCAGTGTCCCCGCTCGTCCCCGCTCTGCACATCGTATGGATCGGGGGCAGCAGCGTAGCGTTACCGAATGAGGGCGTGTCGCGCGGCCTGGCCTCCCTCCAAGCCGTGTGCAACGCGGGCCGACGAGAACCCGAACCGCTCCAGCGCCGCGAACGCGGCACCTCGCGGACCTTCTACATCCGAGGTCCGGCGCTCCAGCTCACAATGCCGAGATCGCTCGAACGACACCCACCGCGCGTACTGCCCGACACCCGACCAGAACTCACGGGCCGCGACACCGTCGTCGTTGAGCTCCGGCGGAAGATAGATGGCCAGAGCCTTGAGCTCGAGCAGTGCCTGCACCGAACCGATCCCCGCCGCAAGGTCCTCGCCGGCTTCCCGGAACACCCGGCGAACGAGCTGGTCGGTCTCCGCGAGTCTTACCGCGTCGGCGAGACCATCCACGTCGTGGTCGGTGTCCTTCTTGACGCGGTTCACCATGGCCCACACACTCGCGCTGGCCTCCACGCAGCCGGTGCCGCCGCAGCGACATTTGCGGCCGTTGAGGTCGATCACCGTCATGCCGATCTCCATCGGGGATTCCAGACACAGGGCACCGTCGGTGACCAGAGCACCGCCGATGCCTTCGCTGACCAGGATCAGGCCGTAGCGGCGAAACCGCTGCCCGACGCCGTGCCAGCGTTCGAACACCGCGAGCGCGGAAACGTCATTGAGCACCACGACCGGATGACCAAGTACGCGCTCGACCCGTCCGCCAAGGTTGTCATCCCGCCACTGCTCGTCCTCGGTTAATTCGCCTTTGCGATAGTGGTGCACGACCCCATCCTCGGCACCCATTGGTCCACCGATCTGCACACCGACCGCACGCATGCAGTCGCGGTGCGGTTCACGGTCCCACAGAGTCCGAGTCAGTTCGGCCACTCCGGTCGCGACATCGTCCGGGCTGGAACCCTCGATTGGCAGCTCATCGACCTCGAGCGTACTGCCCTGGTCGTCGACGAGGACGCCGTGCAGTACGCCGGGCAACACCTGCACACCGACCACCCGCACCGGCCGGGCGAACCTCTCCCAGGCCGCGACCAGCTCGTCGCGCTCCGGGTCGGCCAGCTCGACGGTCGCCTCGCCCTCGCCGTCGACGGTCAGCACCACGGCCCGCCGCCACGCGGTGGACCCGAGCAGCTGACGGGCCAGCACCGCGGCCGCCGACTTCTGTCCGCCGGCGGCAAACTTCTCCAGCCGGATCTCCACCGGCATCGCGTGCTCGTCGGTTCCGTCGAGGCGCACGGTGAGTAGGTCATGGGCGTAACGGTTGCGGACCGGGGGTAGCGCAATGATCCTGGCGGCGAGGACGTCGACGTCCTCCGCGTAGCGCAGCTCAATGGTTGGTTCCGCACGCCAGGCCATCCGGACGAAGACGCGGGTGAGGTCCGCCGCGGGGTTCGGCGCCCTGGCGGCGTCGGTTCCGGCGGCGGACGTTGACAGGTCGAGCCCGTCAGGGGACATCAGGATCGGCCCTCCTCTCGTTGAGTTTTCGGTCGATCTTCCGTTGGGCGCCCGCGAACAACGCGCGGATCTCAGGTGCGGGCCTGCCCAGGAAACGCGCGGCTTCACCGACGCTCCCGTACCGTCGCACCGCGATGAACGCCTTTTCCTCGTCCTCGGTCAGTCCGAGCCAGGTGTGCAGGTTCCGAAGGCCACGTTCCTTGTCCTTGCGGATCTGGGAGTAGCTGCGGCCGACCATGAGCGCGAACTCCTTCGCCGGCAGCCCCGGTTCCCCGCACTCGTTGCCGATCGCGTTCGCTTGCGGGTCGCTCAGCGGTGCGTCCGCGATCATTGCGGAGACGGACCTGCCCGGACCGTCACTGTCGGGAGTCTGATCGAGTCGCTCGGCGGCCGACTGCTCCAGCTTGGCGTCGAACTCCTCCGGAGGGAGTTCGACGCCCTTGTCCTTCGCGTGTTTGGCGATCAGGTCCCTGGTCGCCCACTCCACGTGGAGGCTGAGGAAGGTCCGCAGCCCCTTGTTGCCCGGATCCACCCGCATGCTTGACGTCAGCAAGCGCTTGATCGTCTCTTGGTAGACGTCGAACTTGTCGAAGCCCGCCCACCCCGCGGCGGCCTTCGCACACCGTACGAGCAGCCAGTCGCCGTGGTCCGCGACCAGCGCGACAATCAGCTCGTTCCGGTCGCCCGATGGCGGTGGATCCATCATCACCTCCCGCAGGTGAGGCCCAGCGAAGGGTGATACGGCGCGGGCGCATCCAGTGTGACAATCGGCGTTGGTGGTGTGCTCCACATCATCCAAACGGCGTAACGTCGGGCCCGTCGACGCGTCGAGCGCGGACAGCGGGCTCGGACGGCCGCATCCGTGTCAGGCTCCAGCTGTGCTCACAGTCCTGCACGTGGCCCCGCACCCGGACGACGAGAGCATCGGCGCGCCGTGCAGCCTGCTTCAGCTGGCCTCGACCGGAGCACGGGTGGTGGTCGTGGCATGCGCTCTCGGCCGGGCGAGCGACCGCGCCCGACGGCATCGAGAGCTCGTGGAGGCGAGTCGGGTCGGCGGGTTCGAGCTGGTCGTGCGCGATCCGCCGGCGGCCCTCGGATCCCGGGACGATCTCCCCGCTTCCCGGCGCACGCTGACCCCGTGGCTGGCCGGGCTCATCGACGAGCACTGTGCCGACCTGGTGATCAGCCCCCAGCTGCACGACGTGCACCCGGCGCACGAGACGGTCGCCGAGGCCGTCCGGGACGCGATCGTGCGCAGCCGTCGGCCGCCGATCTGGTGGGCCTGGGGGATCTGGTCGGACCTGCGCAACCCGACGTTGCTCTTTCCCTGCGCCGCGATGCTTCAACAGCGTGCCGAACGGATGCTCGCGTGCCATCGCGGCGAGCTCGCCCGCAACGACTACGCCGAGTTGGTACGTGCGGCCGGTCGGCTCGCGGCGACCCGCGGCGTGGAGCGGGTGCTGGGCTTCGGGTCTGCGGCGCTGCCCGGGGTGCATCATGCCGAGCTGTTCACCGAACTCGGCTGGGTGGACCACCGGTGGCGCTTCGGGGTGCCTCGGGTCTCGCCCGATCTTGCGCTCCCTGGCGACTGGGGCAGCGACGCAACCCGGTTTGTCACACGACGAAGCCCGTGAAGGACCGGGGTCCCGCACGGGCTTCGGCGGCCGGAAGTCGTCAGAGGGCGACAGCGACGACAACCACGATTATGACTGTCCAGACGACGAACCGGACCAAGGTTCCCAACGAGACGACGATCATTTCCGCACCCTCTCAACGTTCCACCGACCGGGCCGCCGTGGCCTACTCGGTGATACGTGGCGAAGACGTCGGGGTGTGACACGCCATTCCCGTCAGTGCCGGGCCGGGGGACGGCGGGTGCCGTCTCGCCGAGCCAGCCGAGCACGACTCGGCACGGCCAGCCGGTTGAAGGCGTTGATCACCACGATCATCCAGGCCACCGCCCGGTACTGCGCCTCGTTGAACACCTTGACCGCCCGCTCGTACACCTCGTCGGGGACGTCCTGGGTCTGCGGCAGCCGGGTGATCACCTCGGTCAGCTCCAGCGCGGCCCGCTCCTCCTCGGTGAACAGCTCGGTCTCCCGCCAGGCGTCGAGCAGGAACAGCCGGCGCGGGTCCTCGCCGTGTGCGAGTGCGTCGGTGGTGTGCATGTCCAGGCAGAACGCACAGCCGTTGAGCTGCGAGGCCCGGATCTTGACCAGTTCGAGCAGGCTTATGTCGACGCCGGCGTCCGCGCCCGCCTTGGTGACCTCACCGCTCATCTCGATGAGTGCCTTGAACGCCGAGGGGATGCCCGGGCTGAGTTGGATCCGCTGTGTCATGTGTCGCTGTGTCATGTGATTGACGTTAGCGCGCACCGGTTCAGGTCTACCGCGACCTGGCCGCCGAGGGATACCTGCGCACCAGCCAGGGGGCCCCGACCAGGGTCGCCACCGCCGGGGCCGCTCCGCTGTCCGTGCCACAGCCGATCTACGTCCGCAGGCCCGCGCACCGCTGGACCCTGATGCCCGGCCGCCCCGACCCGTCGCTGTTCCCCCGCGGCCTGTGGAAGGCCACGACCCGGCGGGTGCTGCAGTACACACCCAACGACACCTTCGACTACGGCGACCCGCGCGGATCGTCGGTGCTGCGGACGACGTTGTCGGCCTACCTCGCCCGCAGCCGGGGCGTGCTGGCGGATCCCGCCCGGATCGTCGTCTGCTCGGGGTTCAGCCACGCCCTGAGCGTGCTCGCATCCGCACTGCGCGACCTGGGCAGCACCGAGATGGCCTTAGGTCGGCGCGCTGCAGGCGCTGGCCCCCGAACACGTCGTGTACGCCCACCTTGCGCCGAGGGGCATCTCGGCCGGGCTGCACCTGGTCCTCCCGCTGCCCGCGTCCGCCGAAGCGGAAGTACCGGCCGCTGCCCGCAGACGCTCCCTGGAGATCGCCATCCTGAGCGAGCAGCGGATCCGCCCGGATCCGGAGACCGGCGGTCTCGTCGTCGGCTACGGCGCCTCGTCCAAGGCCGCGTTCGGCGGCGCGCTCCAGGCCCTGCTCGACGTCCTGCGTGAGGTACCTCGCGAGTAGGTGCGTTCCCGCTCGCGGCTGATGTCACCCCGTGCGGCGGACCCGCCACCGGGCCGACCGACTCACGTTCCGGGCCACACTCCGACCCGGTCGCGGCGTCCGACGAACAGCATCGCCAGACCGAGCAGGCCCACCCCGGTCAGGCTCCACGCGACGTACGGCTGCCAGCTGGTGGCCAGCGCGCAGTGCTCGGCGTAGGCGGCGCGGGGCAGCAGCACGTCCCGGTTGTCCCTCAGCCGCACTGGGTCGGTCGTGCCCGGGACGCCAGGGAGATACCCGATTCCGCACGGCACGGTCAGGTCCCGAAGCTCCGGGTTCACCTGGGTCACCACCGTGCTGATCGGATGCAGCCCGAAGAACATCCCGACAACAAGCAGCACTGCGGCCGTGGCGATGACCGCGAGCTGAAAGGAAGACTTCACGGTCCGCACTATCGTCGTGCACGACCGAGCTCGTTGACCGGATCACCCGATAGGGTGAGTGCATCAACCGACCGAGGCTCGCTGTCACAAGGGTGGGTTATCCCATCCCCATCCGGGGGTATCAACGACGCCCGGTCGGGCGCCGAAGACGCGAGGCGTACATGATCATCGGGCGTGCGCGGTCGGTGACTACCAACGCGCTCGTGGCGTGCGCGTTGGTGGCAAGTGCACTGATGGTCACCGTGTGGAGGGCTTCACCAACGGTCAGGTCGGGGTGAACCGGGCGATGACGGAC
>JALYVZ010000524.1 GCA_030852965.1 Actinomycetota bacterium | reverse complement strand
ATGGGGACTTTCCCCTCCGGGCCTAACACGGCCGCGTCCAGGGCGGCAGCGAAAAGCTCCGGCTTGGTGTGGAAGATGAAGTAGACGGTCTGCACGGCAACTCCGGCCCGCTTAGCGATGCTCGCCATGGGCGTGCCGTGGTACCCGCTGGCGATGAACTCGGCTGTCGCCGCCTGGATGATCCGCTGCCTGGTCGCAGCGGCCTTCGCCTTGCGGGTCGGTGCTTTGACCTTGACGCTCCCCATGGTGTGTGTCACTCTACTGGATGACTTCACTAGTGACTGTCACTGGTGAGGCTCACTAGCTCAGGTTGGTGAACCGACGAGAGGAGTTTCGATGAGCAAATGTTCGGTCCAAACGGTGTGGATCCTTCAGAGTGACGGCGCCGACGTCCCGACCCGAGACCGCGAGTTCGAGGATCGTATTGTCCCCAGCGTTCGCGCCCTGCCCGGGTTCGTCCAAGGCGTGTGGGCCCGCTCCACGGACGGCCAGCGCTCCTACAACACCATGGTCTTCGAAGATCGTCACAGCGCTGACGCGCTCATCGCTCAGATCGAGACCAACAAGCCCCGCTCGGCCGCCGCCGGAGTGCGCCTGGAATCGCTGCAGATCTTGGACGTCATCGTCTACGCGTAAAGCAGCCCCCCTGCGAGACGGCACCGTCGCACCTCAAGGTTCATGCAACACCACTCCTCGTCCGGCTGGGGACGCTCCCAGCCGCGACCGCGGACAGACGGCCAGCTCTTCGGTGAGTCGGACTCAGCTGTGGTCTTCGGCCTCGAAGTCCACGGAGGCCCAACCGTTGGCAGTCGCTCGGGGGACCGCTGTGGCAGCGGGACCTACCGGCGTGACGGAGAGTTGATGTGCCCATGCAACGCCGCCATCTTGCAGGCAGCCTGCATCTCGTCCACGACGCAAGTATCGAATGCGCCACCCGCGCGGCGCTACCACGCCTACCGCGCTGACAGTGTGTTGAGCCGCCAGAGTCGGTAGCTCCACGGCAGGTCGTACGCGATCACCCACGCGGTGTACGGCAATAGCGTTGCCCGCGAACGCTTATCCGACCACACGGACCGCTGCAGGAAAGCCAACGGGACCAAGAAGCCGAACAGCCCGGCAAAGGCCATGCTGGGACTTCGGCGACCCAAAAGCAATGCGTTCCACGCCTCGTTGGCGACCAACACCGTGCCAGCCCACCTGACCGTCTCGGCATCGCCGCGGTCTATGGCGCGGGCCAACACGTATCCGACGATGCCGTAGTACGTAGTCCCGACCACGAGGAATCCGGGCATCGGCAACTGCCACTGCGGCTTGTTGAGGTCTCCGAACCAGGTCATGGCGTCCCGGCCGATAAACGCGTTGCCCGCAACGGCTGCCGTCGCGGTGACGCATCCGGCCACCACCGCGGACGACCGCCTCATGCCGCGAGCGTACAGGCGCCGGCGCGCCTACGAGATGGGGAACTTTCGAATCTTGGCCACCCCGCCTTGGTCACGTCGATTCCCGACCAGGCAGGCACTCATGAGGCTCCGACGACGGACGTGTATCCGATCTGCGGACCGAGGGCGGGAAATCTGCTACCGCCCGATCGGGCGGCCTCAAAGGTGCGTCCTATTGCCGCGAGTGCCTGTGTCCAGGCAGCGCCTCGGTTCGACCCGTCCCGGTGGACGGTCTCGGCTGGCAGCGCCGGAAGTAGGGTCGAGCACATGCACGAACACCAGCGATTCGACGCCGAAGCAGCGACGTGGGACGACGCCCCCGGTCACGAGGAGCGGCAGGTTGCGGTGGCCCAGGCCATCGAGGATGCCGTTACCCTCAACCCGGGGATGAGCGCACTCGAGGTCGGCGGTGGCACCGGTCGTCTGAGCATCTTGCTCTCCGACCGGGTCGGCTCCGTTGTCGTGACCGACCCCTCCGCCGGAATGGTGCAGGTAGCTCAGGAGCGGATCGAGGCGGCCGATCTCAGTGACCGACTCCGCGCTGTCCAGGCAGACCTCACGAC
>JALYVZ010000203.1 GCA_030852965.1 Actinomycetota bacterium | reverse complement strand
AGGTGGCGGTACGGGGCTCGGCGGGGGCGCCGCGATGGACGACGGAGCAGGCGAGGCGGCGGGCGGCGGCGGAGCGTCCGAACGGCCGCCGGCCAACGTGATCAGCCCGACGATGGCAGCCACCGCGGCCACCGCGAGCAGGGCATACCCGGCAAGCTTGAGCGGCTGGTTGTCGCCGGAGCCGGGGCCGGAGCCGGGGCCGACCATCAGCGCACTCCCGCTTCGGAACGAGCGGCCAGCCGGGAGAGCTCCCGCCCGGAGCGCACCCGGCGCAGCCGTTTGACCAGCATCGGGTCGGCCGCAGCCGCGGCCGGCTTTTCCAGCACCGCGTTGAGTACCTGGTAGTAGCGGGTGGCCGTCATGTCGAACAACTCGCGGATGGCCTGCTCCTTGGCGCCGGCATACTTCCACCACTGCGCCTCGAAGGCCAAGATCTCTCGGTCCCGCCAATCGAGCTCGCCGGATACGGCGAGGTTGGGGAGCGGTTCGACGGAGTCCATCACGCACCTCGGCGGTCGGGCAGATCGGCGGTCGGGCAGATCGGAACTACACGTTTGTGATTCGGCTGTCATTCAACCACGCCGGAGCGACAAGTCGCCGAAGCGACGCACCCATGGAGACTCCTTCCATGCCCCAGACCGTCGCGGGAGGCACAGCGGGCCGCCGTAGGGTACGCCCATGGCAGTCCGCCCCATTCGCGTCATCGGCGACCCGGTGCTGCACACTCGGGCCCGCGTCGTCGAGACCTTCGACGACGAGCTGCGCACCCTCGCCGAGGACATGTTCGACACCATGGCGGCCGCGCACGGGGTCGGGCTGGCGGCCAACCAGATCGGCGTCGACCTGCGGGTGTTCGTCTACGACTGTCCCGACGAGGTGGCCGGTGAACAGCTGCGCGGAGTGGTGGTGAACCCGGTGCTGGAGACCTCGGTGGTCCCCGAGCGCATGCCCTTCCCGGGCGACGACCTCGAAGGCTGCCTGTCGGTGCCGGGCGAGCAGTTCCCGACCGGGCGAGCGGACTGGGCCAAGGTCACCGGGTTCGACCTCGACGGGGCGCCGATGAGCGTCGAGGGCAAGGGGTTTCTGGCCCGCTGCCTGCAGCACGAGACCGACCATCTCAACGGGATCCTCTACGTGGAGCGGCTGATGGGCCGGTACGACCGGGCCGCCCGCAAGACCCTCAAACGACACGGCTGGGGAGTGCCCGGGCTGTCCTGGGACCCGGCCACCCAGCTCGACGAGGACCAGTAGCCGCGCTACAGCAGCCGCGACAACTCCAGCTCGAACCCGAACGGCTGGTCGGTGCGGAACGTGCCGGTGATCTCGCCGTCGTCGGCATAGCCCAGCTCACCGGCCAGGTGGTGGGCGAGCAGGCTGACCGGCTGTTCGATATCGACGATCCAGTAGTACGGAATCCCAGCGTCGGCATACTCGGCCCGTTTGGTTACTCGATCATTGCGAACCGAACCCGGTGAGACAATCTCCACGACTAGCACCACATCGGACGCACACAAAACACCACCAGGCTCGTGCACCCGCCGAAGCGCCCCGGTGCGGATAACGGCCAGGTCCGGTGCCCGCACGAAGCCCGGACTCCCCGACGGCACCAGCTGAAGATCCAGATCGACTTCCTGGACAACCTGGTATTCGGGCGGCAGCACCCTGGCGATGGCCGAGGTCAGCTGAAACGACGCGATCATGTGTTTGGGCGCCGGGCGGACAGCGATCGTCACCACTCCCTCGACCAGCTCGGTGCGCAGTTCGGTCTCGCCGAGTTGGAGATACTCCTCCGCGGTGAGCAGACTGGTAGGCCACTCGGGCGGCAGTTCCAGGGGTGCTGCACTCATGGGTACGAGTGTGGCACGCCGCAGGCGACGATTCGGTGCAGCTCTGGCGGGTACCCGGCACGCGGGTTACGGTCGAGGGGCAACTGAGACCGCGGGAGCTCGTAGGCAACGGGCTGAGAGGGCGGCTGGCTCGGGTCGCAGGAGACCGAGGAGCGCGGCGCCGCCGACCGCACGAACCTGACCGGGTAATGCCGGCGTAGGGAGGATTCGCCATGACAGCTCTTGACGACCGCACCGTGACTCCGAACGTGACCACCGGCCCCATCCAGGGCTCCCGCAAGGTGTACCTGGAAGGTCCGGACGGCATCCGGGTGCCGGTCCGCCGGGTGGATCTCACCAACGGCGAGCATTTCGACGTCTACGACACCTCCGGCCCGTACACCGACAGTTCCGCCACCGTCAACGTCCGGGAAGGGCTGCCCAAGGTGCGCGCACCCTGGATCGCCTCCCGGGAGCCGATCAACGGCGCGGCCACCCAGCTGGCCTGGGCCAAGACCGGCATCGCCACGCCGGAGATGAAGTTCATCGCGATCCGCGAGGGGGTGGACGTCGAGCTGGTCCGCCACGAGGTCGCGATCGGGCGCGCGGTGATCCCGGCCAACCGATGCCACCCCGAGGCCGAGCCGATGATCATCGGCAAGAAGTTCCTGGTGAAGATCAACGCCAACATCGGCAACAGCGCGGTGACCTCGTCCATCGAGGAGGAGGTGGACAAGATGGTCTGGGCCACCCGGTGGGGCGCGGACAACGTGATGGACCTGTCCACCGGCAAGAACATCCACGAGACCCGCGAGTGGATCATGCGGAACTCGCCGGTGCCGATCGGCACGGTGCCGATCTACCAGGCGCTGGAGAAGGTCGACAGCGACCCGGCAGAGCTGTCCTGGGAGATCTACCGGGACACCGTGATCGAGCAGTGCGAGCAGGGCGTGGACTACATGACCGTGCACGCCGGCGTGCTGCTGCGTTACGTGCCGCTCACCGCCAAGCGGATCACCGGGATCGTCTCCCGGGGCGGTTCGATCATGGCTGCATGGTGTTTGGCGCACCACAAGGAGAGCTTCCTCTACACCCACTTCGACGAGCTGTGCGACATCCTGCGCGGCTACGACGTGACGTTCTCCCTGGGTGACGGCCTGCGCCCGGGTTCGATCGCGGACGCCAACGACGCCGCCCAGCTGGCCGAGCTTCGCACGCTCGGAGAGCTCACCCACATCGCCCGCGCCCGCGACGTGCAGGTGATGATCGAGGGCCCGGGCCACGTGCCGATGCACAAGATCGCGGAGAACGTGCGGCTGGAGGAGGAGTGGTGCGGCGAGGCGCCGTTCTACACCCTCGGCCCGTTGGCCACCGACATCGCGCCGGCCTACGACCACATCACCAGCGCGATCGGCGCGGCGATCATCGCGCAGGCCGGCACCGCAATGCTCTGCTACGTCACCCCCAAGGAGCACCTGGGGCTGCCCAACCGGGACGACGTGAAGACCGGTGTGATCACCTACAAGATCGCCGCGCACTCGGCCGACCTGGCCAAGGAGCACCCGCACGCCCAGTCCCGCGACGACGCCCTGAGCCAGGCGAGGTTCGAGTTCCGCTGGGACGACCAGTTCAACCTGTCCCTGGACCCGGACACCGCGCGCAGCTACCACGACGAGACGCTGCCCGCCGCGCCGGCCAAGACCGCGCACTTCTGCTCGATGTGCGGCCCCAAGTTCTGCTCGATGAAGATCACCCAGGACGTCCGGGACTACGCCGAGAAGCACGGGCTGACCAGCGTCGAGGCGATCGAGGCCGGCATGGAGGAGAAGAGCGAGGAGTTCGCCGAACAGGGAAACCAGGTATACCTGCCGATCACCGGAGCCTGAGCCGATCCCCTTCCCATGATCATCAGGGCACCACTGCTGCTTTCGGCGGCTGAAAACCGCCGCTGCTGCCCTGATGATCACCGGCGGCGGTTGCGGGGTGCCCGAGCCGACCGTGGGGTGCTGGGTGCCCGAGCCGACCGTGGGGGTGCTGGGTGCCTGAACGCACCATCGGGGTGACTCCACCCCGGGTGCTGACGATCGCCGGGACGGACTCCGGGGGCGGGGCCGGGATCGCGGCCGACCTGCGCACGTTCGCCGCCTGCGGGGTGCACGGCTGCCTGGCGGTGTGCGCGGTGACCGTGCAGAACACCGTCGGGGTGCGCGGGGTGCACCAGCTGCCGCCGGAAACCGTCGCCGCCCAGATCACCTGCGTGGCCGGGGACATCGGGTGCCAGGCCGTCAAGACCGGCATGCTGGCCAGCACCGACATCATCCAGGCGGTGGCGGCGGCCTGCGACGCGGCAGCCATCGGCTCCGGTCAAGCCACCCCGCTGGTGATCGACCCGGTGGCGGCGTCCATGCACGGCGACCCGCTGCTGGCCCCGTCCGCCCTGGAGGCGTTCCGGGCGGAGCTGTTCCCCCGCGCCACCATCGTCACTCCGAACCTGGACGAGGTGCGGCTGCTCGTCGACATCGACGTGCACGACCGGGCCGGCCAGCGGGCGGCGGCGCGCGCACTGCACACACTCGGACCGGAGTGGGTGCTAGTCAAGGGCGGGCACCTGCGCGAGGACGTCGAGGTCTGCGTGGATCTGCTCTACGACGGCTCGGCGTTCGTGGAGCTGCCCGGGCCGCGCTTCGACACCGGCAACACTCATGGCGGGGGCGACACGATGGCCTCGGCGATCACCGCGCGGCTGGCCCACGGCGACTCGGTGCCCGACGCGGTGGCGTTCGCGAAGCGCTACCTCGTCGAGGCCGTCCGACACTCCTACCCGTTGGGCGCCGGGCACGGCCCGGTCTCGTCACTCTGGCGGATCAGCGCCGACCCGGTGTGACACCAGGATGATCGCGGGGGCGCCCGAGCACCGGTAGCTGACCGTGGCCGAGGCCCGCGCACGGTCGGCCGATCCGCCGGGTAGCTGTTCCGCCGAGCGCGGACGGGGTGTCCGCGCCGCGTTCAGCTGAACGCGGCCAGGTTCTCCTCGGCCCACCGCCGGAAGGTGCGACCGGGGCGTCCGGTGATCCGCTCGACCGAGTGCTGCGCCTTGGCAGGTTCGGTCGGACCCTGCGACCAGTAGTTGAGCAGCGCCTCGACGAACGGCGCCGGCGGGTAGCGGGCCATCTGCTCGGCCGCCCGTTCCCGACTCAGCTCACGCAGCTCGATCTCCCGGCCGAGCAGGTGGGCCAGGGTGCGGACCTGGTCGCGGAAGCTGAGCAGCTCCGGGCACCGTCTCCCTGGGCCCAGCGGCGCTGGCACTGGCCGAGGTGGTTCTCGGACTGCTGCGGCGGGGCGGGGTCGACGACCAGGCCGCCGCGTGGGCGGTCGACCAGCTCACCCTGTACATCGACGCGGCCGCGCTGGAGGAGTCCACCTATCGGCAACGGGGCTCCGAGGAGACGCCGTGGTTGTCGCCGTCCGCGCCACCTACGCGGCGCTGCCCGCCGAGCGCTATCCACACGTCCACCGGCTGCGCGAAGAGCTGCTCATCGGCGATGGGGACGAGCGCGCGCGCTGGTTCATCCAAACCCTGCTCTCCGGCATGACGGACTCGCCGGGCTGACGACGCAGACTCGCGCCGAAATCTTCGTACCAGCGGTAGTACCGAGGCGCTATGCTCGACCCATGTCCGTCACCAAGGTTTCGGTGTCACTGGAGGACGCCGCGCTCGCGGCGGCCCGGTGGCCGCCGACGAAGCGGGCCTCAGTCTGTCCGCTTGGCTGTCACAGACCGCGCAAGACGCCGCCCGACTCGCCGCCGGCCGGCGGGCGGTGCGAGAGTACGAGGCCGAGTACGGCGAGATCCCTGAAGCGGAACGTGAGCAGGCTCGACGCACCCTGCGGGACCTCGGCGTGATCCCGCCGAAATGAGCGGGCTTGTCTACGACGCGGGTGCTCTGATCGGCGCGGAACGTCGCGCCAGCCAGGTGTGGGCACTGCACGACGAGGCGTTGGCCGCCGGGGTGGCGCCCGTCGTCCCGGCTGTCGTCCTCGGTCAGGCGTGGCGGGGTGGACCACAGGCACTGCTGTCCCGGCTGCTCACCGGTTGCGTGGTCGAGTCGTTCGACGAGAACGCCGGCCGGGCCGTTGGCCGACTGCTACGTGATGCAAATACCTCCGACGTGGTTGACGCGCACGTGGTGCTTACCGCGCTGCGCTACCGGTCGGCCGTTCTCACCTCCGATGCCGGCGAACTGCGGCCGCTCGTGCAAGCGGCCTCCGCCTACGCGCGGAGTTGATGGGCATCTCGCCGGCAGAGTATCTGCGCCAGCAGACCATCACTGAGGCCCGGCGAAAGGACCGTTCGGCAGTGCTGGCCGCCGCGCGAGAGGCGCTGAGTCGGTCACCCGGCCCGGCCTCAGCATCGAGCCCATTCTCCAGGCTCTCGACGAGATCCGCGGTGACTGACTTCGTCGTCGACGCCTCTGCGGTGGTCAAGGTCGAATAGGCCGTGCCCGTTCTGCAGCGAGACGACGTAGAGATCCATTACGAGGAGCACGGCGCCGGGTTTCCGGTGCTCACGCTCGCTCCGGGCGGCATGCGCTCGGCCGGGGACTGGTGGGCGAAGATGCCGTGGAACCCGGTCGCCGAGCTGGCCGGCGACTACCGGGTGATCACGATGGACCAGCGCAACGCCGGTTCCTCGCGCGCCCCGGTGACCGGTGACGAGGGCTGGAGCACCTACGCGCAAGACCAGCTCGCCGTGCTCGACCACCTCGGCGTCGAGCGCTGTCACGTGGTGGGCATGTGCATCGGCGGGGCGTTCATCGCACGCCTGCTGACCTCCGCGCCGCAACGGTTCGCCCGGGCGGTGGCGCTGCAGCCGATCGGGCTGGACGGCAACCGCGACGCTTTCCACGAGATGTTCGACGGCTGGGCCGCCGAGCTGGCCGGGGACCACCCGGAGGCCGGGCCGGACGCCTGGGCCAGGTACCGCGCGAACCTGTACGACGGCGACAACGCGCTGTTCAGCGTGCCGGAGTCGGTCCTGCCGACGATCACCACGCCGCTGCTGGTGCTGCGCGGTGACGACATCTACCACCCGCGCAGCGCGTCCGAGCTGATGGCCGCCTCGGTGCCGGGAGCCCGGCTGATCGAGCGCTGGAAGGACCCCGAGCACCTGCCGGCGGCGGCATCGGCCATCGCGGAGTTCCTGGCCGCCGGATAGCGGCTACGTCTTCACCGGGGCGATCCGGGTGGCCGTGGCGCCGCCGTCGGTCTTGGTGGCCATCACCTGGACGGTGTCGCCGGTGTGCAGCTGGCTGAGATCACCTGGCGCGGCGCCGGCGGTAGGCGCTGCTGCCTTCTTGCCGGCCGGGCCCACCGCCGTGCTGGGGGTGATGGTGTAGCTGGCGGTGTAGCCGTCGGCGGAGCGCACGGTGAGCGAGCCGGTGTCGATCGCGGTGATCGCACCGTGCTGTACCTGCGTCACCGCGGCCGAGGCGTCGGTGAACTCGCCGTGCTCCACCTTGCCGAGCATGCCGGCACCGCCCGCGTGGGCGGCTTTGCCGGCCTTGCCGTGGCCGGCCTTCGGCGCGGCGGCGCTCGGCGCGGCACTGGCGGTGCTC
>JALYVZ010000202.1 GCA_030852965.1 Actinomycetota bacterium | reverse complement strand
GGCCCCACCCGGTCACCGCCTCGACCCGGCGGCGGGGATCGGGCGCGACCCAGCGGGCCGAGGGCACCCCGACCTCCAGCGCCGGGGCCACCGCCCGGATCGCGGCCACCACGTCACCGACATGGTGCGCCTCGATCGTCTCCAAACCGAGCCCGCAACGCGGGTGCACGTGCACCGAGCGCAACCCCTGCTCGGCCACCGCCCGAGCGTCGCGCGCCAGTTGATACGGCGAGATCGGCAACCCCGGATGCGCATCTTCGGGACGAGTGCCGTTCAGACACGCCTGCAACATGCAATCACCCCTCCCGCAGGCCGGGGACCATCGGACCAGGAGCAGCTAAGATTGCGGAACGGGGCAATCAGCTACCGGTTGTATTTGCCCTGTCTTGCCCCCACGTGCCGCACCCGGAGCCCACGGTGACCGAAGACGCGGAGACCCACCGGAGATGAGCCGGACGCTGCCGTGGTGCGCCTGGCCCACGAGATCAGACGACGTCGCAAGGCCCGCCGAGCAAAGCCACGCCCAACTCGCGCGGTCGATCGGCTACACCCGCCAATACCTGTCCCTGGCTGAACGACCCGCGAAGCATCGCCGAGGCGGACGAAAGCGTCATCCCGGCGACCCGTCCGGGCGCGGGATGTGCGGGAGCTGCAGCACACGGTAGGTGTTGGAAGCCTGGGATCACCAGACCGGGGGGACCGCTGTGCGCCATCACATCCTTGGTGGGCTGCGGTGGAGCATCGGACTTCTTGACGGTTCCTGCACCCAGCCGTGCGCGCCACACTTGCCGCGACGGTGGCCCAGTTGGCCGACCTGGCGGCGTGGGCCACCTTCGACGCCGATCGTCTCTCGGGTGTGGTCGCGCGCTGTCCCGACAGCCCGGCCCCGGAGCGCCATGACCGTCAGGGTTGTCAGGGACGAACCCGACCTGGTGCGCTACCCGTCTAGACTAGCGCCCGCACCACCTCCAGGTCGCGCTGGTAGCCGGCTGCCCACTCAGCGCCACGCAACTCGGCGGGCAGCGCATCCAGGCCGGCCGACAGCAGATCGGCGGCAGCGGAGTCCCGCCGAGGTAGCGATATGCCCGGCCACGCTGCATCGTGAGGTAGGCCGGTGAGAAGAAGTAAAGCCACGGCGGCTCCGCGTCCGGATGCTCCTCGGCGTGGCCGATGAGCTCGATCGCCTCGTCGAGCAGGTGATCGGTCGCGTCGCCCTCGCCGAGCAGCGCGTGCGCTCGGGCCTCTTGCTGGGCAGTCATAGCCCGCAGTCCTGGGCTGACACGGCGTTCGTCACGTCGGGCGGCCTGGCTTAGGCCGAGCATCGGGCCGATCTGCTCGAGCGTGCAGGCGAGGTGGCCCTTCATGCTTAACGCGGTAGCCACCATGTTCGCGTCCCCGGCCTCCAGCGCCCATTCCGTGGCCCGGTCGTAGCAGGAGCGGGCGATCTCGGTGTGGCCAGCGCTGGCGTGCAGCCATCCGGTGAACTGCGCGTACTGGGCCGCCAGCGACACCACTGCCGGGCGAAGAGCCCCGCGAGCCTCCCGCACCAGGGGCTCGAGCATCCGCAGATGCCCGTGGATCGGCTCGATCAGTGCCAAGGCGCCGATCGAGTCCTCGAGCCGCCGGCTCTCCGCAAGTATCACCGAGAGCGAGGTGAGCCCAGCTTGGTCAACCTGCTGCGGCTCGCCGACGATATGGACGAGTCGGTCGGTGTCGTCGGGCGTGAGCCCCCGGACACCCGGTTCGCCAAGCTCGGAGCGGCAACGTCAGCGGTCACGCCGCGTCGCAGCACTTGCTGCTCGGCCTTGGCCTGCTCACGCCGCGCCAGCAACGCTCCGTCAGCTTCCAGAGCAGCGTCGAGCGCAGTCACCAGCTCCCGTGAGGGCAGGTTTTTGCCGGGCCGCTCGGCCAAAGACACGTACTGTCGAGTGTAGCCGATCTTCCCGGCAAGCTGCGGCTGACTCAGACCTGCGGCCGCCCGGTACCGCCGGATGTCGCGGGCCAGCCGCACTGCGGCAGGGTCCGACCCAGCTGGCACAGCCGTCGCGTTTTCGATCACTGTGGACTCCGCGTGTCGGTGGTCTCAGCGGTGGTGGCAGGGGGCAAATACCCGCCATAGCGGACTTGCCTCATTACCTGATCGTAGCCGCTCCTGCTCCGATGACATCAGTTCGTCACCCCACGCTCCGGCGGCCAGGAGGCACCCGTGACCACGACCGCGGACCAGCGGACAGCGAACCGGGAGGTGCCGCCGTCCGCGCACCACCGGCCGCTGCCGCTGCTGAGCGACCACCAGCGGGAACTGATACGCCCCGAACTGCTGGACATGATCGAGAACCGCAAGTCCGGCCTCAGCGCGAACTGGATCATCGGGTGTCCCCTCGACTGCGGATACTGCGTCCGGCACCTGTTCGACAACTTCGCCATGAAGGTGCCGCGAGCGCTGATGCGCGAGGCCCAGGCAGCCGAACTGCTGGTGGGTCACCGGTTTTTCCAGCCCCACGTCACCCCGATCCAACTGCTCAACCGCGCGACCGATCCCATGCTCCCGGCCGTCAAGCCGCACACCTTCGAGATGCTGCGGCTGCTGGACGAGCGCGAGCTGACCAACCACGTCCTGGTGATCTCCCGCTGGCGGGTCGAGCCCGAGGACTGCGCGATCTTGAACTCGTTGCGCCACCTGAAGGTGACCTTGCTGGTGACGTTCTCCGGTATCGAGGACCAGCGAGTCGAGCCGGTGGACTCCGCCATCGCCGCCACGTCGCTGCGGACGGCCTACGAGCACGCCGAGAACTACCGGGTGATCTTGTACTGGCGGCCGATCGTACCCGGCCTCAACGACAGCGACCAACACCTGCGCCGGGCATTGCTGCTCTCCCAGCACGCGCATGCGACGGTCTTCACGGGCCTGTTCTACAAAGACCAGATCCGGGCCTACTACCAGGAGCACGGCCTTCCCGAGCCCTACCAGGACAGCGCCCGCCGCAAGGTCTTTCCCGAGGCCCTGGAGCGGGGCCGTGCCGGACGCGCTCGGCTACTACCGCGCTGCCCTGGCCTACCGCGACGAACACGCCGACCCCACAGCGCTGGCCCACCTCGAAACCCTCGTCCGCCAGCACAGCACGCACTATGACCTGATCTACCGCACCACCGTCGAGCTCACCATCCCCTTGGGCGACAACAAGACCCGCGACAATGACAGCGAGTTCCGTGCCCTGGCCGACCACCACGTCAAACGCGTGCTCCACGAGCTTGAACTCCCGCACCAGCTCCTACCCGCCGACGGACACGACCAGGCACTGTCCCAGGCGGTCACCTTCATCACCGCACGCCTGGCGGGCCCGCAAGCTGTGTAACCACCCCGATGAACGTTCCACATGGGACAACTGGAACAAGACCAACGGCGCAAGCCTTGGGACTGGTCGGCATCGGTGACCGAGTCCAAGACTTGGACTGTGGACTACCGGGCGCGCCGACCGGGCTCCGGTAGCGTGGCGGGCTAGGGTAGTTCGTTCCCGGAGCAGACGAGAAGGAGCGATGATGGCGCAGCCGAATCACCGCCCCACGGAGCGGGACCCTGATCAGCTCGTTCATGAGCGCGCAATGGCCGAGGTGTCAGACGTCCTGCTCAACCTCGAACACACGCTCGCCCGCGCGCGTAAGGCTCAACGCCGGTTGGGCGTCACGGCGGCCGAACACAACGCACGCCTCGCCCTGGACGATGTGATCGTCGCCCTGGACTCCGCACGCAAACGGTTGCAGAAGGACGCCTACTTCAGCGGTGACGAGCTGCGGCTGATCTGATCCGATGCCCAGCGGCCTGGAGATCCAGCAACAACTGCGCGTGTTCGTCAAGCGTTGGCAGGATTACTGCGGCTCGGAGCGCGGCGAGGCGCAAACTTTCTTGAATCAGCTCTTCGCCTGCTACGGCACCGACCGGCTTTCCGCCGGCGCGCTGTTCGAGGACTCGCACGCCTCGGTCGGCATCATGGATCTGTACTGGCCGGGTGCGTGCATCATCGAGATGAAGGCGCCCAGCCGGGCGGCCAAGCTCGCCGAGCATCGCAAGCAGGCGCTGGACTACTGGCGTGACTCCTCAGACGTCGAGAAGGGCATCGAGGCACCCCCGTACGTCGTGCTCTGCGCCTTCCAGCGTTTCGAGGTGTGGATGCCCGGCCGGTTCCCCACCCGACCGGTCGCCGAGTTCACCCTCGCTGAGCTGCCGGACCGGTATGACGCGCTGATGTTCCTCGCCGGAGTCGGGATCCAGGCGGCTTTCCTCGACCATCACCGTGCGCTGACCACTGATGCCACCCAGACCGTTACCGACCTCTATCACCAGTTGGCGGACCGGTCAGCGGCGCCGGTGGATGAGCTGCAGCGCTTCGTCCTGCAGACAGTGTGGTGTCTGTTCGCCGAGGATCTCGGGATGCTCGACAACTATCCGCTGCAGACGATCGTCAACGTCTTGCGCCGGGACCAGACTCGGTCCTCGTACGCGGAGCTCGGCACGCTGTACGAGGTGCTCAACCAGAAGAGCAACCGCAACCGGCACGGTGCATTGAAGGGCACCCGCTATGTGAACGGCGAACTCTTCGCTCGGCCTGCGAAGCTGCACCTGGAACCCGCCGAACTCGACCTCATCGCCCGCGCGGCAGAGTTCGACTGGCGGAAGGTCAACCCAACGATCTTTGGCTCTCTGTTGGAGGGCGTGCTGGGCGAACGTCGCCGCGAGTTGGGCGCGCACTACACCCACGAGATCGACATCTTGAAGATAGTCGAACCGACGATTGTGCGTCCCTGGACGGCGCGGATCGCTGCCGTCCACACCCCCAGCGACGCGCGGGCGCTGCTGGACGAGCTGTGCCGGTTCCGGGTTCTGGACCCGGCCTGCGGATGCGGGAACTTCCTGTATGTCGCCTACCGGGAGCTGCGCCGCCTCGAACATGACCTCAAGGAACGGATCCGCGAGCTCGCCGCCGAACAGGGCACTGCTGAGCCGCCCGGTCCGTGGCCTTACCTGCCGCTGGCCAATCTGCAGGGTTTCGATATTGAGCGGGTCGCCGTGCTGATCGCCCGGGTCACGCTCTGGATGGGGCATCGGCAGACAATCGATCTGTACGGCGAGGCGGAACCCCCGCTGCCGCTGGTCGACCTCTCCGGCGTTCGGGTAGCCGACGCGTTGCGCGCGCCCTGGCCGGAGACCGACGCGATCGTCGGCAACCCGCCTTTCCTCGGTTCCCAGCTGATCCGCGGAAAAATGGGTGATGACTACGTCGAGTGGCTCAGCCGGACCTATGGGGTCGGAATCAAGGACTACTGCGTCTACTGGTTTCGGCGCACCCACGACCAGCTCAAGCCTGGCCAACGCGCTGGCCTGGTCGGCACCAACTCGATCGCGCAGAACAGGGCGCGCT
Organism: Actinomycetota bacterium; assembly: GCA_030852965.1. Classification (GTDB taxonomy): domain Bacteria; phylum Actinomycetota; class Actinomycetes; order Mycobacteriales; family Pseudonocardiaceae; genus Pseudonocardia. The sequence goes on along the minus strand of JALYVZ010000202.1, from coordinate 2,036 downwards.
CAGCTTCGCTCGACTACCTGGTCAAGTGCGGCGGCGTCATCACCGACGCCGTGTCCAGTCAGAAATGGCCTGGCGAGGCAAAGGTGCACGTCGCCCTGGTGAACTGGGTGAAGGAACCTGACGTCGTGCCGGACTCGTACCGGCTCGACGGGGCGCAAGTTGCGGGGATCACCGCCAGCCTGACGACGCCTGGAGCGTCGGCCGGTGGCGCAGTACAGCTCGCGCCGAACAAGGGCCGCTGTTTCCAGGGCCCCATTCCGGTCGGCGCCGGGTTCATCCTCAACGACGAGACCGCGAAGTGGCTGCTCGGACAGCCGGATGCTGACTATGGGGAGGTGGTGCGGCCGTATCTGATCGGGGACGATATCGCCGATCGTCCGGACCAGAGTCCCGGGCGCTGGGCCATCGATTTTGCTTCGATGGCGCTTGAGGTCGCTATGAGGTACCCAGCGGCGCTCGCCATCGTGAGGAACCTGGTGCGGCCAGAGCGAGAGAACAACGGGCGTGAGGCGTACCGGCGACTGTGGTGGCAGTTCGCTGAGCGCCGACCCGGCATGCGCGCCGCGTTGGCGCCGCTGTCTCGGTATGTGGCCGCGGCGGCTACTGGGAAGCGGTTGGTCCTGGCCTGGCAAGCGGCTCTGGTGTGCCCGAGCAACCTCACCTATGTCTTCGCGGTCGAGGACGACTACTCGATGGGTGTCTTGATGTCACGTGCCCATGTCGCCTGGGCGCGCAAGCGCGGCTCGAGTTTCAAAGCTGACCCGCGCTACACGCCAACCACTGGATTCATGACCTTCCCGTGGCCTTATCCAGTGCGTTCAGCGGAACGCGATCAGGTCGCCACCGCCTCGGTCGTGTTGCTGGCGCGACGCTCCGAGATTTGCCTGGGTCGTGGGATAGGGCTCACCGCGCTCTACAACCAGCTCGATGAGGGCGCCTACCAGGATCTGCGGAAACTGCATGTCCAGCTCGACGAAGCGGTGGTTGGATGCTACGGCTGGCCCAAGGCCGTCGCGCAGGATGATGACGAACTGGTGCGACGACTTGTCGAGCTGAATGTCTCGATCGCAGTCGGTACCCGTGTGTACCAGCCGTTCAGCATCTGAGCCATTCTGCGACCTGACCCAACGGAAACGTCGACGAAACACGGATGCCACATCGGCACGTTGTCCTTGACAATGACTCACCCGAAGCGGTGAGGCGCACCTAGGGTTCCGCCGGATCTGAAGTCCGGGGCTGGTCCGAGAGGTGCAGGTGGGCGGGAGGGGGGCCCATTCCACGGCGGGACAAAAGCCCGGGAGGTCGGCCATCCCGGCTGCCTGCTGGCCGGGACGAGACCCCGAAGGGCCACCGAGTCCCACTCCCACCACCATCACGCACACCGACCTGACCCGTCACTGCACGACAACTACGGCCCGGAGGCCCGGTTCGCCGTCGAGGCCGAGGCGATGCTGCCGACCACCAGGGCCGACGAGGAGATCGTCTGCGGCCTGGAGCTGGGCCTGGCTGGCGCCGACTCGATTGTCGACAAGCGCGTCCCCACGTTCTCCCGAGGTGAGCTGCCGCACTTCGCCGGTATCAACACCTTCCTCAAGGCGCCCTATGTCGAGGACGTGCGGCGCTGTGGGGAGTACGACGTGGCCGTGCTCGGAGCGCCCTTCGACGGGGGCACCACCTACCGCTCGGGCACCCGGTTCGGGCCGCAGGGCATCCGCAAGATCTCTGCGCTCTACGGGCCGTACAGCTTCGAACTCGGCGTCGATCTGCGCGAGTCGATCACCATTTGCGACCTCGGTGACGTCTTCACCATCCCGGGCAACATCGAGAAGACCTTCGACCAGATCAGCAAGGCGGTCAGCCACGTCTACGAGTCCGGGGCGTTCCCGGTGGTGCTCGGCGGCGACCACTCCATCCCTCTCGGTCAGACTGATGTGAGACACCCCGTGTGAGTGCGGGGTCCCTGATCTTGAGGGCAGGACCGGAGATCCTGTGCACGTGTCCACGCCTTCTGATAAGCAGTCCCGGCGCACGCCCGG
>JALYVZ010000523.1 GCA_030852965.1 Actinomycetota bacterium | reverse complement strand
CCGGGGGCGGCGGTGTCATGCGGGCCCTCAAACGGCGACCGAGCTTGGCCGTCACCCCGGCTCTCGCCGGATCCCAACAACGAGCACCTTGCCGGTGCCCACAAGGAGGGTCCACCAGTGACCGGGCCGAAGTGGTAGGGGAGCTCGTTGGTGATCGATTTCGAGTGGGTCTACGAAAACCCCGCGCGGACGTGCGAGAAGTCCCGCCGGTTTGGCCACCATCGACCCCTCGCCCCACCCAAACTAACCAGATCACCAGCACCAGGGTCGGGCCTGATGACACCGAACTCAGGTGCGCGCCGCTCCGACCGCCGCAGGTGCGTGCGGTGCGTGCGAGCAGGGTCGCTGTTGCTCGAACACCGCCGGTCCCGTTGTAGGGGTGACCCTTCCACTGGTGCTGACACGCCCAGCCCACCGGTCGGTACGGCGCGGTCGACATGATCGTATGGCAGGCCGCGACCGCCCGCCTGCTGCCGCGGCTGCTTGACGGCCGCCGGTGCGGGCCGGTGTTCCTGACCGAACGCCGCGCCCGGGTCGAGTTGCCCGCCGTCGACCTGGACCCGGGATCCGGTCGGGCGAGGTTGTCCTACCGGCGCGCGGCTGAGTGTTTCGAGCAGTCCACCGAGAAACTGCCCGGCGGCCCGTGGCGCTGCACCAGCTACGGCACTCGGCGCTGACCCATGCCGCCGAGGACGGTGCGAACACCTCCACCCTGCTGTCGTTCTCCGGGCACACCAGCGTGGCCTCACTGACCCGCTACGCCCGGGTGTCCCCGGAAGCGCTGGCCCGCTGGCAGGCAGCCTGCGACCCGGCCCGTCGGCGACGCCGATAACTGTCGCTAACCGGGCCGGCCACTGATCGAGGTGATCGACGCACTCAGCTGATGCCCGGCGTGCTCGGATCCCGCTTCCTCATGAACCCCGGGGCTCACGCAGAGGTGCCCGCGCCCGCTATCGCCAATGGCCGAGCGATTGCTCCTGGAGGGCCGCTCAGCGGTCGCCGCGGCCTGCCGCCTTCTGGGTGTCGCTGCTGCTGACGTTCCAGAACCGGAAAATGACAGTGCCGGAGGCGGCGACACCGACCGAGTACCACAGTGTCGGCTCTCGACACCCTGGTCGAACACACTCGATCAAGCGCTCATGGTGCCCATGATCTTCGGAAGTCGGGCCAGCTGTGAGAATGACAACCCCATTTGGCCCCACTGTGATGGTCTGATCTGGCCCCGCCCCGGCTTGTGTGGGGTTGCTGGTCGTCACCGGAGGTGACGAGCAGCGGTTGATGGGCGGGCTGGTTCAGGCGGCGGTTCCCTTCTTCGCGGCGCGGGTGGCGCGGAGTCGGTAGGAGTCGGTGCCGGTGGTGATGATGTGGGCGCGGAAGGTGAGTCGGTCGACGACGGCGGCGGCGAGGCGGGGGTCGGTGAAGGTGCGTCCCCATTCGGAGAATGGGGCGTTGCTGGCGCAGGCGATGGAGGCTTTCTCTTCGCGGGCGGTGATGATCTGGAACAGCAGCTCGGCGCCGCGGGGGTCGAGGTGGACGTAGCCGACCTCGTCGAGGCAGAGCAGGTCCAGGCGGGCGTAGCGGGCGACGACGCGGGAGAGTTGTTTGTCGTCGGCGGCTTCGACGAGCTCGTTGACCAGTGCGGCGGTGGTGACGTAACGGACCCGGCGGCCGGCCTCGGCGGCGGCGGTGCCCAGCCCGATGAGGAGGTGGGTTTTGCCGGTGCCGGAGTCCCCGAGCAGCACGACCGGCTCGCCCGCGTCGATCCAGGTGCCGCCGGCGAGGTGGGCGAGGGTGGCCGGGGGCAGGCTGGGGTGGGCGTGCAGGTCGAAGTCGGCGAGACGCTTCGAGCGGGGGAACTTGGCTTCGTTGACCCGCCGGATGCGCCGCCGCGAGTCGCGGTCGTCGCACTCGGCGGTGAGGACCTCGGCGAGGTAGGCCTTGTGCGAGAGCCGTTCCCGGGCCGCGGCCACCGCGATGCGGGCGGCTTCGGCGCGGATGGTGGGCAGGTGC
>JALYVZ010000522.1 GCA_030852965.1 Actinomycetota bacterium | reverse complement strand
GACCAGGCCCGCGGGCTGTTCCTCGGCGCGCAACCGCTGGCGACCGCGTTCGGCGGGCAGCTACCGGACTGGCCGGACGCTGAGGTGCGCACCCTGCTGGCGAAGTTCGGGCTGACCTCGTCGCACGTGGGGCGGCCGGCCGAGTCGCTGTCCGCCGGCGAGCGCACCCGGGCCGCGTTGGCGCTGTTGCAGGCCCGCGAGGTGAACCTGTTGGTGCTCGACGAGCCGACCAACCACCTGGACCTGCCGGCCATCGAGCAGCTGGAGCAGGCGCTGGAGTCTTTCCCCGGCACCCTGCTGCTGGTCACCCACGACCGGCGGATGCTGGACGCAGTGCGGGTCACCCGCCGGTGGCGGCTCGACGAGGGTCAGCTGTCCGAGACCTGAACCTTGCTTGGCTGCGTCACCGGCACGACGGTCAGCAGTCCGTCCAGCCCCACGAAGTCGTCGAGGTTGGTCGTGAAGAGCGGCAGGTTCTCCACGATGGCGACCGAGGCAATCATCAGACCTGCCGTCCTCCGACGAGGATTGCGTCCCGTGGCAACGACCGCGGCCACCACCTGACCGTAGGTGCGAGCCGCCTCGGTATCGAACGGAATCGGATCGAACTCATGCTCGGCCCGCTGGAGCACGTCGAGTCGCCGGGCCCGTTCAGCCACCTCCTGGTACGCGCTCTGCTCGTCGCTGGACCGAACCTGATGCGGTCCGGCCGAGAGTTCCGCGAGCGTGACGGTACTGATCGCCATCTCGGCGGGCAGTTCCGTGGGATCCACCCATCTCCGCAGGATCAAGATGTTGGTATCGAGCAACCCCTGCTGGTGGACTTCACCTGGCATAGGGGTCGTCCACCAGCTGCTCCTGTGCGACAGCCTGGTCAGCCCGGAACGCATCCAGATCGACGCCGGCCTCATACCGCGGGGTTACTCTGACGCAGCACCACGTGCTACACCGTGCCGCACTCTTCTATCGGTGGGTGACCTGCAGATCGTAGATCAGGACCTCGCCGTAGTTGCCGCTGTCGCACGGCGCGGCGTTCGCGCAGTTGGCCTGGGTGTAGGCGCCGGCCTTGAAGTAAGCGCCGTCGAAGGCCTTGGCGATCGTGGCGACCAGGTGGCCGTTGTAGAAGGCCCGCACCTGCCCGCCGCTGACCACGAACTTCGCCTCGAACGGTGTGCCAAGGACGTAGTTGCTGGTGACCAGCTGGTAGTGCGGGTCGTTCCCGTTGGTGACATAGAGGTTGGTCCCCTCCAGCCGGAACACCGTGATGTCATCGGACGCGTCGTGGATCTGCCCCCCGACCACGTGCGGCTTGCCCTCGGGCAGCCGGGTGAACGCCTCGGTGAGGGTCATCGTGTGGGTGCCGGAGGTGGAGGACCAGCCCGCGTTGCCAGTCCCGCCGGCGGTCATCTCCCGCAGCTCCGAGCGCGGGTTCTTCGAGCCCGAGGTGGTGACGCCGTTGACCGGGGCGCGGAAGGCGACCGCCTCGCAGCCACGCCCGACGTTGAACCAGTCGTCGCTAGCGAAGGACCCCAGCTGCTGGCCGAGGATCTCCGTCGGCCCGCCCTTCGCCCCGGTGGGCAAGGTCAACTTCCAGTTGCCCAGGTCGAGGAGCTCGCTCGGCCGACGGCAGTCCGCAGCCCGGTGCCGAGTACCGATCTGACTGCCGGCGTGGGGAACGGAGCCGGGTCCGGTGATGCGTCCGACGGTGGGTCCGGTGATGCGTCCGACGGTGGGTCCGGTGGTGGGTCCGGTGGTGGGTCCGGTACGGGCAAGGCTGCCGCGGCCCCCGTCGGTGTCGTTTCCCGAACGCGAGGCTAGGTCGGCGGCCGTGCCGGGCTCGGCGCCGGGAGCGCGACCGGGCCGGGAGTGGGAAGCGGAGCCGGCCTCGGTGCCAGAAGGTGCCCGCGAGAACGGGCCGGGAGGGGTCCCCGGCTCGGTGCGAGGAGCGCGGTCGGCGGTGCCGGTGGGGCTGGCACCGGCCGCGATGGCGGTGTCTGTCGTGGTGTCGGGC
>JALYVZ010000521.1 GCA_030852965.1 Actinomycetota bacterium | reverse complement strand
GTCGAGGTCTTCCGATGATGGGAGTTCTCACACCGCCCATCGGGAAGACCTCCCCCGGAGGGGGGACCCCCAGACGTGCCTGACTGTGAGTCTGGGGGTGGCTGGTCCGGGACCGGCTGCGAGGATGGTTCCGGCCGTCCCGCCCTGGTGTGACTCTGTGTCTGACTGGCCCCTGCATGGGGTGCCTTGGTAGCGACTTGTCCGCTGGGGCGGGGTGGCCGGCGTCGTCCTCGGCCCACCTCGGTGACTTGATCAGAAGGCTGTCCAACCGCGTGTGCGAGCACTCGCGTTGTGACTCATCCATAGTCCTGCCCCGTGGTGACTCCTACCCGGGCCGGCGCCGGCCGTTGCGGCCGAACCGTTGCCCCCGAAAAGAGGAAGAACACAGCCGCTATGACCATTATCGCGCAAGCTCATCCGTTCGTCATCGGCGTGGACACCCACGCCCGAAGTCACGCCCTTTCAGTCCTGGCGACTACTCATGGTGAGGTCGTTGGCGACGGCGAGTTCCCCGCCACGTCCGCGGGCATGGCCCGTGCGATCGAGTGGGTTGGCCGTCGTACTGGCGGCGATCTGCAGGTGCTGTGGGTGATCGAGTGCGCCGCAACCTACGGCGCTCAGCTGGCCCGCGCGGTCACGACTGCGGGCTATCAGGTCGTCGAGGCCGCGCGCATGAACGCCAAGGCCAACCGCGGGATCGGCAAGTCTGACCCGCTCGACGCACGCCGGATCGCTGCCGCTGTCCTCCCGCTCCGGGTCGATCGGCAGCGCCACTTACGCAAGGACATCGGCGTGCGTGCCGGCCTGCGGACTCTGATGGCCGCTCGCGACCACATGACCTCCGAGCGCACCGCGACCATCAACGCGCTCATCGCGCTGCTTCGCGTCCTCGACCTGGGCATCGACGCCCGCAAACCCCTGACACGCAAGCAGATCAACGAGGTGGCTAAGTGGCGCACCCGCACCGAGGACGTCGCCGCTGTGATTGCCCGCGCCGAAGCCGTGCGGCTGGCCAAACGGATCGTCGACCTCGATGACGAACTCGCCGAGAACGTGAAGACGGCCACGGCGTTGCTGAAGCAGAGCCCGGCCCGCGTCCTGCTCGACAAGCCCGGCATCGGCCCGGTGACCGCAGCTGTGGCCCTCACCGCGTGGTCCCACGACGGCCGCCTGCACTCCGAAGCCGCCTTCGCCTCCCTCGCAGGCGTCAACCCGATCCCCGCATCCTCCGGCAACACCGTGCGTCACCGCCTCAACCGCGGCGGCGACAGGCGCCTCAACAAGGCCCTGCACATGGCCGTCATCGTGCGAATGACCCACGACGCGAACACCAAGGCCTACGTGCAACGACGACTCGCGGAGGGGCTCACGAAACGAGAGATCCGCCGCATCCTCAAGCGCTACCTCGCCCGTCAGATCCACCGCGCGTTGACTGCCGCGAGCAGGGCCGACAACACCACCCAGGACACGATCGCCGGCACAACACTCTCGGATTGACAAACATAGAAGGGTCGCTACCTTCGTTCGCCCTGACCTGACCGCGTTCTGTCGGCTGGAGGAGCTTGGGCTGGAGGTGACGGGGCAGCGGCTTGAGCCGGATCGGGCGGTCCTGGCCTGTCGGGTTGTCGAACCGGATCAGTGGTGCCGCCGGTGTGGCTGCGAGGGCGTCCCTCGGGACACCGTGGTGCGAGTGTTGGCGCACGAACCGTGGGGTTGGCGACCTACGACGCTTGAGGTCACGGTCCGCCGCTACCGGTGTACCGGGTGCGGGCGGGTGTGGCGCCAGGACACCGGCCAGATGGCTGAGCCGCGGGCGAAGCTCTCCCGCCGGGGTTTGCGGTGGGCGCTGGAAGCCCTGGTCTGTCAGCACCTGACCGTGGCCCGTATCGCCGAGGGCTTAGCGGTCGCATGGAACACCGCCAACGACGCCGTCCTAGCCGAGGGCAAGCGAGTCCTGATCGAGGACGAGCACAGGTTCGACGGCGTCACCGCGATCGGCGTCGACGAGCACGTGTGGCG
>JALYVZ010000201.1 GCA_030852965.1 Actinomycetota bacterium | reverse complement strand
GGCAGGCTATGCGCGGACCCTCGCGGCGACGGCTCCCGACGTCGCGGCTGAGCTGCTCGAACTGGCAATGGAGCTGGCCGGCCCGGCCGATCCGCAGTGGCCGGCGCTGGCCGCCGACCGGGCCGGCGCGCTGTTGTGGTCGGGACGATGGTCGGATGCCGAGCGGCTTGCGCAGGCAAGTCTGGACGCCGGAGCCGACGGGTCGGTTGCGGAGCGGATGTTGCTGACCCGTGCGCATGCCCTCGTGGCTCGCGGGCAACCGGCGGAAGCACTGGTCGTCGCAACGGCCGGCGCCGCTGCCGCGTTGTCTGGGGGAGTACATGCGCACGCACTGGCGCTGGCGGCTTGCTCGCGGTTGGCTCTCGGCGATCGACGCCAAGCGGTAGTCACGGCGGAGCGAGCCCGCCGGGAGGCAGCGGATGCCGGCGACGGCGTCGCGGTCTGTTTCGCACTTCACGTGCTGATCCTCGGCTACGGGCTGGCCGGTCAGTTCGCGCGAGCGGTCGCACTCGCCGAGGAGTCGGAGCGACTGGCCGACAGCGAACGGAGCGGTGCCGGGCACCGCTTTGCCGCGTACGTGGTTCGGAGCGGCTTTCTCATACATCTCGATCGGCTGGCCGAGTCCAACCGCGTCCTCACCGCTGGACGGTTGCTCGCCGAACGACTCGGTGATCGGCAGATCCTGCCATTCTGCAACAGCGCGCGTGCCCTGGTGTGCTTCGTGGCCGGAGACTGGCCCGCGGCCGACGCGGAGCTGGAGATCGGGATTGCCGCTGCCCGTGCCATGGGTTCGGGATTTCTGCGCGGCCCGCTGAACCTGCGGGCGCTGCTCGCTGTGCATCGCGGGGATCTCGCCGCGACGCGGGAGGCACTCATCGGAGCCAACCAGGCGGCCGGCCGGGGCGGAGTCGTGCCGTTCTCCGAGTTCGGCGCGCTGGCGACGGCGTTGTTGCGGGAGGCCGAGGGTCGGCCAGACCTCGCGTGGTCCGCGCTGATGGCGGGATGGGACAGCGCAACGGCGAGCGGCACTATGGCCAGCCTTCCGGCGCTCGCCGTCGACTATGTCCGTCTTGCCCTGGCGCACGGGGACCAGCGACGCGCGAGGGCTGCACTCGAGGCAATCGACGTACTCGCCGACTCACATCCCGACGCGTACACGCTGCAGGGCACCATGCTGCGCTGTCGTGGCCTGCTCGACAATGACGTGGACGCGTTGCTGGCGGCGGTCGATGTGCAGCGGGCGGGTCCCCGACCGCTAGAGCGAGCGTTGGCCTGCGGTGAGGCAGCCGCCGCGCTGGCGCGAACCGGCGCCCACGAGCGGGCGATGGTGCTGCTCGACGAGGCGTGCGCAGTGCTCTCGGCCCTGGGCGCACGCCATGACCTCATGCGGGTCGTCACGGCGGCGCGAGCGGCGGGGCTGCGTCCCGGTCGGCGCCCAGGCCGGCTGACCGAGACCGGGGTCGGGGCACTCACCCCGGCCGAGCGGGCGGTGGCCGAGCTCGTCGCCGAAGGTCTGACGAATCCCGAGATCGGGAAGCGGCTATATGTCTCACGCAACACCGTGCGTACGCACGTCTCTCGCGTCCTGTCCAAGCTGGGGTGCCGTTCGCGAGCCGAGATCGCCGTCGCGATGGTCCGCAACGCCGGACGGGCGTACCCGCACAGCTGAATGCCGGCCCGACAGATCGTCCACCTGGACGATGTTGCCGGCGTTGCGAAGGTCCAGCCTCAATGCGGACATCCCAGACCGAGACGAGGCGTGGACGACGACCTGCAGCGCGATACCTTTGGCACAGCGCGGCGTTACCGCCGGGCCGGGGCGCTGGTCGCCACCACGGCGACCCTCGTCGTCGTGAACCTCAACGTCCTCACGGCCACCGCGTCGGCGGCACCGGCCGTGCGAACCGCCACCACCACGACCGCGAACGCGAACCCGAGGACATCGACAAAGGGCGACCCGGTGACCTACCGGGCGGCTGTCCGCGCGACGTCCGGGTCCAGGGCACTGACCGGGACAGTCACCTTCGCCATCGGGTCCAGGACGCTGTGTGCCGCCACCGTGGTGCTCACCCGAAATGCATCGAGCATGGCCGGGTGCACGACAACCAACACCCCGCTGGGGGTCAACACCGTGACGGCGACGTACTCGGGCGACCCCATCTTTGCCCAGTCAACGGGCACCACCACGGCGGTTGTCGACCCCCGCGACCATCTGCTCGACGACGACCAACTCGCCGACAACCAATAGGGCCGCCGCCCGTGGTGAAACAGCCGGTGGCCCGCAGCCGCCAGCTCCACCGGGGGAAGCATCCGTCAGCTGCCTCACGCGATCGACATACATTCTATCCCTGACAGTTCTTGGCCCGGTCTGCGCAAGCTCTCCCAGATTCTCCGGCCGGCTGTCGGAGTCGCCGACACCAACGCGGCGAGCCCGCGTCCAGACTTGGATGGCGGGTTAAGCGGCGCGGTCGCTGGGGTTACTGCTGACGTCCGGATGGGCACCGGCGGCCACGCCGCAACCGGGACATCCGACAGATCGTCCACCTGGATGACGTTTGCCGGCGGCCATAAGCCTGAGAATGCGCCGAACGCCGAGTCTGCATCCGATATCGGCGACAGGCGAGGAGATGCATCGTGGACGGTGGACGCCTCAACCGCAGTGTGGGGTCAAGCCCGGGCGGATCGCCGGTCGATCGGGGGTCACCGCGCCGACGGAAGACGCGGCGCTCCCGGAGCGTGGCACGGCCGCGACCACGGTCACAGTTGCGCGCGGCACGGCCACGCCGCGTGCTCCCCGCCATGGCACTCGCCGCCTCGATCTTCATGGCCCTCGCCGCCTTCCCGGCCACCGCGGCCGCCGCGGCGCCCGGGCCGACCACCACGACGGTGACGGCGAACCCGAGGATCTCGACCCAGGGCGACCCGGTGACCTACACGGCGTTCGTCAGCGCGGCGTCGGGCGCCAGGGCAATGACCGGAACGGTGGCCTTCACCGTCGGTCCCAGCCCGCTGTGTGTCGCCACCGTGTTGCTCACGGCGAATGCGACGAGCCGGGCCCAATGCATCACTACCAACACACCGGACGGGCTCGACACCGTGACCGCTACGTATTCGGGCGACCCCAGCTCCGCCGGTTCGGTCGGCACCACCACCGTGCGGGTCAACCGGCCAGCCGCCCCGCTCACCCCCACCACGACCAGGGCATCCGCTGACCTGTCGGTCAGAGGACGAGTGATCTACACCGCGACGGTTACCGCCCGGTCGGGCGTGGCACCCCACGGCAAGGTGACCTTCACGCTCATGGGGCAACGGGTCTGTACGACGGAGGTGCAGGAGAGCACCCGCACCTCGAAGGGGACGAGCCAGGGTAGTTGCGACACGGTCAGTCCACCCCCCGGAAATTACACGGTGACGGCCGCCTACGCGGGGGACACCGGCTTCGCCGGATCTTCCGGGAACGTCACCTTCAACGTCCTACCACCCAAGTTCGGCGGCGGGAACTAGCGGGAACGACCACCAGAGCGCCTGGTCCGTTCCCCGCTCACATCCGATCCCAACCCTCCGGGTGTTCGCCATGCCGCCAGTCGTCGTGTGCCGCCGCCGTCCCCATCGTTCAGACGAGCGGTGTTGTTCGAGCGGTCGGCGCCCTCGTGGTGACCGGGGCCGGGGCGACGCCCGCGCTGAGGCCCGCCCCGGCGCCCACGTGGCTGACCAGCCGGGCGCCCGCTAGTCCCAAACTCTGTGCTAGTCCGGCACGTACCCGCCGTGACCAGCCGCGCGCAGCGCCCCACGCAACAGTTCGGCATTACGGTCCAGCTCGGACGGGTCCGGGTCGCGCTGGGCGTTCGCAAAGTCGAAGTCCCCCAGCTGCCAGGCGGGATAGACATGCAGGTGCAGGTGCGGCACCTCGAATCCGGCGATGATGAACGCCACCCGGGGCGGCTGCCACACCGCCCGGACGCCTTCGGCGATCCGGTGGCTGACCCGGTGCAGGTGCCCGAGCAGCTCGTCGTCCGCGTCAACCCAGTGGTCGATCTCCTGGATCGGCACTACGAGCGTGTGACCGGCGCCCAACGGGTTGATCGACAGGAACCCGACCGCGCGCTCGTCCCGCCACACGAACCGGCCGGGCAGCTCGCCGTTGATGATCTTCGTGAACAAGGTGCCCATGCCGGCCATCCTGCCCCAGCCGCTGACCTCACTCGCCACGGCTTGCCGGCGCCGCCCGGACGAGCGGAGCGCGGCGCACTAGGTTAGGGCCATTGCGGCTCCGGGTTCGCTGGCTCTCCTGAGCCAGCGGGCCTACGAACTTCACGGGAGGACATCTCTATGCGGCCGTGGCCGGGAAGCGCGTACCCGCTGGGCGCCAGTTACGACGGTGCCGGCACCAACTTCGCGGTGTACTCCGAGCTAGCCGAACAGGTCGAGCTGTGCCTGTTCGACGAGCGGGGCAACCAGGACGACGTGGTGCAGCTCCGGGAGGTCGACGGCTTCGTCTGGCACGGGTACCTGCCCGCCGTCGAGCCAGGGCAACGCTACGGCTATCGGGTACACGGGCCACACGACCCGGGCGCAGGGCTGCGCTGCAACCCCAACAAGTTGCTCATCGACCCGTATGCTAAGGCCGTCGATGGCGGGGTGGCCTGGGACCGTTCGGTGTTCGGCTACCAGTTCGACTCCCCCGACACCCGCAACGACGACGACTCGGCCGACCACGTGCCGAAGTCGGTCGTGATCAACCCCTACTTCGACTGGGGCAACGACCGCTCCCCCCGCACCCCGTACCACCGCTCGGTGATCTACGAGGCGCACGTGCGCGGGCTGACGAAGTGCCACCCGGACATCCCCGAGGAGCTGCGCGGCAGCTACGCCGGGCTGGCCCATCCATTGATGATCGAGCACCTACAGCACCTCGGGGTCACCGCCGTCGAGCTGATGCCGGTGCACGAGTTCCTCAACGACGACTTCCTGGAACAGAAGGGGCTGGCCAACTACTGGGGCTACAACACCATCGCCTTCCTGGCCCCGTACCACGGCTACGCCTCCGGCGCCCGAGCCGGCAGCCAGGTACAGGAGTTCAAGACGATGGTCCGCGACCTGCACGAGGCCGGCATCGAGGTGATCCTCGACGTGGTCTACAACCACACCGCCGAGGGCAACCACATGGGCCCGACGCTGTCGATGCGCGGCATCGACAACGCCGCGTACTACCGGCTGGTGGAGGACGACCGGCGCTACTACCTGGACTACACCGGCACCGGCAACTCGATGAACGTACGCAACCCGCACACCCTGCAGCTGATCATGGACTCACTGCGGTACTGGGTCACCGAGATGCACGTGGACGGCTTCCGCTTCGATCTGGCCTCCACCCTGGCCCGGGAGTTCTACGACGTCGACCGGCTGAGTGTGTTCTTCGACCTGATCCAACAGGACCCGGTTATCAGCCAGGTCAAACTGATCGCCGAGCCGTGGGACATCGGCCCCGGCGGGTACCAGGTGGGCAACTTCCCGCCGCTGTGGACGGAGTGGAACGGCAAGTACCGCGACACCGTACGGGACTTCTGGCGCGGCGAGCCCGGCACCCTCGGCGAGTTCGCCTCCCGGTTGACCGGCAGCTCCGACCTCTACCAGGACGACGGCCGCCGACCGTACGCCTCGATCAACTTCGTCACCGCGCACGACGGGTTCACCATCAACGACCTGGTCTCCTACAACGAGAAGCACAACGAGGCCAACGGCGAGCACGGCAACGACGGCGAGAGCCACAACCGCTCCTGGAACTGCGGCGTCGAGGGTCCCACCGACGCCCCCGAGATACTGGGGCTCCGCGCCCGCCAGCGGCGCAACTTCCTTGCAACCTTGTTGCTGTCCCAGGGTGTGCCGATGCTGCTGCACGGCGACGAGCTGGGCCGCACCCAGCAAGGCAACAACAACGTCTACTGCCAGGACAGCCCGCTGTCCTGGGTGGACTGGGACCTGGCGGAGAAAAACGCCGACCTGATCGCATTCACCGCCGGGGTGAGCGCCATCCGGCACGCACACCCGGTGTTCCGCCGCCGGCGGTTCTTCGCCGGCCGGCCGCTGATCCGTGGCGCGGGCGACAGCGAGGAGCTGCACGACATCGCCTGGTTCACCCCGTCCGGCCACGAGATGACCGATCAGGACTGGTCGTCCGGGTTCGGCCAGAGCATCGTGGTCTTCCTCAACGGTGACGCCATCCCGGACGTGAGCGAGCGCGGCGAGCGGGTGATCGACGACTCGTTCCTGCTGTGCTTCAACGCCTCGGACCAGGACATCGAGACGACTTTGCCCGGCGAGCGCTACGGCGCGGCGTGGGCCGTGGTGGTCGACACCGCCCGGGGCGAGGTCGTCACCCTGTCGAACAGCCCCGGGGTGGTGGCCGCCGAGCCGGAGCTGCACGCATGCGGCGGCACCCTGACCGTGCCCGCGCGGTCTCTGCTGGTCCTGCAACGGAGACAGGCGTGATCCCCGCTTCGACCTACCGGATGCAACTACACGCCGAGCAGACCTTCGACGACGCCGCCGGGCTTACCGACTACCTGACCGCGCTCGGGGTCGGGGCGATGTACGCGTCACCCATGTTGGAGTCCACCCCTGGCTCGGCCCACGGCTACGACGTCGTGGACCCCTCTCGGGCGTCCACCGACCGCGGCGGTGAGGACGGCCGGCGGCGGCTGGTGGCCGCGCTGCGGGCGGCGGAGCTGGGGCTGTTGGTCGACATCGTGCCCAACCACGTCGGGGTATCGATGCCGACGGTCAGTCCGTGGTGGTGCGACGTGCTCATTCACGGCCGTTCCTCGCGGTACGTGAACTACTTCGACATCGACTGGGACGCCGGCCCGATCATGGTGCCGATCCTGGCCGGCTCGGCCGACGAGGAGCCCGACGAGCTGGCCAAGCTCGAACTGGTCCGCGACGTGGACGGCAACCCGGGGTTGCGCTACTACGAGCACCTGCTTCCGGTCGCCCCCGGCAGCGCCGATGAGGGCGCCGCCGCCGAGGTGCACGACCGGCAGCACTACCGGCTGGCGTCCTGGCTGCGCGGCGGCTCGGAGCTGAACTACCGAAGGTTCTTCGATATCTCCACCCTGGCCGCGCTGCGGGTGGAGGACGTCGGCGTGTTCGCCGATGCCCATCGCGAGCTGCTGCGCTGGTTCCACGCCGACCCCGACGTGCACGTCGGGCTGCGGGTGGACCACCCGGACGGGCTGACCGACCCCGGCGGCTACCTGCGCGCGCTGCGGGCGGCTCTGCGGGCAGTGCCTGGCGCCGACCGGTGGCTGCTGGTGGAGAAGATCCTCGGCGTCGGGGAGGCGCTGCCGGCGTCCTGGCCGGTGGATGGCACCGTCGGCTACGAGGCACTGCGCGAGATCTGCGGTGTCTTCCTCGACCCGGCGGGCGCCGGGCTGCTCAGCCAGCTCGCCGCCGAGCACACCGGGCAGCGGTTGGCCGCGCACACCGTCGAGC
>JALYVZ010000047.1 GCA_030852965.1 Actinomycetota bacterium | reverse complement strand
TCGCCGTCGTCCGCTCCTACGTGTCCACCGCCGCAAAATGGGGGATCGACAGCATCGACGCCTTCGAGCAGCTGTTCACCACCGGCGCCTGGCTACCACCAGCCGCCGCACCCTCCTGAATAGTTACAGCGGCGGGCCCGGCCGGTGCAACCACACCCAGCCATCGGGCAACTGGCCTTCGCGGCCGTGACAGAGTAAACAGACATCCCAGGGGCTTCTGGTTAGCGGAGTTGATCGACACTCCTCTGCTACCAGGAGCCCCCTCCCACATCAGGCCACAACACGCCCACGTGACCGAATCGCTACCCGCCACCCACGATCCCAGTACGGCGAATGTGGTTCACCAACAGGCTCTCAGGCTGACCGACGAGCAGTTCAACGAGTTGCAGGGGTTGGCTCGCGAGCTGCACCTGCCCATGTCGACCATGGCGCGTTCGTGGTTACTCGAGCGTCTCGATCAAGAACGCCGCGCCGGCTGACGACACCCCGCAGCAGGTCCGTAACGGGATCCTCTTGCCGGACACGTGTCGGGGTTGCTGGGTTTGTCTCTACCGAATCGAGCGCGTCGCCTCCAGCGGCGCGGGCCGGCAGTTGCCGGCCCCTCGGCCCGGCGCCCCTATCTCCGGCCCGGAGCGGCTGGCAGGCGTCAGCTGCGCAGCCGTGTGGGGGACGTCAACGGGCGCACCGCCTTCCTGGCCGCGGCGTCGGTGTCGCGGATACCGTGCCTACCATCTGTCATAGACGTCCTTAAAGTGGTACGTATGGCAGGTGTGAGGTGACGTACCGGCAGCAGCTGCGGGAGCTCGCGTTCGACACGCACGGCGTGGTGACCACGCGCGATGCGCAGGCTGCGGTTGTGCCCGCGGTCGAGCTGCGCAAGCTGGCTGCGCGAGGCGCGCTGGCCCACCTCGGGCACAACGCATTGCCCACGCCGCAGCAGCTCGCGCCTCGACGGTGAAGCGGCTGCAGTCGCTGGTCGCCAAACGTCGCGCTCGCCCAGATGCTGCCGCCTGCGCGGTCCAGGGCGGCACCGGCTCGAGCTTCGTTTCGGCGACCAGATGACTCGCCAGACCCCCGACCACCTGGACATTGCCTTCCGTGGTGACCGCCGCGTTCCGCACCGAACTGCACGCGAACCTCGTCCCGGGCTGGGGCGGGTTCAGCGGCACCGCCGTCGAGGGACGCCAACGGCCTGCGGCACGGGTGCCGACGGCCTACATGATGCGGCCGCTGGTCGTGAAGCTGACGTTCCACCGACGCCCGTTCGCGACGATCGACGTCGAGGTCGGCTACGACGAGCTGGAGGCCACGACCCCGCGAGGAACCCGAGCGGGAACTATCGGCCGAGGTCGTCGAGCTGTTCGCCGAACTCGGCCTGGGCGCCCCGCATCCCGTGCCCGTCCTACCCCTGCACCACCAGATCGCCCAGAAGCTGCATGCGTGTACCGAGCCGGGCAACGAACGCGCCCACGATCTCGTCGATCTCCAGCTCATGGCCGGCGCGGCCGACGACCGCCTCGTCGCCGCGACCGTGCGCCGCCTGTTCGCCTTCACTCCGTCACGGTGGCAGGAGCGGACTGCTCGAAGCTGGTCAGATCGAGCCAGGCGACGCCGACGGAGAACCGCGATGGCGGCCCCGCCCAACAGATGGAGACACTGTGAGCATGGCCACGAGGACGGACCCGCAGTCGCCTGAGCTGCACCCTGCCGATCACCCTGCCGACAGCCACGATCTGATCCGGGTGCACGGCGCGCGCGTGAACAACCTCAAGGACGTGAGCGTCGAGATCCCGAAGCGCCGGCTGACGGTGTTCACCGGCGTCTCCGGCTCGGGCAAGAGCTCGCTGGTGTTCGGCACGATCGCCGCGGAGTCGCAGCGGATGATCAACGAAACTTACAGCGCCTTCGTCCAGGGCTTCATGCCGACGCTGTCCCGGCCTGATGTCGACGTACTGGACGGGCTGACGACCGCGATCATCGTCGGCCAGGAGCGGATGGGTGGCGACCCCCGCTCCACGGTCGGCACGGCCACCGACACAGGAGCGATGCTGCGCATCCTGTTCAGCCGGCTCGGGCAGCCGCACATCGGCTCGCCCCAGGCGTTCTCGTTCAACGTCGCCTCGATCAGTGGAGCGGGCGCGGTCACGCTGGAGCGCGGCGGGAAGACCGTGAAGGAGCGGCGCAGCTTCAGCATCACCGGCGGCATGTGCCCGCGCTGCGAGGGCCGGGGCTCGATCACCGACCTCGACCTGACCCAGCTGTACGACGCCAGCTTGTCGCTCAACTCCGGCGCCCTCACGATCCCCGGCTACAGCATGGACGGCTGGTTCGGCCGCATCTTCGGCGGTTGCGGCTTCTTCGACCCGGACAAGCCGATCGCTGAGTTCACCAAGCGCGAGCTCCACGACCTGCTCCACAAGGAGCCGACCAAGATCAAGCTTGACAACATCAACCTGACCTACGAAGGCTTGGTCCCGAAGATCAAGAAGTCGATGCTCTCCAAGGACGTCGACTCGCTGCAGCCGCACATCCGCGCCTTCGTGGAGCGGGCGGTCACCTTCACCGCCTGCCCCGAGTGCGGCGGCACCCGCCTGTCCGAGGCGGCCCGGTCGTCGCGGATCGGCGGGATCAGCATCGCCGATGCGTGCGCGATGCAGATCAGCGACCTCGCCGAGTGGATGCGCATCCTCGACGAGCCGTCGGTGGCGCCGCTGCTCGCCACGCTGCAACAGACCCTCGACTCGTTCGTGGAGATCGGGCTGGGCTACCTCAGCCTCGACCGGCCGTCGGGCACGCTGTCGGGCGGCGAGGCGCAGCGCACCAAGATGATCCGCCACCTCGGCTCCTCGCTCAGCGACGTCACCTACGTCTTCGACGAGCCCACCACAGGCCTGCACCCGCATGACATCGCGCGGATGAACGACCTGCTGCTGCGGCTGCGGGACAAGGGCAACACGGTGCTCGTCGTGGAGCACGAACCGGAGACGATCGCGATCGCCGACCACGTCGTCGACCTCGGCCCCGGCGCCGGTACGGCGGGCGGCACCGTCTGCTTCGAGGGCACCGTCGAGGGGCTGCGGGCCGGCGGCACCATCACCGGCCGCCATTTCGACGACCGGGCCGGGCTGAAGGAGACGGTGCGGATGCCCACCGGCACGCTGGAGATCCGCGGCGCGACGGCACACAACCTGTGCGACGTCGACGTCGACATCCCGCTCGGAGTGCTGGTCGTCGTCACCGGCGTCGCCGGCTCCGGCAAGAGCTCGCTCGTGCACGGATCGCTGCCGCATCTCTCGGGGCCAGCCGGCGCGGGTGTGGTGTCGATGGACCAGCGCGCGATCCGCGGCTCGCGACGGAGCAACCCGGCGACGTACACCGGGCTGCTCGACCCGATCCGCAAGGCGTTCGCGAAGGCCAACGCCGTGTTGCCGGCGCTGTTCAGCGCCAACTCCGAGGGCGCCTGCCCCACCTGCAACGGCGCCGGCGTCATCTACACCGACCTGGCGATGATGGTCGGCGTCGCCACCATCTGCGAGGAGTGCGAGGGGAAGCGGTTCCAGGCATCGGTACTGGAGTATCGACTCGGCGGCAAGGACATCAGCGAGGTGCTCGCGATGTCGGTGACCGAGGCGCTAGCGTTCTTCGGCGCCGGCGAGGCGCGGACGCCGGCCGCGCACGCCGTCCTGGCTCGACTGTTTGATGTCGGGCTCGGCTACCTCAGCCTCGGCCAGCCGCTCACTACGCTGTCCGGCGGCGAGCGGCAGCGGCTCAAGCTGGCCACCCACCTGGCCGAGAAGGGCCGTGCCGACTCCCGGGTCTACGTCCTCGACGAGCCGACCACCGGCCTGCACCTCGCCGACGTCGAGCAGCTGCTCGGCCTGCTCGACCGGCTCGTCGAGGACGGCAAGTCGGTCATCGTCATTGAGCACCACCAGGCGGTCATGGCGCACGCCGACTGGATCATCGACCTCGGCCCCGGCGCCGGCCACGACGGCGGCCGGATCGTCTTCGAGGGAACCCCCGCCGACCTCGTCGCCGCCCGCTCCACCCTCACCGGCGAGCACCTCGCGGTCTACGTCGGCACCTGAGGCGAGGCCCTCGCGGCCTACGTCGGCACCTGAGGCGAGGCCTCGCGGACACCTGGTGACGGCGTGGTCTCGGCGGTCGGTGACTGAGGTCAGCCACACCAGCAGCGGAGTCGATGGCACGACGTGGAACGTTAGGGACGCCGAGCCCCGCCGCGTTGCACAGAGGCAACGCCACCCAACTGGGCTACCTGGGCAGCCCGGCTCGGTAGGCCATGCCGCGCAGCTCCCGGCCGACCGCGTCCCCGCTTGGAATGGGTGGTCAGCTCGGCGAGCTGCGCAGCACCCGCATGGGAAACAGCTGCTCACCCCGCCGCAGCACCCGCATGGGAAACAGCTGCTCACCCCGCCGCAGCGCCCGGTACGGCGTCGTCACGGCGCCGTACCCGGGCCAGGGCGTGGCCGTAGTCCATCCAATACGTTGCTCGCCGTTCGCGGCTGTGGTGCTCACTGGGCCGCAGCTTCCGTGACAGGGCCAGCATGCCGTTGAGCTGTAGACCGTCGTTGGTGTCCGTCGGCACCGCGGTGCCGCGCCTACGCATGCTGGGACCACCTCTTTCCGGGCTTGGTGCCGGGGTCACGGTCAGGACTCGAGCGCTTGCTGTGCGTCAAGCCACGCGTGGAGACTGGCCGGAATGCGCGGATCGAGATCGTCGGGTAACTCATCGATGCGGCGCCGGAGTGTGGTTGAGTCGATGAGGCGTGCGTGGAGTAGCGCTTCGGTGAATGCTTTGTCCTTCGCTCGGTGGGCCACGAGCTTGGACACGACGCAGTCGTGCGGCTCCAGGAAGGCCGCGCGCGACTGACCGGTCTCGTTGGTGGACCACGGCACCACCCGGTCGCGCCAACCATTGGGGAGCACGGCGGTGCGAACACTTACCCCTTGGGCGTAGAAGCCGAATGATTCGTGGAAGAGCGACAACTCGCCGATTGCCCCGTCGATCATGTCAGCTTTTGAGTCGTCCGGATCGTCGAAGTAGGCCAGGTCGACCTCCATCGAAGCCGTCGCGGCGTCGGGAAGCTCTTCCTCGTCGTAGCTCGCGAGTAGTGACTGGCTGCCGATCACCAGGATGTTCGGGTCGTTGACGATGCCGCAAGCGGCTCGCAGGACGTGAGCCATCTGTTCGCGGTTCATGCTTCGACAAGGTCGTGACCGGTGCGCTTGGGTGGCGTGTGGTGATCATCGCGCCAGTGCTGGACAAACGCGGCGAGAACCCTTGACCGCGTCTCCTGTGGAAGGGCGCCGGCGAATGGCGAGTTCTGACGCAGCTCCAAAGACAGCGGATTGCGCGAGGTCAGCACTTCAGCGACTTCGTCCACCCCTCTGTCGAGTACCCGCAGCCACTCCGTGAGCCAGTGTGTGGTCATGCCGGTCCGCTGTTGTTGCCGCAGCAGGTGGATCGCGTTCTTCCTGGCCAGGTTCATTACCTGGTCTGGCTGCTCCATCAGGCGACCGACAAGAGCTCTGTGCAGCCACAGCGATCGTTCTTGATCCCTGGTGAGCTGGCGATGCTGGACATCCAGCAGAGAGTCCAGGTCGGAGCGCTGGACGCGGCGGTGCCGCCCGATCCAGATGAAGGGCAGCTCTCCTCGGGTGCACATGTCCACGACGTGCTGCCGGGAGGAACCCATGATCCGGGCTGCGTCGCCGGTGGACAGCATGCCGGCGGCCGACTTTCGTCGCGTGGGGTTCATGACACCAGGATCCGCTATAAACACCAAAAACACAACGGCCGATCGGAGTGTTCGACTCTACGCCCGGCGTGCCTGGAGCTGGCGCTACGTCACCGCCGCGGCGCACCGCCGTCAGCCCCGTGACCGCAGAGCCTGAACCACTCACACATCCTCTGGTCGCCGTCGGTTCATCCCGACCATCGGCTCCACGTTTGACCAGGTGTCTCCTCCGGTCATGATCGGCGATAGGGAGCTGAAGGAGACGTGAGACGGGGCCGCCACCCCGAGTGACGGCCCCGACCTCGGCTACCACAGGTCCGCTCCCCAGCGACCTGTGGTGAGGTCTTGGGACACGGGTCCCCCCTGCGGTGGCCTCTCAAACTTGTTGCTGGATCGCCACCCGATCGGTCTAGTCATCGCGGTCTGGTCAGCGGCGGGTCTTGTTGCCCCCTGGCGGCGGCCTCGCAGGGCGGGACATTGGGCTGCCGCACCGACCCGTGAGGGTCTTAAGGTCGCGCCTCCAAGGCCAACAACCGTAGCTCCAGCCGATCAACCTGACTGCGCAGCAGCGCGAGCTGGGCTTCCAGGCTGATCTCCTGCTCAACGCGCTTGCGGATCCGGGTCGAGCGCTCGGCCCTTTCGCGCACGGCGTCGATGGGCACAAGCCGCTGCGGCCCGTGGGGGCCGTCGACCAGCCGGGACGGGATCTCGCCCTTGCGGTACCAGGTCCTCAGCGCGGAGCGGGACACGCCGACCTGGCTCTCCGCGTCGGCCAGCGACACCCACCGGGTGTCCCCCAGTCGGGCGAGGAGCTCGAGCTCGTCCTGCCATGCCTTCAGCCGAGCGTCCCAGTCCCTGTCCATACCACATCCTCCCTATCAAAAGTAGTGTATTGACAGGGTTGGGACCATGGCAACATGTTCGAGAGATTCAGCAACGAGGCACGGCGGGTCGTCGTGCTCGCGCAGGAAGAAGCCCGCCGGTTCCACCACAACTACATCGGCACCGAGCACCTGCTGTCCGCTCTGGTCAGTCTGGGCGATGAGACCGGCGTCGCCCGCGTGCTCTCCGGATTCGGCATCACGGCCGACGTCGTCGATACCGCGATCCGAGAGATGATCGGCCCCGGTCAGCAAGAGCTGTCGGGGCACATTCCGTTCACCCCACGGGCGAAGAGGGTGCTGGAGTTGTCGCTGCGTGAGGCACTGGGACAGAACTCCGACCACATCGGCGCGGAACACATCCTGCTCGGGCTCCTGGCCGAGGGCAACGGCATCGCGGCACAGATCCTCGCTCAACACGGCCGATCGTTCGCCGAGATCCGAGCCGCGGCCCTCAGCGCGGCACCTGCTCCACCGCGCCTGGTGGGCTCCGCCCTTACACCGGCCACCGAACAGGCACTGGCCCTCGCCCGGGAGTGCGCCGCGGGCGCACCGATCGGCACCCAACATCTTTTCGAGGCACTCACCCGGCTCGACAGCAGCATGGCCGGCAAGGCGCTCACCGCGCTGGGCGTCACCCCCGACCTGGCCCTGGCGAAGATCGGTGAGCTCGACCTCGCCGACACCACCGACATCACCCCCGAGCAGGCCGCCGCGGCGGCGATCCGATGGGAGTCCGACGACGAGGGCGTCCGCATCGTCACCACTGACCCCGAGATCGTCGCGACCCTGCGCCGTCTCGTCGAACAGGCCGGCGGCACCCTCACCGGAGACGGGCCACTGGCGGGCCCGTTCATCGGCCTGCATCGCGCCATCCGCGCCGCCGCCGATGGCATCGACTCCGCACTCAACCCGAGCGGATCATCAGACGAGTCCGAAGGACATAGTGACCTAACTATCGGCGTCGATGACTGAGAGAGGATGCCCCGAGCTCCGGCGAACCTGGTGCCGCCCGGTGGCCGTTGACGGAGCGGATAGCGTCTCGACGTGGTCACGACACTGCGCACCGCACGGCTGCTGCTGGAACCGTACGTCCCCGCTGACGAAGAGGCCTTTGTCGCCATGTTCCAGGACCCGAGGGTGTCGCAGTGGATGGGTGCTGGGCCGGACACCGAAGCAGCGGACCGGGCTCTCTTCGGGCGGATCTTCACGAAGGTCTACGTCCAGGACCTTTTCGATGTGTGGGCCGTCCGCCAGGACGGCCGCATGATCGGGCATGCGGAGATCAAGTGGACTGGTACGGTCGACGGCCACGAGATCATCTATGCGCTGATCCCCGCGGTCTGGGGATCCGGGCTGGGTACCGAGGTTGCTGAGGCGATCGTCACCTACGGCTTCTGCAGCCTTGGGTTCTCCGAAGTCCACGCCACCGTGGCGGCACCGAACACGGCTTCGCTGGCCGTGCTGGCGAAGCTCGGCTTCGAGCATGTCCGGGACATCGACAACGACGACGGCGGCATCACCCGCGTGCTGACCCGCCGGCCAACTGCATCACCAGTCTGCCCGTCGACTACCGGCTGAAGATCAACCTTGTCCCAGGGTCTGGACCGTGGCGGATGGCCGTCAGGGCGTAGTCTGCGGCGTGACGGGCGTGCCCCGCCATGTGAGCGGTAGCGACGGCTTGTCCGGCAGCCCGGACGGCGGCGCGCGCTGCTCAGGTGCGAGAGGATGACCGACATGGCCTCGTTACAGACTCTTGAACGCCGCATTCTCGCGCTTGAAGCGCGTCTCGCCGATGTCGAGGGCGGGTACGGGGACACGCTCTACAAGTTGCACCGGGGAAGCGTGAAAGCGGAGTTGCGCACCGCGAAGATCTTGGAGCGACTCGAGATCGAGGACGTGACCGATGAGGAGATCGATGCCGTTCTCGACGCGGAGTAATGACGGCTTGGTGGCGAGCACGCACAGCAAGTCGTCGACAGTCGCGGCGTCGCCACCTGAAGGGCAAGAACGAGTTGATCGCCCTGGCCGTCGATCACGCGATCGGACCGTCACCACGGCCCACCGTGCTCGAGTCCGGGTGGCGGGAGACGCTGATGAACTGGGCGCAGCAATGCCTGAACAACAGCGATTCGACTTTGGACTGACGTGCCTACTCGACGGCCTGCAGTATCAGGTCCGCGCTCCTGCAATCAACCAAGATGGCGGCCGCCTGTCGGTAGAGTAGACGGAACTGGGGCCCGAATCGGCAGGAACAGACGCCGGTGAGCCGGCGGGATCAGTGGTCCAGTTCGAACTGGCCGCGCGCTCGATCAGGATGGGCAGAAAGCCGGACCGGGGCCCCGCCGAACCGGTAGCTGATCGTGGCTAAGGCGTGTCGGACCCGGTCCGCAGTGATCCACTGTCGATCGCGGTATCGGTCGACCAGCCGGGTCTCGGACGCCTGCAGCTGGTGAGGGACCTGCGGATCCTCCAGACCCGCCGTGAAGGTCGGCTGGCTCGCCGCGATAGTCATGACGTCCTGCAACGAGGTCGTGTCCCAACGTCTGGCTCAGTGTTGCCTAGCTACAGTGTTGCCTAGCTCAGTGTTATAGGCCCCGCGAGAGTCGGGGAAGGTGATGCGTCGCAACGGCCGAATTGCCAGTGGGCGCCCAGTTGGTTGACTGCCGGCGCCGGCTCCAGCAGTCCGACACCGACGACCGATCGTTCGGTTGTCGCGATCGCTAGCATGAGTCGGTGGAGACCAACAGAGCGGTGGAGACCAACAGAGCGGTGGAGACCAACAGAGCGGTGGAGACCAACAGAGCCAATGCGCGAGGGTCGGTGGTCCTCCTCGAGCGGGATCTGGCGGACGATGCGGTGGCGATCGTCACGCTCAACCAGCCTGACCGACGCAACGCGCTCACCGTTGAGGTCAAGAACGCCCTGCTGGAGGTGCTCCGGCAGGTGGCGGAGGACTCGAGCGTGCGGGCGGTGGTGCTCACCGGGCAGGGCAAGGCGTTCTGCGTGGGACAGGATCTGAGGGAGCACGCAGCGGCGCTGGCGGCTGATCCTGCGCGCGCGTTCGAGACGGTCGACGAGCACTACAACCCGATCGTTCGGTCGCTGACCGAGATGCCCAAGCCGGTGGTGGGGGCCGTCAACGGCACGGCGGTGGGCGCCGGTCTGGGCTTTGCACTGGCCTGCGACCTGCGGGTGGCCGCCGAAGGGGCTTCGTTTGCCACCGCGTTCGCGGCCATCGGGCTGACCGCCGACTCCGGGCTCTCGGCCAGCCTGGTGCATTCCCTCGGGGCGTCCAGGGCGACCGAGCTGATGCTGTTGGGGGAGTCCTTCAGCGCTGAGCAGGCCCGGGACTGGGGGCTGGTGCGCGCGGTGGTGCCGGCCGAGCAGGTGCGGGACGCGGCGCTGGAGCTAGCCCGCAGGCTGGCGGCCGGTCCGACGGCGGCCTACGCAGAGATCAAGAAGGCGCTGGCGACGGGGTCGTCATCGCCGTTGGAGACCGTGCTGGCGGCCGAGGGGCAGGCGCAGGCGCGCCTGGGGTTGACCGCTGACCACCAGGGCGCGGTGCAGGCTTTCCTGGCCAAGCGGCGACCGAACTTCACCGGTTCGTGAGCGAGGTGCGGGCTCGGGCCCGCAGGGTCTACGACAGCGAGTCGTTGCTGGCGGTGGCGGTGGCGGAGTTCAACACCCGGGGCTACGACGCGACCAGCATGGAGGACCTGTCCCGCGCGGCCGGTATCACCAAGTCGTCGTTCTACCACCACGTCAGCGGCAAGGAGGAGCTGCTGCGGATGGCGTTGCAGCGGGCGCTGGACGGCCTGTTCGGCATCCTGGAGGAGCCGGCCGCCCAGGACGGCCCGCCGCTGGCCCGGTTGCGGCACATCGTGCGCCGGCAGGTGCAGGTGCTGACGAACGAATTGCCGTACGTGACGTTGCTGCTGCGGGTGCGGGGCAACACCGAGACCGAGCGGTGGGCGCTGGCCCGCCGCCGGGCCTTCGACGCGACCATCGCCTCGTTGGTGGCCGACGCGGTGGCCGAGGGCCAGGTGCTGGCCCATGTGGAGCCGTCACTGGCGGCGCGTCTGCTGTCCGGCACCGTGAACTCGATCATCGAGTGGTACCGGCCGGGGCGTCCAGGGTCGGAGGCGCTGCCCGACGAGGTGGTGCGCATGGTCTCCGACGGCATCGTTCCGCCGGCCTGAGCCGGGACCTTGCGTCCACCGCGCTTCCGCTGGAACATGGACGAACGAACATTCGGTCGTTGTGGAGGTTTCTTATGCACGAAGGTGACCGGGCCGCGGCCGATCAACTCGACCTGGAGCGGGGGTTCGAGGCGACCATCGCGGCCGACCAGCGGATCGAGCCGAGGGACTGGATGCCCGACGGGTACCGGGCCACGCTGGTGCGTCAGATCGCCCAGCACGCGCACTCGGAGATCATCGGCATGCAGCCGGAGGGCAACTGGATCCTGCGGGCGCCGAGCCTGCGCCGCAAGGCGATCCTGCTGGCCAAGGTGCAGGACGAGGCCGGCCACGGGCTCTACCTGTACGCCGCCGCCGAGACCCTGGGGGTGGACCGGGCTGAGCTCACCGAGAAGCTCGTCGCGTCGAAGCAGAAGTACTCCTCGATCTTCAACTACCCGGCGTTGAGCTTCGCCGACATGGGGGTGATCGGCTGGCTGGTGGACGGCGCGGCCATCTGCAACCAGGTGCCGCTGTGCCGGTGCAGCTACGGGCCCTACGCCAGGGCGATGGTGCGGATCTGCAAGGAGGAGTCGTTCCACCAGCGGCAGGGCTACGAGCTGCTGCTGGCCATGGTGAAGGGCAGCGACGAGCAGCGGGCGATGGTGCAGGAGTCGGTGAACCGCTGGTGGTGGCCGTCGCTGATGATGTTCGGCCCCCCCGACGGCGACTCGCCGAACAGTCGGCAGAGCATGGCGTGGGGGATCAAGCGGCACACCAACGACCAGCTGCGACAGCGCTTCGTTGAGATGACCGTGCCGCAGGCCGAGGTGCTCGGGGTGACGCTGCCGGACCCGGAGCTGCGCTGGAACGAGCAGCGGCAGGCACACGACCACGGCGAGCCGGACTGGGCGGAGCTCAAGGCCGTGGTCTCCGGCTCCGGGCCGTGCAACGCCCAGCGGCTGGCGCACCGGCGCCGCGCGCATGAGAACGGCGCCTGGGTACGGGAGGCGGCCTCGGCCTACGCCGCCAAGCGGCGGGGGGACTCCGAATGAGCGGGAACGGGTGGCCGCTGTACGAGGTGTTCGTGCGCGGCAAGCGCGGGTTGAACCACGTTCACGTGGGGTCGCTGCACGCCGCCGACGACGAGATGGCACTGCACAGCGCCCGGGACGTCTACACCCGCCGCAACGAGGGCGTGAGCCTCTGGGTCGTGCGCGCGGACGCCATCGCGGCGTCCAGCCCGGCGGAGAAGGATCCCTTCTTCGCCCCGGCCGCGGACAAGGTCTACCGGCACCCCACCTTCTACGCGATCCCGGCCGAGGTGCCACACCTGTGAACGAACATGTCGACCCGGCCAACGCCTACCAGTCGCTCTCGCAGACCACCGGCGCGGACGACCCGAGGTGGGCGTTCGGCACCGGGGTGGCGGACGTGCCGGCGGAGATCACCGCACCGGTGCCCGCCGGCGTCGACCCCGACGACCTGGTGGCCTACTGCCTGATGCTCGGCGACGACGCGCTGATCTGCAGCCACCGGCTCTCGGAGTGGGTGGCCTGCGCCCCGGAGTTGGAGGAGGAGGTGGCGTTGGCCAACATCGCGCTGGACCTGTTGGGGCAGTCCCGGGTACTGCTGGCCCGCGCCGGACACGTGGAGGGTCGGGGCCGCGACGAGGACGCGCTGGCCTATCACCGCGACGAGCCGGAGTTCCGCAACGTGGCGTTGGCCGAGCTCGGGGACGGGTTGGACTTCGGCCACGCGATGGCCCGGCTGCTGGTGTTCGCCACCTGGCGGCTGGCCCTGCTGGGGCGGCTGCTGGGCTCCCGCGACCCGGTGCTGGCGGCGGTGGCCGGCAGGGGAGTGCAGGAGCTGACCTACCACCGCGACTACGCCGCCCGCTGGACGCTGCGGTTGGGCGACGGCACGGACGAGTCGCGCGCCCGGATGCAGGCCGGCCTGGACGCGGTGTGGCCGCATGTGGAGGAGCTGTACCTCGGCTCGGAGCAGGAGCGGCGGTTGGCCGCGGCCGGGGTGGCAGTGGACCCTGACGAGCTGCGGGCCGAGGTGGACGCGGTGCTGGACGAGGTCCTCCCGCTGGCCACGCTGACCCGCCCCGCGGTGGCGCCAGCCGGGCGGATCGCCGGGCGTGGCGGCCGCCAGGGGGTGCACACCGAGGCGCTCGGGCACGTGCTCGGCCAGCTGCAGAGCCTGGCCCGCCGCCATCCCGGAGCGACCTGGTGACCCCCAGGGATGCGCGTGCGGTGGCCGGGGAGGTGGTCGACCCGGAGCTGCCGATGCTCACGCTGGCCGACCTTGGCGTGCTCCGGGAGGTCCGCCAGGACGCCGACGGGGTCACCGTCACGATCACTCCCACCTACTCCGGCTGCCCGGCCATCGAGGCCATGCGGTCCGACCTGCGCACCCGGCTGACCGAGGCCGGCCACCCCAGGGTCACGGTGCGCACCGTGCTCTCACCGCCCTGGAGCACCGACTGGATCAGCGACCGTGGCCGTCGCTTGCTGGCCGAGCACGGCATCGCCCCGCCCGAGCGGATCGGGTCCCGGCCGTTCGGGCCGGTGCCGCTGACCCTGACCACGCCGGCGTCGCGGGTGGGGTGCCCGCGCTGCGGGGCGCCGGGCACCGAGGAACTGTCCCGGTTCGGCCCGACCCCGTGCACCGAGCTGCGCCGCTGCCCGTCCTGCCTCGAACCCTTCGAACACCTCAAGGAGCTATAGGGCAAGTGAGCGCGAGCGGGTTTCACGCGTTGCGGGTGGCCGGGGTGCAGCGGCTGTGCGAGGACGCGGTGGCGGTGTCCTTCGAGGTGCCGGCCGAGCTGCGCGCGGTCTACGCGTTCCGGCCAGGGCAGTTCCTCACGCTGCGCCGGCTGACCGAGCACGGTGAGCAGCGCCGCTCGTACTCGATCTGCGCGCCGGCCGGCGCCGCGCCGAGGATCGGGGTACGCAGGATCGCCGGCGGGCTGTTCTCGGAGTGGCTGGTCGACCGGGTCGGGCCAGGCGACGAGGTCGAGGTCGGCCCGCCGTCGGGTGCGTTCACCCCGGACCTGGCGCCAGGGACGCACCACGGGCTGATCGCGGCGGGGTCGGGGATCACCCCGGTGTTGTCCATCGCGGCGAGCGTGCTGGCCGCGCACCCGGACACCCACGTCACCCTGCTCTGCGGCAACCGCCGCACCGACACGGTGATGTTCACCGAGGAGCTGGCCGACCTGAAGAACGTCCACCGGCCCCGGATGCACCTGCTGCACGTGCTCTCCCGCGAGCCGATGGCGGCCGAGATCCTCTTCGGGCGGCTGGACGCCGACAAGATCGGGGCGGTGCTCGGGGCGCTTGTCGACGTCGCGGGGGTCGACCAGTGGTGGCTGTGCGGGCCGCTCGGCGTGACCGAGGCCGCGGTCGAGGTGCTCACCGGGCTCGAGGTGGACCGCACCAGGGTGCACCGCGAGCTCTTCTGGGTCGACGAGCCGTCACCGGAGCTGCACCACCCGGACGAGGCGCCACCCGACGGCGGCACTAGCGAGGTCACCGTGGTGCTCGACGGCCGCTCGACGGTGCTCACCCTGCCGCGCGCCGAGCCGTTGCTCGACTCGGCCCAGCGGGTGCGCGGCGACCTGCCGTTCGCCTGCAAGGGCGGGGTGTGCGGCAGCTGCCGGGCGAAGGTCACCGACGGCGAGGTGTCGATGCGGCGCAACTTCGCGCTGGAGGACGACGAGCTGTCCGCCGGCTACGTGCTGACCTGCCAGAGTCGGCCGGTCTCCGAGCGCGTGATGTTGGACTTCGACAGCTGACAGTCATCAGGCCAATGCCGGTGCCAGCGGTCCTGGGACGCCAGCGGGTCCAGCCGCGCACATCGTCTCTTTGTCCGATACTAACGGACAAAGAGCTTATAGTATTGCTCATTAGGACATCCTGGAAGGATCGCCATGCTGTTCGCCGCGCCCGGCCTCGACGCGCTGGGCGACGAGGTGATCGCGGAGATCGAGGAGTACCGGCGGTCCATGCGGTTCGCCCTGCGCGAACCTCGGCGGTGGACCGGCCAGCTGCGCCGCAACCTGCTTGCCCGCGCAATCCAGGGAAGCAACAGTATTGAGGGCTACGACGTCAGCGATGAGGACGCAATCGCGGCGGTGGACGACGAGGAGCCGCTCACCGCCGACGACACCACGTGGGCCGAGATCCTCGGCTACCGCAACGCTATGAGTTACGTCCTACAACTGGCCGACGATCCGCACTTCAGCCTGAGTGTGGAACTCATCCGCAGCCTGCACTACATAATGTTGTCCCATGACGTCATGAAGAGCCCCGGGCGGTATCGGCTGAAGACCGTGTTCGTCGTGGACGAGGGCGCGAACAAGATTGTCTACGAGGCTCCAGACTTTCGGATGGTGCCCGCGCTCTGCGCGCAACTGGTGCAGACCGTCGTGGATGACGCCGAGCGGCCCAGCTTCGTCCGTGCCGCGATGGCGCACCTCAATCTGGTCATGATCCATCCGTTCCGGGACGGCAATGGCCGGACGGCGCGGTGCCTGCAGACCCTGATCCTCGCGCGGGACAGCATCGTGGCGCCGGAGCTCAGCAGCGTCGAAGAGTTTCTGGGGCGCAATTCGCCGAGCTACTACGCCGTGCTGGGGCTCGTCGGCCAGGGGAGTTGGCAGCCGACCAACGACGCGACGCCGTGGATCAAGTACATGCTGCGTGCTCACCACATGCAGGCGCAGACCGTGGTCGGCCGCCTGGCGGAGGCCGGGCACATGTGGACCAGGCTGGACGAGCTGGCCGCCGACCTGACGATCCACGAGCGCTCGGTCCCGGCTCTGTACGACTGCGCCCTCGGTCTGCGGATTCGCCGTTCGAGTTACCTGCGGCTTGCGGATGTGGAGGAGCGAACCGCCACCAGAGACCTCCAGCAGCTGGTCGATGCTGGACTACTCGTCCCCGCGGGCGAGCGGCGGGGCCGGACCTACTCGGCCAGCGAGAGCCTTCGCCAGGTGCGGGCGGAGGCTCGTCATGAGATGCCGGAGATCTTGGACCCGTATGGGGGGCTGGACAACATTCTCACCCCGATGAGCGGCGGCGGCTGACCGCGCCGGGAGCCCGGGTCCTCCCTGGTCGTGCGGATCGGCCAACGCCGGGAACCCCCGATGACTAGGCTGTGGGAAGTCGAGCGGCGGGTGTTGGACGAGTCCGGACACGAGAGACCACGATGACATCGACGACGATGGTGCCGATCGTGCGTCGGTCGGCTCAGGGCAGCAGCTG
The DNA here is from genome assembly GCA_030852965.1 of Actinomycetota bacterium. Classification (GTDB taxonomy): domain Bacteria; phylum Actinomycetota; class Actinomycetes; order Mycobacteriales; family Pseudonocardiaceae; genus Pseudonocardia. Next base: position 3,067 of record JALYVZ010000047.1, on the reverse strand, counting down.
ACGCTGGTGAGCTCACCGGCCGACGGCGGCCAGTCCGTGCAGTACTTCTTCGCCGCTTGCCTGGTCAGTCTGGATGCGGCACGGCGATCCGGTGATGAGCACACCGACGCCGGTCGGGGTGGCTACGAGCCCGCTGGATCAGCTCGCCGAGTACGACCTCAAGCCCGCGGTCTGGGCGGCCGGTGGAGGCCCCCCGGGTGGCGACGGGTGATCGACGCTCGCGGTGGCCGTTAGACGCGGGTGGGTAGACGCGCGGCCACCGGCAGCGCGGATGCGCTCCATGCGAGCGTGGTGCCAGTCGAGCCAGGCGTCCGGTCAGATGTTGGTAACAGTGGTGACGGCCGCCCCTTGGCCTGCCCTCCCCCGCCCCGATACGCTTCCCAACGTGGCCCCGCCGCTCCCCTCCGACGATCTCGAAGCTCGCGTCCCATTCCTCGAGGAGGCGGTCGGGCAGCTCCGCGACGAGGTGGTCCTCAGCGGCACAGACGCGGCCGCCGCACGCGAGCTGGCCGCCGGCGCCGACCGGGACGTGTCAGAGGTCCGCGCCGAGCTGCGTGCCCACACCCAAGTTCTCAACGCTCTACGCGAGACCCAGGTAGAGCAAGGCGAAGAGATCCGCCAGCAGGGCCAGGAGATGCGCCAAGGCTTTGCCCAGCTCAGCACCGGCATGCAGGCGATCGTCAATCTTCTCGGCGGAACACCCGAGTCCTAACACACCTCACGTTTTCACGTGAACTACAGTCGCGCTCCACGTCACGCAGCCGTTTCGCGGCGAGTGAGGAGCGCAGCCGGGCCCGCAGCACCGCCGCGCTGAACGGCTTCGGCAGGTAGTCGGTGGCTCCGAGGTCGATACAGCGCGCCACGCTCTCCAGCTCGTGCACCGCCGACACCATGATCACCGGCAGGTGGTTCAGCCGTGGTCCACCTTGATCTCCACCAAGGTGGACCAGCCGTCCATCACCGGCATCAGCAAGTCGAGCAGCACGACGTCGAACCCGCCGCTGGAATCGTCGCCGCGCAGCAGCTCCAGTTCGCGCCGGCCGTGTCGCGCGCCGGCCGTGTTCAGCCGCCAGCGCCTCGTGCCCCAGCTCGGTCAGTGCACGGACGAGCAGACGGCGGTTGACCCCGCTGTCGCCGACGACGAGCACCCGCCCTGGCTCCGTGCCCGGCTCGTCGGAGGACACCGACGCGGGTTCGGAGCGGATCACCGGCTCCGGCCGCTCCCAGGCCAGGTCCGGCTGAGCCCTCGTCCGTTCCCGCATCGGATGCCGGTTCACCCGCTGCTCCAGCTCCGTCACCACAGCGGTGTGCCGGCCGAGCGACAGCTCGGCGTCGACCCGGTCCTCGGCGCCGGACAGCCGCAACTCCTCCAACCGGGCGGCTTCGGCCTGCGCGAACGGAGCGTCGCGGACGTCGGCCAACGCCGCGCCCCGCCACAGCTCGGCGGCCCGCCTCAGCAGCTCGGCGGTGCGCTCGCTGTCGTCGTCATCAAGGGCGAGGCGGCCTTCCTCGGCGAGCCGGACGAACTCATGTGCGTCGATCGCGCCCGGCTCGGCGCGCAACACGTATCCGGGCGCGGAGGTCACCAGCAGCTGTGCCGGCGCGCCGCGCGGCCGGTCCGGCGCGAGCGCCCGACGCAGGTTGGACACGAAGACCTGCACGGTGGCCGCCGCCCGGGCCGGCGGGTTCCCCGGCCACAGGTCGTCGATCAGCTGGTCCAGCGACACCACCCGGCCGGCCCGGACCAGCAGCGCCGTGAGCACCGCCCGCTGCTTGCGCCCGCCCAGCTCCAACCGGCTGCCGTCGCGCCACGCCTCGACCTGGCCGAGAAGCCGGAACTCGATCAGAACTCGACCCCTCCCGCTCACCGAGACCGCGGTCTCGGTGAGACAGACCTCGAAGGACGATCCTGACAAGCGTGTGTTCAGGAGAGATAAGCACCATGTCACATTCTGGTCAGCTGGAGGCTCGCCGCCTGGCAAGCCGCCGGAGACTTGGAGCGCACTGAAGAAGCCGCTTGAGTGGCGGTGTGCGCTGCATGGGCGTGCGCTGCATGGGCGTGGCGTGGCGGGGGTGGCGGGTACGGTGTTACGCCCCGGCGGCCAGACGTACCGGCCCCGCTGAGGTGCCCGAAAGAAATTGTCGGTGGTCGAATGTAGGTTCGACCACGTGACGAGCCTGGCGTGTGTTCCACCCGGTGTGGAGCTGGCGGTCGCCCTGGCTGCGATCGACCTGGCGTCGGTGCCCAATCATCTGGTGGTCGAAGTGTTGCGGGCGCATGCCCGGCAGTCGGCCCATCACCAGGGGCAGTTGCTGGCCGCGATGGTCGAGGTCGGGCGCACCGTCGCGCTGGATGCGCTCGCCGACGGGGTCGACACCGCCCGCTCGGAGGAGCTTCTCGCCTCGGCGTCCGGGGAGATCGCGGCCGCGTTGACGTTGACCCAGCGCCGCGCCGACAACGAGCTCGGCTTCGCTGAGGCGGTGGTGCGTGGGCTGCCGAGGGCGTTTGCCGCATTGCTGGCCGGCGACATCGACCGGGGCAAGGCGTGGGTGTTCGCCGATCACCTCGGCCCCGGGTCGTGTGGGCTGTCCGGCGCGCAGATCGACGCCGTGTGTGCGCGGTTGGTGCCGTTGGCCACTGGGTGGACGACCGGACAGTTGGCGGCCCGGTTGTGGCGGGCGGTGCTGGCCATCGACCCCGATCATGCCCGGCGCCGCTACGACAAGGCAGTCCGCGAGCGTGGTGTGGTGGGCTATCTAGCCGCGGACGGGACGGTGACGATCACCGGGACTGGGCTCGCGGTGGCGGAGGCGGCTGCGGCGTGTGAACGGCTGGAGCGGTTGGCCGGTGCGGTAAAACGCGCCGGGCATCCAGGGCCGTCGGCCCAGATCCAGGCGGATCTGTACGTGGGGATGCTCGACGGGCGTTGGCAGCGCGCCACCGAACAGGAGATTATCGCCGACCTGCTTGGCGTGGCCACGCCGGCCGAGGCTGTGGCCGTCGCCGCGCCGGACGCCCCTGTACGGCCGAGTACCGCGCGGCCGGCTCCCGCGCGGACGCCGGCTC
>JALYVZ010000200.1 GCA_030852965.1 Actinomycetota bacterium | reverse complement strand
ATGCCGGGCCGACAGTCGGCGCAGCCGCCGTCGGGCCGCCGTGGGCGATGGCCGGACTCGGCTTGACGAGCCTGGGCAGGTCTGGCCTGGGTGCCGTGGCCGGTGCCGTGGCTGAGGGCGGAGTCAGGATGGGAGCCGGCGCCGTCGGAGCAGCCGCCTCGGGAGCGGGAGCTGGGGCGTCGTCAGAGTAGGCGCCCGCCGGTGGCTGCCCCGACTCAACCCTCGGTGGGGGGAGAGCCGCCTCATGCGACGAGACTGACGGCGACGAGCCGTGGTACTCGACCACCGTCGCCGCTCCCGCGAACACCAGCAGCAGCACAGCCGCAACCAGAAGCCCCGCTCGACGGCTGCGACCGCCACCACCCGCCGGTGTCACGCCTGGGTCGGCAAGCTCATCGGACGAGTCCCGCTCATCGACACTGTCGGGCACGGACGCCAGCAACCGATGGGATGGTGTCGAGTTGGGCTGCGTGACCGGGGCGGCCGGGGCAACCAGACTGACCGGGGCAACCGGGCTGACTGGGGGGGTCAGGCTGACCGGGGCAACCGGGCTGACTGGGGCGGTCATGCTGACCGGGCTGACCGGGGCCAGGCCGACCGTCGGCTGGACAAGTGTGACCACGCTGGAATACGGGGTCGCGCCACGTCCCGCCTGATCCTCTGAATCGGCCCCGCTCGCCTCCGCTGCGCCCGGCGGGGTCAGGTAGAGCGGCGTCAAGGCCGGCAGTGGCTCGTCGCCACGCTCCACGACGCTGCCACTGATCATCCCGCGCATCGTCTCGACGAACTCGACGCCACCTGCCGGCCAGGTGGCGCGGCCCAGGAGCATCCAACGTTCTCCGTCGACCCCGATGACCCAGTTCGTCTCGCCGTTGCTCACGATGCGCAGCTCACGGCCCCATGCGCCCCACACCGAGGTCACATCGGCGCCGCGGGCGGCCTGTGCGGTAGCGATCTGCTCGGCACGGTCCGGCCAGAGCCGGCCACCGCGCGGAACCGCGAGCAGGCTGAGCCGGACCTGACCTTCAGGGAAGATGAAAAATGCGGCGTCGTTGTCGTCGGCCATCCGCAGGATCGCCTCGGCCGGTACCCGGACCCGGAGCGGGCCGAAGTCGTACTCAGGGTGCTGGTCCGGGGCGTCGTTACCGAACGGATCCGCAAGGCCACCGAACGAACTGTCGACCAACCGCGGTGGCGCGGTCGGGCGGTGCACGCCCAAGTCGAAGACGTCATACGCACGCTCTGTCATGTAGCCCCTCGTGTTCCCCCAGCCTCTACCGGCCTGACGGTCGAGAGGCTCATAACAGCTCGGAGTGCGGTACGCCGTGTGTACGTCCGCGACACGTTCGACAAGTCCGCGATCGGGCCTTCGACGGTGTCGAGCAACGCGCGCACGTCAGTGGTTGCTGTTCCCGGAGTACCCATCACCGGACGAACGGCCAGAGTAGCCGCCGTCGGAGTAGCCGCCGTCGGAGTAGGTGCGGCTGTTGTAGTCGCTGCCGTTGCGACCCTCAGCACTGCTGTGGTTGCCACCGTCGGCCGGCGTGCCGGTCGACGCCGGTCCCATCAGGAGCCCGTAGCCGAGAGTCGGCTCTTCGATGGCCGGGGTGAAGGTGTCGGCCCATGCCGGGGCGCTGACCCATCCGGCGAGCCCGGCCGCCATCACACCGACCGCAGCCATCTTGATGATTCGCTTGTTCATCACTCCCCCTTAAAAACCGCGTGAAAACCGCGTGCGACGAAAACAAAAACTCGTCAACAACTTCAACGAGGCAACCCGCACTCGGTCAGGTGAATCTGTGTGCTTGTTCGGGCGGCTACCGCATCCGGGCCTTGGTGGTGCCACGCGGCCGAGAATGTCCCGTCGCCGACGCCGGTCATGCGCCCTGGCAGGATACGGGGCATCGAGCCATGCTGGCCGATCGGTGTGGTCGGGCTCCAGCTATGTTGGTCCAGCAAGTCGTTGACGAGGGGGGCCGATGCAACGCGGTGAGGCTGTCGAACTGGACCATGCCGCTGAACAGGCGGCCGAGAAGCCCGCGCCGTCCGTGGGGGTTTCGCCCAACGGCCACGACACGCCACGCCCAGAGCGCGACGATGCCCCTTCCTCCGAGGACGATGGGCCTGAAACCACCCTGGGAGCCGAGGTGGCGGATGAGCGCGAGTCGATGCCGGCTGACGACACCCAGGCCGAAGCCGAGGACACCGAACCCGAGCCGACGGTCGACCCCCAGCTCGAACCCGAACCAGCACCAGCTGCGGTCGACCCCCAGCCCGAACCGGCACCAGCCGCGGTCGACCCCAAACCCGAACCGATGCCGGCCAGGCCTCGTCCGACGCCCAGACCACGTCCGGTAGCCGACCCGACCTCATCAGAGGTCAACTCTGTCGACGCGCAACAGGCCCAGCCGGTCGACGCCCAGCCCGAACCGGCACCAGCCGCGGTCGACGCCCAGCCCGAACCCCACCCCAAACCCGAACCGATGCCGGCCAGGCCTCGTCCGACGCCCAGACCACGTCCGGTAGCCGACCCGACCTCGCCAGAGGTCAACTCTGTCGACGCGCAACAGGCCCAGCCGGTCGACGCCCACGAGGCTGAGCCGGACGCCGAGATACCGCCGACCCCACCGGTCACCTGGGACCCCCTGGTCGCCTCGGCCCCACCGGTCACCTGGGCCCTTCCGGTCACCTCGGCCCCACTGGTCACCTCGACCCCACCGGTCACCGCCTCGGGCCCCGACCCAGCCACCACGACCGGTTCGACTGAGCCGACCACAACAGCGACCACAACACCGCCGGCGACGACGCCGGCCGAGTGGCCGACTGGAGCCTCCGACAGCACCGAACAGGCGGTTTCGGCGGAGAGCGGCTTCCAGACCATCGCACCTGAGCGTGCCGTACCGGCGCAGAAGGCAGCGAAACCCCGAGGCCGATGGGGGAAACGTCTGACCGTGGCGGCGCTCACGTTGGTCCTGATGGGACTCATCCCGACCTTTGTTGTGCGGACGTACACCATCCCCTCAGAGTCGATGGAGACGACGCTGCACGGCTGCAAGGGGTGCGACAACGATCGGGTGGTGGTGGATCGCCTGGTCTACCGGTTCAGCAACCCAACCCCCGGCGAGGTCGTCGTCTTCGCCGCAGGCCCCGACGTCTGGCGAAACAGCGAGGTTCAGGATCCCCCCTCCGCCAACCCACTCATCCGCGGCCTGGAGTCGCTGGGTTCGATGATCGGGATACCGACGCCGGACGGGTCCGACTTCATCAAGCGGGTGATCGCGGTGGGCGGTCAGACCCTCTACTGCTGCGACACCCGCAACCGGATCGTGGTGGATGGATTCTCCATCGACGAGCCCTACGTCTACTTCTCCCCGGTGGCGGGCGGGGCGGCGCAGAAGCCGTTCCCCAAGGTGACCGTGCCTATCGGGAAGATCTTCGTGATGGGCGACAACCGCAACCAGTCGCTTGACTCCCGGGCATCCGGAAACGGCCCGGTCCCGATCTCCGCGCTACAGGGCAAAGCCCGCGCCATCGTGCTTCCGTTCAGCCGGCTCGGCTCCATCGACGATACGAACCCGCTGGTCCCGACCGTACTGCGGTAACGGTAAAAGCATCTGCCGCGGCGATGCAGGTATCAAGCCGTCGCATCGCGCAGGTATCAAGCCGTCGCATCCGCGCCAGTCAGCATGGGCTACACAAGCGCTACACAATAAGAGCGTCCGGCAATTGAGGGTGTCGGCGTGTCGTTGCAGGTAGAGGCACGGACCTGCAAGTGATCATGGGATTGCTGAAGTCCTGCTGATCGCTTGGAGTGCCCGTGCCTCTGTTGCCAGCATCCCTGATCGAACCGCTCTGGGTCGAGTTCGCTGCCCTGATCGGGTCGACCGACCGGCCCGAGTTCTCCCCGACCCACCCGTGGGGCTGTCACCGCCGCCGCGTGCCCGACCGTGTGGTGTTCGACCACATGATCGCCGCGCTGGTGCACGGCAGCGGCTACGAACGCATCGCCACACCGGGGCTGTTCGGACCGCACCATCCGCCGCCGCCTGCTCGCGTGGGCCGAGGCCGGGCACGCCCGCACGTTGCCGCGGCTCGCGCTGGCGATGGAGCGTGTTGTGCTCAAGCGCTCGGTGGCCCTCTGGGTCAAGGACGCGATGGGGCGGCGGTAGCCGTGGCCAAGTTCATCGCGGACCAGAGGGCCGAGCATGGGGTGCCGCACGCGCTGGCGTGTCGGGCGTTGGGGGTCTCGCAGGCCTGGTTCGCGGGAGGACATGTGCTCGCGACGCATCGTGGGGTTCGCCTTGAGCGCCCACCACGACGCCGAGCTGGCCTACGGCTCGTTGGCGATGGCGGTCGCGGTGCGCGGCGGTCAGCTCGGCGAGGTGGTGCTGCACACCGACCAGGGCAGCGAGTACACCGCCGGGATGTTCCGCGCCGCCTGTACCAGATTGGGCATCCGCCAGTCGATGGGGCGACCGGGATCGGCGTTGGACAACGCGGTCATCGAGTCGTGGCACTCCACCCCTGTCCATGGCCATGGGAAGTCATCGTTGATGGCCAGGTGTAGGTCCTCGCTGGTGGCCGGTTAGAAGTCCCCACCCCTTGTTCGTCGTGTCGACCCGGAGCGTGGGCCCTGGGTGGTGACGGTGGCGGTGTCAACCAGTTACCGCACCGCCCAGGGAGAGCTCCATTGAAGTCTGCGAGGGAACGGATGGACATCATTTCCGCCTACCGCGAGGTGGGCACCTACCGTGGTGCGGCTGCGATCAGCGGTACCACACCGAAGACGGTGAAGCGGGTGATCGCCCGCCACGAGTCCGCCGATGGGACGCCGGCTCGGGTGCCGCGGGGGCACAACTACGACTCGGTCGTCGAGTTGGTGGCTGAGCGGGTGGAGAAGTCGAAGGGCAGGATCACCGCGAAGCGGTTGTTGCCGGCGGCGCGGGCGGCCGGTTACGAGGGCTCGGCGCGGAACCTGCGTCGGCTGGTCGCGGCACGTAAAGCGTTGTGGCGCAACGACAATCATCGTGGCCGGCGGCCGGCGGTGTGGTCACCGGGTGAGCATCTGGTCATCGACTGGGGGGTGCTGGGCGGGCTGCACGTGTTCTGCGCGGTGCTCGCGTGGTGCCGGGTCCGGTTCGTGCGCTTCGCCGATGACGAGCGCGCCGAGACGACCCTGGCGCTGCTCGCGGAGTGCTTCGAGACCCTGGGTGGGGTTCCCGGCGTGGTGTTGGCTGACCGGATGGGCTGTCTGAAAGGTGGGGTGGTCGCGAACAAGGTCGTGCCCACCGGTGCCTACGTGCGCTTCGCCGCGCACCACGGGTTCCGGCCCGATTTCTGCGAGGCCGCCGATCCGGAGTCGAAGGGGATCGTGGAGAACCTGGTCGGCTACGCCAAGACCGACCTGATGATCCCCGGCGCCGGCGGGTCCGGCGAGCCGTTCACCGACCTGGGGGCGGCGAACGTCGCTGCCGCGGCGTGGTGTGTCGAGGTCAACGCCGTGCTGCATGCGGAGATCTGCGCGGTGCCGGCCGAGCGGCTGATCATCGAGCGGGAACTGCTGGCCGCGTTGCCGTCGCTGCGGGCCAGCATCGGCCGCTCGGTGACCCGCAAGGTCGACCGGCTCTCGTGTGTCCGCTTCGGGTCGGCGCGCTACTGCGTCCCAGTGAGGTTGATCGGCCAGCAGGTCCGCCTGCACGTCGAGGCCGACCGGACGCTGTCGGTCATGGCCGGTACCGGCGAGGGCGAGATGGTGGCCGAGCACCTACTCGTCGCGCCCGGCGAGGCCTCCGTCCACGATGATCACTACGGCGGCCCGCGCCCGGCGCCACGTCGAGCGGTGCGCCCGAAAACCGCGCAGGAGAAGGCGTTCTGCGCGCTCGGCCCGGCAGCGGAGGCGTTCATCACCGGTGCCGCCGCGGCCGGCAACACCCGCCTGGGCTCGGAGCTGGTCGAGCTGAACACCCTCGCCGCCGCGCACGGCGAGCGGCCCTTCCTCGACGCCCTGAGCAGGGCGGTCGCGTTCGGCCGCTGGCGGGCCGCTGACGTGCGGTCCATCCTGGCCGCCGGCACCGGGGCACCGCGGCCCACCACCGCCGGGGACGCTCTCGTGCTCGAGTTGCCGCTCGTCCCGACCCGCCCACTGTCGGACTACGCCATCGGCGGCACAGCAACCGGGAGTCCGTCGTGAGCGCGGCCGCACCGGTGTTGGCTCCAGACCTCGCCGCCGGGCTGCGTCGGCTCAAGCTCGCCGCGATGCGTGAGCTCGCGCCGGAACTGCTGCAAACAGCGAAGACGCAGCGGTGGGCTCCTGAGGAGCTGCTGCGCACCCTGGTCGAGGCCGAGATCACCGCCCGCGACGCCTCCAACGCCCGCACCCGGCTCAAGACCGCGGCGTTCCCCGTGGTCAAGACCCTCGACGAGTTCGACCGCACCGTGTCCTCGATCAACCCGGCCACCCTCGACTACCTCGCCTCATTGGAGTGGATCACCGCGAAGGAGAATCTCTGCCTGGTCGGGCCGGCCGGCACCGGCAAGAGTCACCTGCTCGTCGCTCTCGGCGTCGCCGCCGTGCGCGCCGGGCACCGGGTCCGCTACTTCACCGCCGCCGAGCTCGTCGAGAACCTCTACCGCGGCCTGGCCGACAACAGCGTCGGCCGCGTCATCGAGACCCTGCTCCGCAACGACCTGATCATCTGTGACGAGGTCGGGTTCGCCCCGCTCCACGACACCGGGGCGCAACTGCTGTTCCGGTTCATCGCCGCCGCCTACGAACGCCGCGCCCTGGGCATCGCCAGCCACTGGCCCTTCGAGTCCTGGGGCCGGTTCCTACCCGAGCACACCACCGCGGTCAGCCTGCTCGACCGACTCCTGCACCACGCCAACGTCGTGGTCACCGACGGCGAGTCCTACCGCATGCGCGAAGCCCGAACCCGACAACCAGGAGGTGTTACCAGCAGCTGAGCAACCCGAGGGGTGGGGACTTTTACCTGGCCACCAGCGGGGACCGCAACTTGGCCGTTGACAACCCTGGAGTTCGAGCTGCGCTCGGTCGAGCGGTTCGCCACCAAGGCGGCCGCGCGCCAGCGGGTCGCGGACTGGATCGATGAGTACAACCGCACCCGACGGCACTCCTCCATCGGGATGATCTCCCCGATCGACTACGAGCTGGCCCATCCACCCGAGCCCGACACCAAAGATCCCGACACCGACACCGAAGTGGCCTGACCGACGATGCTCACCCACAGGCACAACGACAACGGAGGCGGCTACGCCGCCGCTGAATCCCATCACGCGCCGCGCAGGGTACGGGAGCCGCACCTCCAGCCTCAAGGGTCGCTGACCCGATCGCTCCGCGACGCAATGCCGCGGAGTTAGCGGTCTGGTGGTGATGCCCGGAAGGTGGCCGGGGTCGGCGTGTCGCTCCTCGGGGCGCCGGCCCGGGAAAGGTCGGTCGGTGGCATTCGTGCTGCTCATGCATGTCGTTGGGCGATCGCCGGGGGTGGTCACGGCGTGGTGATCAGGAAGGCGACGGGAC
>JALYVZ010000046.1:12642-19178 GCA_030852965.1 Actinomycetota bacterium | reverse complement strand
GCCCAAGGAGGCCGCGCCAGCTGGGACCCAGCCGGAGCACGAGCGCTGCGAGATGTGCACGGCGCGCATCGACGAGCACCAGCACTCGCACGTGGTGCACCTGGAGAAGCGCTCACTGCTGTGCACCTGCCGCCCCTGCGCGCTGCTGTTCGCCGAACGCGGCGCCGCGCAGGGCAGGTACCGGACTGTGCCCGACCGTTACCTGCGCGACCCGTCGTTCACGATGTCCGAGGTGCAGTGGGACGAGCTGCAGATCCCGGTGCGGATGGCGTTCTTCTTCCACAACTCCGATCTTGAGAAGCCGCTCGCGTTCTACCCCAGCCCGGCTGGGGCAACCGAGAGCCTGCTGCCGATGGACGCCTGGCGGGACGGCCTCGGTGGCTCCGCGCTCGCGGCGGAGATGGAGTTCGACGTCGAAGCCCTGCTGCTGCGCAAGGTGGGCGACGTATCCGAATGCCTGCTGGTGCCGATCGACGTATGCTATGAGCTCGTCGGGCTGGTGCGGATGTACTGGAAGGGATTCGACGGCGGCACCGAAGCCTGGGACCAGATCGACAAGTTCTTCACTGACCTGGCGTCCAAGGCCCGCGACCTGACGCCACCGACCGAAGGCGGCTGACCACGTGCCGGATCTTTCCTTTGCTTGCACCGGCGCCATCCCCGAACCGTTCTCGGTCAGCCCCAGCATGCAGTTCATGCTGCGGATCAACGAGACCACCGGGGTACGCATGCACAGCATCGCGTTGCGCTGCCAGATTCGAATCGAGCCGCACAAGCGGCGCTACGATGGCAACGAGGCCGCCAGGCTGATCGAGCTGTTCGGCGACACCTCCCGTTGGGGGGATACCCTCAAGCCGATGCAGCTGGCTATGACCACCGTGATGGTCACTGGTTTCACTGACTCGATCGACGTGCCGATGCCGGTGCCACTCACCGCCGACATAGAGGTGGCCACCGCGAAGTACTTCCACGGCCTGGACAACGGCGACATCCCGCTGCTGATGCTGTTCAGCGGCACCGCCTTCTACCAGGGCGAGGCGGGGCTGCAGGTCGAGCTGGTGCCGTGGCACCTGGAGGTCAGCTACCCGATGCCGGTGACCGTGTGGCGGGCGTTGATGGCCGAGCACTTCCCGGACCAGACCTGGCTGCGGCTGCGCACCGAGACGCTCAACGCGGTGCAGCGCTACCGCACCGACCGCGGCCTGATCAACTGGGATGACACCCTGGAAGAGCTGCTCAAGAAGGCCGGGGGCGCCCCGTGACCGCCGACGTGGTTCCCGGCGCAGAGGCGGCATCATGACCGGCTCGTTCACCGACGCGCTGGACGACATCGCCAAGGTCGCCGACGCGGTGCTGTTCGAGGGCTACCTGCTCTACCCGTACCGGGCGTCGGCGCAGAAGAACCAGCTGCGCTGGCAGTTCGGCGTGCTGACACCCCAGGCGTGGGCGCAGCGGGCCGCCGAGAACTGGTACTCGCACACCGAGTGCTTGTTCGAACCTGGCGATGACGACGCGGTCCTGCGGATGCGGCTGCGGTTTCTGCGGCTGCGCCAGCGCCGCGTGCAGCGGGTCGACGCTGCCGAGGGCTTCATCGACACCGAGCGGCTGACCGCGCACGACGAGGCCGGCAAAGAGACTCTGCACCTGTCCTGGGACGAGGGCCTGCCCGAGGTCATCGACGCCGATCTGCCGGTCGCTGCACTCGCCGGCGCCGGGCGGGTGGTCCCAGTCGAGCTGCCCGCCGAGGTCACCGAGGAGCTCATCACCGACGCCGACGGCACCGTGATCGGCCGGCTGCTGCGCGAGAGCTGGGCGGTGCGGGGTCGGGTCGTGGTGGCCACCGAACCGCTGCCCGGCCCTTACGGGACGCTACGGCTGCGGGTCCGGGTGGAGAACACAGGCCTTGATGACGGCCGCGACAGCGGAGCCGACGCCTCCGAGGAGCAGCTCTCCGAACAGGGCACGTCGCGCGACGGGGCGCTGCGACACTCGCTGATCGCCGCGCACACCGTGCTGGCGCTGTCCGACGGCGAGTTCCTGTCCATGGCCGACCCGCCGGAGTGGGCCCGCCCGGCCGTGAAGGCCTGCACCAACAAGCACGTCTGGCCGGTGCTCTCGGGTGAGCGTGACCATCCGAGGGTCGTGCTGTCCTCGCCGATCATCCTGGAGGACTTCCCGGAGATCGCCCCGGAAAGCCCGAACCAGCTCTTCGACGGCTTGGAGAACGACGAGATCCTCACCCTGCGGACGATGGTGCTTACCGACGAGGAGAAGCGCGAGGCCAGGGCGACCGACCCGCGTGCGGCAACCCTGGTGGACGCGGTCGACTCGATGCCGCCGGAGATCTTCGAGCGGCTGCACGGGGTGATCCGGTCGATGAAGCTCCCGGGCGGTCCGACGTCATTCGCTGAAGCCCGGCCGGACGTCTCGGGCGGGACCACTTTCGACGGGGTGCCCACGTTCGGCCAGGTATTCGACACGCTTGATGACGCCGCGCCTGTTCAGTACCCGAAGCCCACCTACGACGAGGTGCCCACCTACTCCCATGAGACCGGCGGCAAGCCGTGGTGGGACCCGGCCGCGGACGCCTCGGTCGACCCGGACACCGACTGGGTGATGGTCGGCGACCGGCGCGTGGCCAAGGGCACCCGTGTGCTGCTGCACCCCAGCGGGAACTCGGACGCCCAGGATCTGTTCCTGATCGGGCGGCCGGCCCTGGTGGAAGCGGTGCTGAACGATGTGGACGGCGACGTGCACCTGGCGGTCAGCCTGACCGACGACCCGGCCTCGGAGTTCCAGGCCTCGCACGGCCGGTTCCGGTACTTCCGCCCCGATGAGGTCGAGGTGCTGGAGTGACCGAGCTTGCGAGGTCACCATTAGACCCAGCACCGCCGGTCGCGGCGGCGACGAGCGCCAGCGAGGAGCTGTCGTGACCGTGCTGGTAGCCGGAATCGGCAACATGCTGATGTCCGACGACGGCTTCGGCGTGGAGGTCATCAAAGCCCTGACCGCCCCCGACGCGCCGGAGCTGCCGGCCGACGTGGAGGTGGTCGACATCGGTATCCGGGGCATGCACCTGGCCTATCAGCTGCTGGACGGCTACGACGGCCTGCTGCTGGTTGACGCGACCGAGCGCGGCGGCACCCCGGGCGAGCTCTACCTGCTCGAGCACGACATCTCCGGGAGCGGCCAGCCAGACGAGGACGAGTCGCCGGTCGGCGTACCGGACGCACACGGGATGACCCCGGACGCGGTCCTGGCGCTGCTCGCCTCGCTGGCTACCGCGAGCGGGTTGGCACCGACCGCCGGGCTGCGCCGGGTTCTGGTGCTCGGCTGCGAACCGACCTCGGTCGAGGACGGCATGGGTTTGTCCGAACCGGTCGCCGCGGCGGTTCCCAAGGCGGTGCAAGCGGTACACAAAGTGCTGGCCGAACATCTGATTGCAGACATCGAATCCAGCGCTACCAGCACTACGAGTGGGAGGTGACTGCCATGTGCCTAGGCATTCCCGGTGAGATCGTCGAAATCATGACCGATCACGAGGACTTCGCGATGGTCAGCGTGGCCGGCGTGAAACGCGCGGTGAACATCGGTCTCCTCACCGAGGAGAACGAGAAGCTCAAGGCCGGTGACTGGATCCTGATCCACGTCGGCTTCGCACTGTCCAAGATCGACGAGGAGGAGGCCGCCCACTCGATCAAGATGCTGGAAGGCATGGGCCAGGCCTATACCGATGAGTTGATCGCGCTCGCCCAGTCCGACCTGGCGAGTGACCGATGAGGTTCGTAGACGAGTTCCGCGACGCCGAGAAGGCCAGGGTGCTCTCCGCCAGGATCGCCGCACTGTGCGAGCCGGGCCGGCACTACAAGTTCATGGAGGTCTGCGGCGGCCACACACACACCATCTACAAGCACGGGCTGGAGGACTACCTGCCCGAGACGGTGTCGCTGGTGCACGGACCGGGCTGCCCGGTCTGTGTGATCCCGATGGGCCGGCTGGACGACGCGATTGCGATCGCCGAGCAACCCGACGTGATCATGACGACGTTCGGCGACATGATGCGGGTGCCCGGTGGGCGCGGGTCGTTCTACGACGCCAACGCCGCCGGTGCGGACATCCGGATGGTCTACTCGCCGCTGGACTCGCTCAAGATCGCCCGCGCCAACCCCGACAAGCGGGTGGTGTTCATGGCGATCGGGTTCGAGACAACCGCGCCGTCGACCGCGATGACCGTGTTGCGGGCGGCAGCGGAGGGCTTGGACAACTTCTCCATCTTCTGCAACCACGTGACGATCATCCCGGCGATCAAGGCCATCCTGGACTCCCCCGACCTACGCCTAGACGGGTTCATCGGGCCGGGCCACGTGTCGACCGTAATCGGCTGCCGGCCCTACGAGTTCATCTCCCGCGAGCACGGCAAGCCGCTGGTGTGCGCGGGGTTCGAGCCGCTGGACATCCTGCAGTCGGTGTTCATGCTGATGACCCAGCTGGTCGAAGGCCGCGCCGAGGTGGAGAACCAGTACTCCCGGGTGGTGCCCTGGGACGGCAACCCCAAGGCGCTGAAGGTGATCGGCGAGACGATGGCGCTGCGGCCGTACTTCGAGTGGCGTGGCCTGGGCTTCATCGCCCAGTCCGCCCTCCAGGTGCGCGAGGAGTACGCCAAGTACGACGCCGAGCGGATCTTCGACGTGCCCGGGGTGCGGGTAGCCGACCCAAAGGCCTGCCAGTGCGGCGAGGTGCTTAAGGGAGTGCTGAAACCGTGGGAGTGCAAAGTGTTCGGCACCGCGTGCACCCCGGAGACGCCGATCGGCACCTGCATGGTGTCGTCCGAGGGGGCCTGCGCGGCGTACTACAACTTCGGCCGGTTCACCCGTGACCGGGTGAAGGAGGCGACCCGTACGTGAACGAGCTTGCGAGTTCACCATCGGACGCAGCAGTACGACTCACGGCGCGGCTGAGCGCCAACAAGGTCGAGTCGTGAGTACGTCCGATCTCGGCATGCCGCGCCAGGCATCCTGGGCGGAGGAGGCCGTCCGGGAGGCCGAGGCCGAGAGCCCGCACACTGGGACCGATCACAAGACCCGTCAGCAGCAGGTCCTGGAGCGCATCGACCGGGCCCGGGCCCGCAAACCCCGGGTCAAGGAACCCCGGATCACCCTGGCGCACGGCGCGGGCGGCAAGGCCACCCACAATCTGATCGACGCGATCTTCCTGGAGGCCTTCCGCAACCCGGAGCTGGAACAGATGTCCGATGCCGCCTCGCTGACTGTGGGCGACGCGCGGCTGGCGTTCACCACCGACTCCTACGTGGTCTCGCCGTTGTTCTTCCCCGGCGGCAACATCGGTGACCTGGCTGTCAACGGCACTGTGAACGACCTGGCGATGGCCGGCGCCCGGCCACTGGTGATCTCGGCCGGGTTCATCCTGGAGGAAGGTTTTCCCACCGACGACCTGCGCCGGATCGTGGCCTCAATGGCCGCCGCCGCGCAGGCCGCCGGGGTGCAGATCGTCACCGGCGACACCAAGGTGGTGCAGCGCGGCAAGGGAGACGGCTGCTACATCAACACCGCCGGCATCGGGGTGCGCGAGCGCCCGATCGAGCTGAACGCCGCGAACGCACGGCCCGGCGATGCGATTCTGGTGTCCGGCCCGATCGGTGACCACGGCATAACCGTCATGCTGGCCCGAGGCGAGCTGGACATCGCCGCCGACATCGAGTCCGACTGCGCACCGCTGCACGAGCTGGCCGCCACCCTGCTGGACGCGGTACCGGGTGTGCGGATGCTCCGCGATGCCACCCGGGGCGGCGTGGCTACCATCCTCAACGAGGTCGCGGTGGCGTCGCAGGCCGCCATCGTGGTGGACGAGGCGGCCGTGCCGGTCCGCACCGAGGTGCAGGGTGCCAGCGAGCTGCTTGGTATCGACCCGCTGTACGTCGCCTGCGAGGGCCGGTTCGTCGCCATCGTCGATGGGACACAGTCGGAGCGGGCCTTACAAGCACTGCGCGGGCACCCACAGGGTGTGGAGGCCGCCGTCATCGGCCGGGTAGTCGAAGACCCGCCCGGGCTGGTACTGCTCAAGACCACGTTCGGCGGCACCCGGATCGTCGACATGCTGGTCGGCGACCCGCTGCCCCGGATCTGCTGAGGCACGATCGATGCACGAGCTTGCGGTGGCCGAGAGTATCGTCGGGGCGGTCAAGGAGAAACTCGCCCATGCACAGGTACGCCGGGTGCTGGTGGAGGTCGGCCGGCTGTCTGGGGTGGTGCCCGATGCGCTGCAGTTCTGCTGGGAGCTGGCCACCAGCGGCACCGGCCTGGAGGGTGCCGAACTGGAGATCGTGCGGCTACCCGGTCGAGGTCGTTGCCGGGGCTGCGAGAGCGAGTTCGACACCGACGACTTCATCACGTTGTGTGAGTGCGGCAGTGCGGACGTCGAGGTACTCGGCGGCCAGGAGCTCAGGATCCGAGAGGTGGAGGTGGTCTGAGGGTGTGTGCCACCTGCGGGTGCTCTGGTGACGACCCGGGGGGGGGGGG
>JALYVZ010000046.1:0-12632 GCA_030852965.1 Actinomycetota bacterium | reverse complement strand
CCCCCCCCCCCCCCCCCCCCGACACGGGAACCATGGACACGGACATGGCCACGGGCATGGTCCGGGCGAGCACACTCACGACGAGCCGACAGAGGTCCGTCCCCGAGGCCACACCATTACCCTCGAGCAGGCCGTGCTGGCCAAGAACGACGACCTCGCGGCGGTGAACCGGCGCTGGCTCGCCGAGCGCGGCATCCTCGCGCTGAACCTGATGAGCTCTCCCGGCGCCGGCAAGACCACACTTCTGGAACGCACCATCGTGGACCTGGCCTCATCGGACCAGGCACTGCCGGTGTCGGTGGTGGAGGGCGACCAAGAGACCCTGTTGGACGCCGAGCGAATCTCCGACACCGGCTGCCGGGTCGTTCAGATCAACACCGGCTCGGGGTGCCACCTCGACGCCGAGATGGTCGAGCGCGGTCTGCGCACGCTGGCGCCGCCGGACCGCTCGGTGCTGTTCATCGAGAACGTAGGCAACCTGGTCTGCCCTGCACTGTTCGACCTGGGCGAGGCCGCCAAGATCGTGATCACCTCGACGACCGAGGGCGAGGACAAGCCGCTCAAGTACCCGCAGATGTTCGCCGCCGCCGACCTGGTCCTGCTAAACAAGGTCGACCTGCTGCCCTATCTGGACTTCGACGTGGAGCGCTGCCTGGCGGCCACCCGCCGGGTCAACCCAGGGGTGGAGGTGCTGCTGTTGTCGGCCACTCGGGGTGAGGGCCTCACCGCCTGGTACGACTGGCTGCGCCGCCGCGTGGGGTGAGAGCGGTGGCCGGGTCGTACGTCATACCGGCGGGCGACCGGGCGGCCTTCCTGGGCTGCCGGCGGGCCTGGGATCTCGGCGCCCGGGAGCGCGGCAACCACCGTCCCGCAGTCACCGAGGTGCTGGCCGACCCGGCAAGTGCACTGCGACACGCCCTCACGGTGTACTACTTCCCCGGTATGTGGGACTGGCAGCCGCAGATGGTGCTCCGGCTGGTCCGGATGGCGTTCCTGGACGAACTGTCCGCGCAGCGCGCCCGCTACCTGCGCGAGCACGACACCCACCAACTCGACGACCTACAGGAGCAACGCTGCGCGCTGGCCCGCGATCGGGGCCTCGCGCTGCTGGAACGCTACTTCGAGTGGGCCCCGACCGTCGACGAGCTGTCTCCGGTGATGGTCAACACCGAGTTCGACGTGCAGATCCCGGACCCACGACGTCCGGGGCAGGATCTGGCCACCCCGGACGGACGAGGGGTGCACTATCGGGACCAGGTCGATCTACTAGTGGTCGACGCCGCCGAGCAATACTGGATGGTGGAGCATCGGGTGGGACCCGGACCGTTCCTGGATCCCGACCTGCTGCGGTTGTCGGAGCGCTGTCTGTCCTGGTGCTGGGCCTGGGAGCTGTTCTACCCTGGCATGCGCATCGAGGGCACCGTGTTCAACGAACTGCGCGACGACCTCGAGGTGCCGGCCACCGGGCCGGCCACCCCGACCCGGCGTGGTTCCGTGGCCCAGAATCGGGGTACCTATCTGCGCCCATGGGCCCAGTCGCACCTGGATGACCCGACCCAGGACCGCGAACCGATCGTGACCACCGATGGCATGTTCCGACGGGTCGTGGTGTCCAGGGCGCGTGCCGAGCTGGCCGGCTTCGGGGAGCGGATGGCTGCCCAGGTGGTCACCATGGTCTCCGAGGACGTCGACTGCCATCCCACGCCGACGACGGGGCGCTGCGCGGCGTGCGACTTCCGCGGCCCATGCCTGACCATGAACCTCGGTGAGGACCCGGCGGCGCTGCTGGCCGCCGGGTACACCGAACGAGACCACGAACCGGTCCCCGGCCAGCTCGGCGGAGGCACCTGGTCGGTCGGTCGGGGGGCAGCCCCGCCGGATTTCGGTGGGTCTCGGTGATCACCCGCAGTGTCGCACTACCCGCGTCGACGACTCGGTGGTGCGATCATTTCGACGTCACATAGTGACAACTTAGGGTCGGCTCACCTGAATTAGTGGAATGAACGCATGGCACTGCGTCTGTGGCAGCCACGGCATCGTGGATTCGCAACGCTCGTCCGCCCGGGCACTGGAAGACCACCTCGCCAGCACCGGACACCGCAGCGGCGAGTACTTCTACGGCGGCTGCGTCCAGCAGCGCACCACGGTCGTGATCGATCTCGACGACGACGGGCGCTGTACCCGCCGGCTGGCGGCCAGTGGCGACGAATGAGCGCACGATTGGCGGCCATGCCGACCAGGAAGATCCGTCGCCGCACCACCACTGGCTCGCCCTCCTCGATCTGGAGTCGATCAGCCACCATCGCATCGGCGGGCAACGCCAGCACCCCGAGCATGCGCTGCTCCGGAACGCGGCCCTGCTCGCACACCTGCGCGTCGAACCCCGGCGCCTGCTCACGGCGGTGCCGGCGAAAGTTGGCCCCGGTGAATGTCAGACGAACCGGTGGTAGGGGCCGGACGAACGCGCCACGCCCCTGCTCGGTGACCACCAGGCCCTCCGCCCTGAGCGCTGCCACCGCACGCCGGACCGTCGGCCGACTCGCACCGTAGCGCCCTGCCAGTGCCCACTCTGACGGCAGCCGAGCACCGGGAGCCAACTCAC
The DNA here is from genome assembly GCA_030852965.1 of Actinomycetota bacterium. Classification (GTDB taxonomy): domain Bacteria; phylum Actinomycetota; class Actinomycetes; order Mycobacteriales; family Pseudonocardiaceae; genus Pseudonocardia. The sequence goes on along the minus strand of JALYVZ010000046.1, from coordinate 10,030 downwards.
CCGTCACGATCGCGGAGCGCAGATCAGCGGAGATCCGGTGGTAGGGAAACGGCACGTCCGGCACGCGACGACACTACAAGCGTCCGTCGAGCACGTCGCCGTTCGTGCGACCACCGCATGCCCACTGGCGGGCTGGCGGGCACCCGGCAGTCAGCGGTTCCCGTCCCGCGCAATCGCCACGGCGACCTGGCCGAGGCTGATGCCAGCATCGTTGGGCGGCACCCGGGAGTGCGTGAGCACAACGAACCCGTCCGCCTCCAGCCGGGCGCACAGCCCGGTCAGCAACAGGGCGTTCTGGAACACCCCGCCGGAGAGCGCCACCGTGGCCAGCCCGGTGCTCGCCCGGACCGCCGCCGCTGTGCGAGCCAGCAGGTCTACCAGGCCGGCATGGAACCGGGCGGCGATCAGCGTGTGGTCGCAGCCGGCGGCCAGGTCCTCCAGCACGCCCCGGACCAGATCGGTGCCGCGCAGCAGCGGGCCGTCCAGCCGCGCCAGGTACCCCTCCGCCGAGCCTGTCCAGCGCCACGCCAGCTGCTCCAGCTCGATGGCCGCCTGGCCTTCGTAGTTGACCCGGTCACGCAAACCGAGCAGCGCGGCGACGGCGTCGAACAGCCTGCCGGCGCTGCTGGTCGGCGGCGAGTTGACCCCGGCCGCCAGCATCGACTCCAACTGCCCCCAGCGCTCACCCTGCCGCCGCGCGAGCTCGGGCGGCACCCGGAGCCCGCCGACCGACAGGTAGGCCGCCGCCATCCGCCACGGCTCCCGTATCGCGGCCGCGCCACCGGGCATCGGCACCGATTCGAGATGCGCCAGCCGCTCGTACCCGGCCAGCGACACGGTCATGATCTCCCCGCCCCAGAGCTGCTGGTCACAGCCATAGCCCAGCCCGTCGCAGGCGATCCCGATGACCGGCCCGGCCACCTGGTTGTCGGCCAGGCAGGAGGCCAGGTGCGCATGGTGGTGCTGCACACCGAGCAGCTCGACGCCGTGCTCGTCGGCCTGCTCGTGCGCATACTTGGTGGACAGGTACTCCGGGTGCAGGTCGTGCACCAGGAGCTGGGGGTGGGTGTCGAACAGCTCCCGGAAGTGCTCGATGCCGGCCGTGTACGAGCGCAGCGTCTCGTAGTTCTCCAGGTCGCCGATGTGGTGCGACAGGAACGCATAGGAGCCCCGGGCCAGACAGAACGTGCTCTTCAACTCGGCGCCGCATCCCAGGATCGACCGGCTTGCCGGCCAGGCCAGGCGCAGCGGTTCCGGCGCATAGCCCCGCGACCGGCGGATCGGGATGGTGCGGACCGACCCGGTACGCCCGGTAACCACCCGCAGCACCGAGTCGTCGGCCCGGATGTGGATCGGGCGGTTGTGGGTGAGGAACCCGTCGGCGATGCCGTGCAGCCGGGAGATGACCTCGTCATCGCGGAACGCGATCGGCTCGTCGGACACGTTCCCACTGGTCAGCACGATGGGCTCACCGACCACCTCGACCAGCAGATGGTGCAGCGGGGTGTAGGGCAGCATCACTCCGACGCTGGCGTTCCCCGGTGCGACCGCAGTGGCAAGGCGGGTAGCACACGTGCTGCTACCCGAGGTGGGCGGATGGTCGGATCGGCGGGGCAGCAGCACAATCGGGCGACGACGGGAGGTGAGCAGCTCCGCCGCGGCTCCGTCATCGGGGCCGACCTCGACCAGCTCGCGGGCCGCATCCAGGTCAGCGACCAGCACCGCGAACGGCTTGTCCTCCCGGTGCTTGCGGGACCGCAAGGCGGCCACCGCCCACTCCCCGACCGGTCCGGTGGCCAGCGTGGCCAGATGGAACCCCCCGAGCCCCTTCACCGCCAGCACCGCTCCCGCGCGCAGCTCCGCCGCGGCTGCCCCGATGGGATCGATGTCGACCGCGAGGGCAGCGCCGGTGTCGGCGCGGGGCCGGCCCTCGGCGTCCAGCAGGATCAGGTTGGGGCCACAGTCCGGGCAGCAGGTGGGTTGGGCGTGAAACCGCCGGTCGGTCGGGTCGTGGTACTCCCGGGCGCACGCCGGGCACATGGGGAAGCCCGCCATCGTGGTGGCCGCCCGGTCGTAGGGCACCCCTGTGACGATGGTGAACCGCGGCCCGCAGTGTGTGCAGTTGACGAACGGGAAGCGGTAGCGGCGATCCGCCGGGTCGCGCAGCTCGACCAGGCAGTCGTTGCAGGTGGCGGTGTCCGGGGAGATCAGGGTGGCGCGCCGCCCGGAGGCGGTGCTGGCCACGATGGTGAACCCGGATCCCCCGGTGACCGGCAGCTCGACGCTGTTGACCCGCTCGACGACGGCCAGCGGCGGCGGCTGGCGTTCCAGCTCGGCGAGCAGCTTTCGCACCGGCTCGGGCTCGCCCTCCACCTCGACGAACACCCCGGACTCGTCGTTGCCGACGAACCCGGCAAGACCGAGCCCTTCGGCCAACCCGTGCACGAACGGTCGGAACCCGACCCCCTGCACGATTCCGGTCACCCGGACCCGCAGCCGGATCATGGCATGTCGCCGGCCAGCGAAACCTGCACAAGCTCCCAGAGCACGTTGTACGTGCTGGTCTGGGCCTCCTGGATGCGGTGCACGGAGTCCGACGGCATCACGAACAGAAACTCGATCTCACCGCGCGCGGCTGCCTCGGCCATCGGTCCTCCGGCGTAGCCGGCCAGCCCGACGGTCAGCATGCCCAGCCTGCGAGCCTCGGCGAACCCGCGCAGGACGTTGGCCGAGCCGCCGCTGGTGGACAGTCCGAACGCAATGTCCTGGGGTCGCCCCCCGGCAGCCAGCTGACGGGCGTACACCACCTCGAAGGACACGTCGTTGGCCAACGCGGTGAGGGTGGCGACGTCCTCAGGCAGCGCGATGGCGGGCAGCGCGCGAAAGCTCAGGTCTGGACTGAGGTACAGGGTGGCCACCGCGCGGGCGTCAGTGCTGCTGCCCCCGTTGCCGAAGGTCATCAACCGACCACCGGCGGCGAACCGGTCCGCCATCGCGACCGCGCACTCGGCCAGCCGTGCGGCTTCGGCGTCGGCCACCGTGCGGCGCAGTTGGTGGATCTCAACCACCTTGGCCCGGGTCGAGGCCGCCACCTGGGCCAACACCTCATCGAGCCCGCTCGGCCCAGTCGCTCGGTCGTACAGAAACGGATACAGCGACTCCACACTCACGGAGTGTCCAGCCTGACGATGGCTTCCTTTGCGTGCACCAGGACGGTGTCGCCGACGCCAGCGTCCACCAGCGCCACGCTGATCTCCTCGTCGGTGCCCGCCTCGGTCCGCACGGTGGCCAGGTCGTGCGGATGCAGCTCCAGGATCCGCACCGGGACCGCGACGTCGGAGCAGGTGATGCAGACGTCGCCGACGCACGACTGGGGCGGGTAAGTCTCCGGCTCGCTCATCGGGCTGCCCCGGACCGGTCGGACCACTCGGCGAACACGTGCACCAGCTCCCAGAGCAGATGGTAGGTCGTCACCTGCACCTCCTTGACCACCAGCGGGTCGGTCGAGGGCACCACGAACAGGTGCTCGGCGACGTCCGAGACCGCGTCGTCCTCAGCCGCGGCGTCCCCAGCCACCGCGCCGCCGAACATACCAACCGTCAGCAACCCGGCCCGGCCACCCACCAGCAGCGCGTCCGCCACCGGGTTGGGGACCACGCCGGTGGCGGGGCCGGTGGAGATGCCCAGCGCGATGTCCTGCGGGTCGGCCAGCAGCCCGATCTGGCCGGCCAGATCGGGCCCCGGCAGCGCGAAGGCCGGCAGCGCCTTCTTACCGACGATCACCGGGTGCACGAACTCGACCACCACGTGCGCGGCATCGCAGCTGGACGCACCACCGCCGAACACCACCAACCGCCCACCGTCGGCGAACCGGACAGCCATCGCGTGACAGGCATGAGCGATCGCGTCGGCGTCACCGGCCAGCGCGTTGGCCGGGCGGTCTCGGCGGTCGAACGCCTCGGCCGCCCGGGCCGCCAGGAGCTCCGCCAACCGTGCCGCCATTACCGTTCCTCCGCCTGCCGTCGCTCGCTACCCCGTTGCCACTATTCCCAGTGCTCCCGGCACCCCGACCGCCAGCGCCGTGGCCGCAGCTCCCGCTACCTGCGGCACCATCACCTGCGGCACCGTTACCACGGCTCCCGATGCCAGTGGCGCGGTTGCCTCGGCTCCCGTTGCCCACAGTGTCGTTGCCCACAGTGTCGTTGCCCACAGTGTCGTTGCCCACAGTGTCGTTGCCCACAGCGCCGTTGCCCACAGCGCCGTTGGCCGGGGCGCCATTCGAGCCGTACATCTGGCCGCTGTTCGGGATGACCGGATGACCAGGGCCGGCCCTATAGCCGGCATCGGATCCGACCTCGCCGACCAACTGCCGATACCGCAGCCGGAACAGGTGCAACGCGCGGTGGGTCTCCTCCAGTATGTGGGCCTGCCGATCCAGCGTGGCCACGCCGAGCTGAGTCACCTGGTAGGTGCGCCTGGCCGGGCCCGCATCCGAAGCCTCCCAGGTGGAGCGCACCATCCCGGACTTCTCCAACCCTCGCAGCGCCCGGTACACCGCGCCCGCGTCACCGTCCACCGCATGCAGCTCGCGTAACCGGTCGACCAGCTCGTACCCGTGGTCCGAGCGTTCCCGAAGGAGCAGCAACAGGCACGGCTGCAGAAAGTTCCTCGGCTCATACTCGCCCATTGCGACGCCCCCAACGCTGGATACCTTGATGCTTCCACCTCGTGAGCCGCCTCACAAGAACATCTACCCAAAGGCCTGCGATAGCAGCCATCGATCACTCGGCGGCCCGTAGTTCACCAGAGACCGACCGTACCGCTGTGCGGTCGCGGCCGTCACAACGACGGCGTCCCTGTCCTCCGCCGCAGACCGTTCGAGCACGGTCAGCGGTTCGGGACCGACGGTCTTGAGCGCCTCGTACACCTCGTCCGCGCCCGTCTGCGGCGCCAATTTCTGGATGTGCTTCAACAGCACCCCGGTGTAGTCGTGGACCAGATCGATCGACCCGTCCTTCAGAGCGGGGGAGTACACCTCACGGCTGCCGATCCCGAACCTGCGGGTAACCGTGAAGCCTTTCAGCTTGAGCACCTGCGCGTAGATCTCAGCCAGCACCCGGTTCTCCGGGAAGTTCGCCGAGCCGACCGCGATGGTACCAGCGGCGCCCGGCGCTGTCGGGCGCGGCCAGAGCCCGGTTCAGCTGCACCAGTCCGTCGGTGGTGAGCTTGGCCGAGACTGAGTTCAGCGCGGCCGCGATGTCCGGTGTCGCCTTTGCCTTGTTGATCAGGGGAACCACGTTCTGGGCGGCGAAGCTGCTCTTCGGATCGTCCAGGACGACGAACCCCCGGTCGGCGATCGCGGATGGTCAGGAGCAGGTGTGGGTCGGTTTTGATCTTCCGGATGGTGGCGGCGATCTTGGTGTGGCCGGCCTGGCGGATCAGCCCAATCGCCATGTTACGTAGAGTTACCATTATGCGTGGTCGGGAGGCGGTGCGGACACGGGAGAGGTCCTCGCGGTAAACGACGTCCCGCACCCAGTGGATCTTGTTTTCGATGGACCAGTGGCCGCGGACGTAGCTGGCGAGGTGTTCGGGTGCGGCCTCGCGGGCGGACAGGCTGGTGATGCGCAACGCCGCCACCGCGGTCTTGACCAGTGTGGTGGTGTAGCGGCGGCTGTTCTTGCGGCGTTTGCGGACCTTGCGGGTGACGTAGCGCTCGATGAGGAACACCTGGCGCGCGTGGGGGAACAGCGACCGGACGTGGTCGGGGGCGTCCATGGCCCGCACGGTGCGCCGTTCGCTGCGCCCGTGCCCGGTCTGGGTGGTTTGGTGGCCGATCGGGACGGCGGCCCAGTCCAGGGCGTCGAGCGCGGCGAACAGCTTCGGGGTGTTGGTCTTGACGGTCATCACGTAGTGCGCACCGAGTTCTTCACAGACGAAGCTGGCGTGGGCGCGCACGGTGACCGGCGTCGGCGGTGATCACGTGCCCGGACAGCGGGACGTGGTGGTTCAGCTCGCGCGGCAGCGGCGCGAATTCTGGCACCTCGTTGGTTTTGGGGCCGATGAGGCGCTCGGCGATCACCGCGCAGTCGGTGTGGGTGGCGGCGGCGAGCACGTAGGGGACTTCCCCGCCGGCGCCGACCGCGCCGCGCACGGCCTTGCCGTCCACCGCGATCGCCGGCAGCGGGCCGGGCGCGTCGATGGGCAAGCTCACCGGGGTGAGCCCGGCGCGCCGCGCCAGGAACACCCCGGTGTACTCGGCCAGCTTCTGGGCGCCCAGAACGGTGAACACCCGGGTGATCGTGTCCGGGTGCGGCGGGGTGGGGACCCCCAGGGCGTTGCGCCGACACCCAAGCCCGGCCAGGACCCGACGATCAGCGCAGCCGACCCAGGCGGTGACGTCGGCCAGGTTCGTCGACCCGCACAACACCGCCGCGGTGCACATCGCCACGATGCTCGCCAGACAGTGCCGCACCCCACGCCGGGCACGCGGGTCGGGAACCGAGGCGAAGCACCCCCGCAGATCACCACCCCCGGCGGTGTACAGGCTCACCGCATGCGCGGCCAACTCCTCCAACACCGCATCCGCCGCTGGCCTCAACACGGTGGGCATGCAAAACTCGGACGGCAACGGAGCCTCCCCGGACTAGAGATCATCGACAATCCCTGTCCTAGCGGGGCTCCGTTGCCACTGACCGCCACGACGCGCACCCACCCCACACCGTGATCATTCCGAGACGATCCCACACACGGGCGGGATCACCCACAGTCACCGACCTGAGTCACCGCCGTGTTCCCGGAAAGCGGTCACCGGGCGACTCGGTCGCACCGCTGAGGTCACAACCAGGCCAGGCCCACACAGCGATGACCAGGGCTAACGACTTTGCGGGTCACCCTGATCCGAGTTCGGATGAACGACAATCGTCGCGGTTCGCCCACCCAATTCACCGCGATCTCCACCTCTTCATTCACCACGCAGTTCAACGAGTCTCCTGCGGCGACCGGATTCGCGTAGGCGGGTACGGTGAGAGCGACGCACGAGGCGGCGATTCCACTTGCGGTCGAAATCCGCCGCAGGTAACGACACGCAGACATGTGCACTCACCCCCCGACTGGTCGGCACGCCGCGTAAGTGCGCAGTACAGTCGGCGAATCTTTGAAGGCGTTCTTTCCGACCACCTCCACCTCCCACCGCGCGTGCTGCTGCTCGGTGATGGTGGTCGGGCTGTCGGGCCCAGAGGGTCCGCGCTTGCGGATGGAGGCGCCCAGGAAGCGGCCACGCACATCGCGGCCAACACGGCGCCGAGGCGCGCAATTGATCTACAGCGCCCACGGGCACAGCCGTGGGACGAGCGATCCGTCATGTGAGCATCTTCGCCAACCGGCCGAACCTGGCTAGGGAGGTCGTGATGACATCACACCAATGAGTGACGTCGGCGAATGGGCCGCTCCCAGAGCACTCCGCCTGATCGGCGCCGTCCCAGAGCCGGTCAGCCACGACGGACGGTCTGGGTGGCCAGCGCGTCCGGTGGCGGACCGGGGTTGCCAGCCGGCACCGGGTACGGGTCGCCGGCGAGCACTGCGCGCAGCGCAGCCGGCTCCAGCGCCTTGGCGAACAGCCAACCCTGGTAGGCATCGACCCCGAGGTCGCGCAGGATGTGGAATTGCTCGGCGGTCTCCACGCCCTCCGCCACGCAGTAGCGGCCCATCGCGGCGGCCATCTGCACGACCGCCCGGGCCACCGCGAAGTCAGCTGGATCGCTGCTGATGTCCCGAACGAAGGTGCGGTCCACCTTGACGATCTGGGCGGGCAGTTCCTTGATCCGGGACAGCGACGAGTATCCGGTGCCGAAGTCGTCCACCGCGAAGCGCACCCCGAGCCCCGCCAGCTCGTCCATCGCGACCTTCGACTGGTCGGGCAGCGACATCAGGCTGGTCTCCACCAGCTCCAGCACCAGCCGGTCACCGGGCAGCCCGCTCTCGGCCAGCGCGGCGCGCACGGTGGGCAGGAAGTCCCGGTCGCCGGGCAGCAGTCCAGCCAGGTTCACTGCCACCCCCACCGGGCGGCGCCGGTGTGTCGGCCAACCGGCAGCCTCCCTGGCGGCGGTGCGCAACACCCAACGGTCCAGCTCGCGCATCAGCCCACCACGCTCGGCCACCGGGATGAACTTGTCCGGGAACAGCATCCCGCGCTCCGGGTGCGGCCAGCGGATCAACGCCTCCGCGGATCTGACGGCCCCGTCTGCGCCTACTACGGGTTGGTAGTGCAGCAACAGCTGATCGCTCGCCAGTGCCTCGCGCAGCTCGTCCTCCAGGCGCAGCTGGTGACCGGCCGCGGCGGCGCTGTCGGTGGTCACGAAGCACAGCTCGCCAGGCCCGCGCTGCTTGGCGTCGTACATGGCGGCGTCGACCAGGCGCAGCAGGTCCTCCGCGCCGGGCGAGGCACCGGACAGCCCTGGCAGGTCGGCGGCGATCAGCAGGTCACGGGGCAGGGCCACCCCGATCGAGGCGGTGACCCGCACCGGGTGGCCGTCAACCTGCATGGGCGCCCGCAGCAGCGCTGACACCGACTCGGCCAGCCGGTTGACCCCGCCGACCGCGTCGATGTCGTCGCAGACCACCACGAACTCGTCACCGGACAACCGCGCCGGCGAGCAGCCGATCGGCAGCTCACGCTGCAGCCGCGCCGCCAACATGATCAGAACCTGGTCGCCGGCGGCGTGCCCGAGCGCGGTGTTGACCCGCTTGAAGTCGTCCAGATCGCAGCACAGCACCGCCAGCTTCTGCCGGTCCGGACCGGCAAGCAGCCGTCCGATCCTGGCGCTGGCCGAAGACCGGTTGGGCAGCCTGGTCAACTCGTCGTGGGTGCCGGCGATGCGCAGGACGTCCGCCGCGCGGCGCTGTTCGGAGATGTCGGTGAACACCACCAGCCAGAACGGCCGGCCGTCGTCACCCACCGAGACGGTGACCGACAGCTCGCACCACACCGACGTGCCGTCGGCCCGCCGGATCGGGCACTGCGCCACCCGGTAGCTGTGCCGTGCACCGGCGGGAACCGGCCGCAACCAGCCCAGCTCGCCGCCACCGGCAACCGGCCCCGGGACCGGATCGGGATCCACCGTCATGGCCCGTGCACTCACCCCGTGCAACCGCTCGACCGGGGTGCCCAACATCGCGCCCAGGGCGGCGTTGGCATCGACCAGCCGGCCCTCCCGGTTGAACACGCCGACCCCGACCGGGGCGATCGCCACCAGGTCCAGGTAGCGCTGGGTGGCCCGCCCGACGCGGAGGTCGGCGGCCCGCGACTCGGTGACGTCCTGCACGCTCCCGACCAGCCGCACCGGGGTGCCCTCTGGACCTCGTTCCATCCGGGCCTGGCAGCTGAGCACGCGCTCGGCCGGCGCCCCGGTACGGTGCTCCACCTGGTGGCCGGCCTCGGCCTTCGCCGGGTCGGTGCGCAACTGCTGACACAACAGCGCGATCTGCTCCAGCTCGATCGGACCGGCGGGTCGGCTGTCGGGTGTGACCCCGATCTCCCGATAGAGCTCCACCAGGGCCGGTTCGCGGTGCAGGCTGCCGGTGCGCAGGTCGTAGCTCCAGGTGCCGGCGCGGGCCAGCCGGCGCAGCACGGCGATCTGTCGATCCTTGTCGTCGCGGGCGGTGACCGCGGGAGCGGCGTCGGTGGCGTCCACCAGCATCACCGCGCGCAGCTCGGTCCCAACCACACCGGCGATCCCGAACGTGCCGACCGGCAACGTCCAGCGCACCACCCTGACTCGGATGAGCGCACCGTCCGGACGGACCAGCCGAGCGTCGCCGTCTGGACCGACGACCAGCTGCTGTAGTGGGCGTCCCAGGACGCCCTCAGCGGCGCCGGGCTGACGGGCATCCCGACCAGCGATCCGCAGCAACGCGGCGTTGACCCGCACCACCCGGCCGGCGGCGTCGCAGAGCAGGGTGGGCGCCGACGGCAGCGGCAGGGCATCCAGTCCGGCGGACGCACCGGATGCCGGTGTGCCCGGCCCGACGC
>JALYVZ010000520.1 GCA_030852965.1 Actinomycetota bacterium | reverse complement strand
CCGGAGGAACTGCGGGCGTCCCCGGCCGCGGTGGCCACCGGACTGAAGGCCATCGACGGCATCGTGGCCCAGGTCGCGGCGGCGGGGACCGACACGGCGAAGGCGAAGGAGCTCGCCGGGCAGATCGAGCCGCAGTGGTACCAGATCGAAGGCACGGTGAAGGCCAACAACCCCGACACGTACCTGGCCTTCGAGGACGCGTTCGCGGTGCTGGAGGGGGCGGTGGAGAAGGGCGACGCGGCCGCCGCGGCGAAGGGCGCGCAGACAGTGTCCACCACCGCGCAGGGCTACCTCGCCAAGTACCCAGGATGATCGGGCGCCTGGTCCGGGTGCTGGTTGGCGTGCTGCTGCTGGCGCCGCTGGTGCTGTTGTTGGGTGCGTCCCCGGCGGTGGCCGGGGGTGCGGTACCTGGCGGTGCGGTGGCCGGGGGTGCGGTGGCGGCTGGCGGTTCGGCGGTGTCGCGCGAGGAGGCCGTCCGCCAGTTGGGTGTTGTCCGGGACTCGATCGATCAGACGTTGGAGTTGGTCAAACAGGGCCGCACGCAGGAGGCTTACGCGCAGGCCCGCACCGGCTACCTGGACCACTTCGAGTTCGTCGAGGTGCCGCTGCGGGTGGTGGCCCCGGACCTGACCGCCGAGGCGGAGACCAAGTTCGCCGAGATCCGCGGGCTGATCACGTCCGGGGCGCCGGTGGCCGAGGTCCGGGACAACATCATCGGGCTGCGCCGGCTGATCGACGACACCGAGCGGCGGCTGACCGATGCCGGTTTCGACGCCGCCGGGGTGGTCGCCGGCCAGTCCTTCCTGATCATCTTCCGGGAGGGGTTGGAGGCGGTGTTGCTGCTCACCGCGCTGCTCGGTTACCTCGAAGCGGCCAAGGCCCCGGCCTACCGCAAGCCGATCGTGTGGGGGATGGGTCTGGCGCTGGTGGCCACCGGGCTGACGTTCCTGCTGCTGCGCGCGGTGTTGGCCGCGTTGCCGGTGGGCCGGGAGGTGCTCGAGGCGGCCACCGCGTTGGCGGCGGTCGCGGTGCTGCTCTACATCTCGTTCTGGTTGATCACCCGGTTGGAAAATCGGCGCTGGCAGGAGTTCCTGCGCAGCCGGCTGTTCCACGCGGTGTCCCTCGGGTCCACCACCGCGCTGGTGCTGGTCGGGTTCACCGCGCTCTACCGGGAGGGCTTCGAGACCGCGCTGCTCTACCAGGCGCTCGTCGAGTTCGGCCAGGGTCTCGGCGGCGCGATCGTGGCCGGGCTGGTGGCCGGGTTACTCGCGTTGGGCGTGGTGTCCTACCTGATCTTCAAGTTGGGTCGGGCGCTGCCGGTCAAGACGTTCCTCGCCGGGGCCGTGGTGCTGCTGATGGCCACCTCGGTGGCGTTCCTTGGCAACGCGGTGCGGGCACTGCAGGCCGCCGACCTGGTCGCGCTCAGCCCATTGCCGGGCTTGCCCTCGGCGCCGATCTTCCTGGCGCAGTCGATCGGGTACTGGCCCAGCGCGCAGACCCTGGGCGCCCAGGCGGTGTTGACGGCGATCTATCTGGCCGGGGCCGGCTACCTGTTCGTGCTGCGTCCCCGCCGCGCCCGGGCGCAACTGGTGAAGGTGGGTGGCTGAATGGAACCGAAGGCGGGCCTGCGGGTCGGAGTGGACGTGGGGGGAACGTTCACCAAGGCCGTCGCGGTGGACCCCCGGACCGGCGCCATCGAGGCCAGAGCGGTCGTCGCGACCACCCATGACCATCCCGACGGCGTGTCCGCCGGGGTGGTCGCGGTGGTCGCCGAGCTGGCCGCACAGGTCGGGGCGGCGGCGATCGAGCTGGTCACGCATTCCACCACCCAGGCCGTGAACGCGATGCTCGAGGGTGACGCCGCCCCGGTCGGGGTGATCGGCATCGGGCGGGCGCCCGATGTCCGCAAGTCCCGCAAGCGCACCGCCATCAGGTCGTGCGCGGCTCACGAGTTCCTGGACGTGACCGCCGGGCTGGACCCGGCCGAGGTGCGCGCCGCGCTGGGCCGGTTGGCCGAGGCCGGGGCGCGCGCGGTGTGCGTGGC
>JALYVZ010000199.1 GCA_030852965.1 Actinomycetota bacterium | reverse complement strand
CGACCGAGTCGACCGCTGCGACCCTTCGCCGGCACCCGAGAGCCGCCCTGCTGCGCCGGCTGACCCGGGCGCTGGCGCCGACCGCCGTCGTGGTTGCGGCGGTCTGGTGGACCGGGCTGGGCATTCTGTGGCCGGCGGCGTTGATGCTGCTGCCAGCCGCCGCACTGGTCGGCGTGGACCGCTACCGCAACCTCGGGCACGCGCTGACCCGCGACTACCTGGTGATCGGTCAGGGCTCGCTGTTGTACCGCCGGGTGGCACTGCAGCGGCGGGGCATCATCGGGTGGCGGCTGCACCAGAGCGTGTTCCAGCGCCGGGCCGGGCTGGCCACGCTGGACGCCGTCACCGCGGCCGGCCGGGGTCGCTACTCGGTGGTCGACCTGCCGATGGCGTGGGCAGTGCGGCTGATGGACGAGGTCAACCCCGGGCTGCTGCCCGCCGCGTCACCGCCGGCCCCGTTACCGACGCCGGCGGGTGCCGGACAGTCCCCGGGTGATCTCCCGGTCCAGTGAGCTGGCCGCCGAGCGCCGGAAGGACCTCACCACCGGCGAGCCCAGCACCTCGGGAACAGCGGTGCTCCCGCAGACCTTACCCACACTAGGCTGGCCGGGTGAACGACCGTCTGGTGTGGATCGACTGCGAGATGACCGGCCTCGACATCGGCTCCGACGCGCTGATCGAAATCGCCGCCCTGGTGACAGACAGTGAGCTGCGCGTCCTCGGCGAGGGCATCGACGTGGTCATCCATGCCGACGAGGCCAAGCTCGCCGGGATGATCGACCTGGTGCGCAAGATGCACGAGCGCTCCGGGCTCACCGAGGCGGTACGCGCGGCCACCGTCTCCGTGGCCGAGGCTGAGCAGCTGGTGCTGGACTACGTGCGCAAGCACGTCCCGGAACCACGCACGGCGCCGCTGGCGGGCAACTCCATCGCCACCGACCGGATGTTCCTGGCCCGCGACACGCCCGAGCTCAACGAACACCTGCACTACCGGATGGTGGACGTCAGCTCGGTCAAGGAGCTGTGCCGCCGCTGGTACCCGAGGGTGTTCTTCGCCAAGCCGGAGAAAGGACTGGCCCACCGCGCCCTGGCCGACATCGAGGAGTCGATCCGCGAGCTGCGTTATTACCGGAACACCGCGTTCGTCCCACCGCCCGGTCCCACCAGCAAGCAGGCCCGGTCCGCCGCCGCACAAGCACTAGCCGACCCACTAGGCTCGAGGCCCGCCTGAGGCGCGTCTGCCTCATCGCTCACGCAGCTCCAGTGGCTCCGCGCAGCGGCCCGGGCGGCTGCGTGAGGTCCACACGGGCTGCGTGAGCGCCAGAGCCGACTGCCGCGAACCGGTTGGAGCCGGGTGCGGCGGGCACGCTACGCTACCTCTGCGCCTGGAGAGTTCGGGTGCACGATGGTGGGTGTAGCTCAGCCGGTAGAGCACTGGGTTGTGGTCCCAGGGGTCGCGGGTTCGAATCCCGTCACTCACCCCAGCAGCGAACAGCCCGTACCGGTGGATGCCGAGTACGGGCTGTTTCGTACTCCGGACCTACGGAGTGGTCGAGGAGCTGCTCGAACGCTGCGCGGCCGGCTGGGTGGATGACCGTGCTGACTGGGTGGATGACCGTGCTGACGGCGCGGGTAGGGCCGCGCGCTGGGCGGCGCTGGGCCGGGACGCGGACGACGGCGGCGTGGCCGAACGGGCCGCCACCGATGGCGCCGTCGACGGCCGACTCCCGGGTGGGCGCACCGTGGAGGACGGGACACTCGAACTAGAACTCGGGGCCCGCAGCGCCAACCCGTCTTCGCCGACCACCGCGAACGTGGTGCGCAGGTCGGCGGCACCAACCAGTCCGCCACCCAACTGCTTGCCATAGATGTCCAGGCTCACCGTGACCTGGCTGCCCGGCGACCACCCTGGCGCCGGTCGCCACAGCAGTTCGCGGTCCGACCGCCACTCCGTGGCACCGGTGGCCGCCGGGTTCGAGGTAACCCGGAACGCGCGCTCGACGACCACCCGGTTCGCGATCGGCTTGTCGAACAGCACACTCACCGACTGGGTTACCGGTACCGGCGCGGAGTCGTCCGGGGTGATCTTGCCGGTGATCTCCTGCCCGGGCGCGAGGGTGCGGAACCGGGCCGTGGTGCTGCTCTCCTCCCCGGAGGGGGAACGGGAACCGGCATTCAGAACGTAGGACGTGTTGGGCTTCAGCGGAATGCTGGATGACCACCGCTCGCCGTCCGGTGACAACACCCCGACCAGCGCGGAACCATCAGCGGCGGTCAACTGCACCTGGGTGAGCTGACCGCCGATCACCGCGGCGGTCACCCGCTCGGCCGGCGACACCCCGACGGCACCGTCGGGCGGATTGACGGTCAGCCGCGGCTGGGCCGCCGACGCCGTGCCGAGCTGGGCCGCGTCCCGCACTGCTCCATCGGTCGCGCCACCCTGTGCGCAGCCCCCCAGCAACCCCACAAGCAGCCCGAGTCCGACGATGTACCGCACCCCTCGGCGATCGACGCGCCCCACCGCACAGTCCCTTCGCCGACCTGAACGCCTAATGCTGACGCCGCGCAACAAAAGACTCAACGAGCGAAACATCGGCGAGTTACTTGACTCACCGGGAGTAATCGGCTACGCACCGAACGTGCCCTGCGTCGCGGCACCCACCCGCGCAAGCTGGGGTCAGGCCTGTGTTAACGTTTTCCCGCGTTCACAGAGAGTGCATCGCCTGGCGCCGCTAGCTCAACTGGCAGAGCAGCTGACTCTTAATCAGCGGGTTCGGGGTTCGAGTCCCTGGCGGCGCACCATCAGTCCAGGTCAGAGAACTGTCACTCTGGCCTGCTATCCTCCCGGAAGATCATATCCAACGTTAACCCAACGTTTTGCCCTTCCGGGAGGGCTCGATGGCTCGTCGACCGTTACAGCTCGGGCACCACGGCCAGGTGAAAACTACCCGCGAACGCGGGCGCTGGGTGTCTCGGTGCCGGTACCGCGATCTGGACGGCGTCACCCGCCAGCTCCAGCGCTGGGGCGACACTCGCACCGCCGCGCAAGACGGGCTGCAAGCTGCGATCCGCGAGCGACGCGGTACCGAGACACAGCCGCTCCGCGCGACGTCGAAGTTCCGCGAGGCATTGGCCGTCTGGGCGGCAAAGATCGCAGAACGCCGCGAGGACTCGACCGCGGACACCTACCGGCATTGGGTCGACAAGGTCGTACTGCCCCAGCTCGGCGAGCTGAGACTGCACGAGTGCGACGTCGCCCGCCTCGATGGCTTCTTCGGCGAGCTCGCCCGGGCACGGGTGGAGGTCGAGCAACCCGACGGGTCCTCGGCTATGGAACCGCGCTATGCCGCCAACACCCGCCGGACCATCCGAACCATCGTCAGCGGTGTCATGCAGCAGGCCGTACTCCACAAGGCGATCGCGTCAAATCCCGTGCGAGAGCTGGAGCGGATCGAGTCGCCCAAGGGGCACCGCAAGGCTCCACCCCGTGGTCTCACGGCGGAGGAGCGGCGGCAGCTCCTGGCGTTCGTCGATACCGACAAGGCCGCAGAGCGCGCCGACCTACCCGACCTGATCCGATTCGCGATCGGCTCCGGCCTTCGAATCGGCGAGCTGTGCGCGGTGCGCTGGCGGGACGTCAACCTCGAAGGCCTCCCACTGGTCTCCGAGACCGACATTCGCCTAGTTCCAGTAGTGGCAGTCCGGCAGAACGTCTACCCCATCAAAGGCAAGGGCCTCACGGTCCACCCCGGCAAGACTCCGACTGCGCTCCGGATCGTGCCGCTCCCGCAGTTCCTCACGACTCTGTTGCGGGTCCGGCGCCAGGCTGACGACGACCCCGAGTGGCCGGTATTCGCGGCCGCGGGCCGCGATGGCGTACCCACCTATCGCTGGCCCTCGAACGTCCGCCGAAGCGTTCGAGCTGCACGTAACGGGGTCGGTCTGGATTGGATGACGCCGCACACATGGCGCCGCACATACGCCACCATCCTCGACGACGAAATGACACTCACCGACCGAGCCAAAGCGGATCTGATGGGCCAGGCCAAGTTCCTCAAGGACACCTACGTCAGTCGAGGCGAACTCCATCCCGACGCGGCGGTGTTCCTCGACGCGGCACTGAGGTGAAGCGCTGGCCGTAACGACCCACCACTTAGACGCGATGTAGAGCACAGCCGTCTCAACCGCCACAGCGTCGTCGGGGGAAACATGTCGTCGTCGGGGGAAACATGTCTTGGCGCTACGTCGCCCCGCCCAACTGGCCGCAGCCCGAACCAGGTTGGTACCCACCGCCCGACTGGCAAGCGCCGGCGGCGTGGGGCGCGTCGCCCGCCGGGTGGCAGTTTTGGCAGGAGGTCCCAGATCAGCCGGCCTCGGGCCCTTCTCCCGAGTTCCCAACCTCGGCTTCTCCCAATGACGCTCTGGACCAGGCAGTGAAAGTCGCACCTGCGCCCTCCGCTCCCTCGACGGCCGTGGCTGACGTCAAGGTGCCCTTGTTCGGGGCGAGAGCACGCGTGAAGGAGTTGTCGGCAGAAGTCGCATCGCTCAAGGCGGAGATGGATCGCCTTGGAGTTCCGGAAATCACGCAGTTGGAGCGGCGGCACGACGAGCTCAACGCACAGATAGCCGCCCAACAAGCCACTCTGGACCGGCAACTGCCGGACCACCGAGCGAAGATCCACGCCGACGGCCAAGCTGCCGCCCGCGAACTCGAAACAAGGCTCACCGGGCTAAACAGCCAGATCACCACGCTAGAGACCCGGCGGCGCGAGTTACAGGAGTCGCTCGTCGCGGACGAAGACTCCGCCATGCTCCAGGCAGTTGGAATCTACCTGTCTCGGCATCCACTCACCGACGCTCCGGTCTACCAAGGGGAACTTGAGCGGTTACGTGACCGGATCAAGACCATGAACAAGAAGGGCGGCGGCGCTATTCGAGCCACCACGAGCTGGACCGTCAACGGTTCCGTCCCACAAGGCCGAGTCATGGTCAACGAGACCTCCAAATTGATGCTCCGCGCATACAACGCCGAAGCCGACAACCTGGTGCGAGCAATGAAGCCGTTCAAGCTCGACTCCTCAATCGACAGACTTAGCCGAGCCGCCAAGACAATCGAACGTCTCGGCCAGACCATGAGCATTGCCATTTCCGAGTCATACCACCAACTCCGCGTGACTGAGCTGGAAATCACGGCGGACTACCTCAACAAGGTGGCCCAGGATAAGGAGCGCGAGCGAGAAGAGAGAGTCCGACTACGCGAGGAAAGGAAGGTCCAGCAGGAGATCGAGGCAGAACGCAGGCGACTGGAAAAGGAACGCCAGCACTACCTGAACGCTCTCGCAGCGGTCGAAGCCAAGGGCGAGGCCGAACCGATCAACCGACTGCGCAGCATGCTCGACGAGATCGAAAGATCTATTGAAGCCGTTGACTACAGAGCAGCTAACGTTCGAGCTGGCTACGTGTACGTCATCTCGAATCTCGGGTCGTTCGGCGAGAGAATAGTGAAGATCGGTATGACGAGGAGGCTTGAGCCACTGGATCGCGTCCGCGAACTTGGCGACGCTTCCGTGCCGTTCCGCTTTGACGTCCACGCGCTGTTCTTCTCCGATGACGCAGTCGGTATCGAGCAAGCAATGCACGAGAGACTCGCGCACCGTCGCGTTAACCACGTCAATCTCCGTCGAGAATTCTTCCACGCCACACCTGTAGAGGCCCGAGAGCACCTCCTGGAGCTGACCGGCGACCTCCTGCACTTCGAGGAGCTGCCGGAGGCGTTGGAGTACCGCCAGAGCCGGTCGCAGTCAGACCACGAATCCGTAGCTTTGCCCTCGCCAGGAGGCTGACGGCAGAAGTACTAGCTGTCAGCATCTACGAGTCTGCGGCCTGCTGAGTTGCCCTCTCTGACCGTCAAGGCGGCACCTGCGGCGCCGCGCCCGCTCGGCTCACGCCCCTCCGCCTCCGGCCCGGGCGCAGCCGGCGGGCACTACTCCTCTGCCTACCCAAATAGTATGGTCTTGACGTGACTCTAACATTGCCGCGCTACACGTCCCGGGTACTTACGCACTTGTCCGAGAGTGCGGCAACGGGCGGAGCTCCGAAGCTATGAGCGAACCCTGGAACGATCCGCTCATCGCTCCGAACTACCGGATCGCCGACGCCACCGCCGCCGTGCGCAACTTCGAACTCCGAGCCGCCTTTGGCGGCAACCTCCTTCGCTATGCATTCGCCAAGCTCTTGCGACACGGGTACGTCACAGATACCGAGATCTACGAATCCCTAGTTGACTTCATCGTGGGCGGTGTTCACTCGATGAGCCCTGAGGCCGTCAATCTTGCTTACCCAATACCGCTCGTGCGACAGATAATGCCGGTGACGGAAACCGGCGCAGATCAGCCTTCGCTTAAAAACGCCATTCAGCATGTCTTGAATGCAAGGGACAGGCGACTCCCCGTGCCCACTTTTACTCCAGACACTGAAGCGGCACAACTCTTCGACGACCTGAACAGGTTTATCGACGAGATAATCGCGGAAGCAGACGGGCGCTACTCGCATGCGGACAATCTTGACGGGAGCGTGCTGTTATCGCCAGAGAGCTTAATCAATACGCTTAAGATGAGCCCTTCGGTTGCACCCGAGGAGGTTAAATCAGTTGCGGAGAGGTTGCCGCAGCTAGTTCTACCTATGGGAGAGTGCCACAAATCGACCGCAGAATCTGCTGCATCAATTGCGACTACGCCACTCAAAACGGTCGTCGCAGCTCGTGAGCTCGAAGAATTGATCCAGCCCAGTCTTCAAAGGTTGGCCAGCCATACGAACTGGCCAACTGACATTATTGGTAAACTCAAGTTAATCACCCGTAGCATATACTACGCAGTCCACGACAAGTTCTGCCCTTGCTTTCCTTTCTGCTAGACGGATGTCAGTGCAAAAGCCCCGTACGCAACCGTGCATAGGACACCTCCGGCAAAGCTGATCATTTGTACAATACTTGGCAGTCGGATATTCCAGTCGTACACCGAGATACTTCGGCTACCAAGCCCGCGAGCAAGACTCCCTGTTAGGGCAAGCAGTGAAACTGTGCCAGCAAGAATAGAAATGGCATAGATCAACCAGGCCATCGATAGCCAGGCTTGAGTCGAAGGCGGCACCCCTTTAGTAATGTCTTTTGCAAATGAGATCGTAATGGTTACGATCGCTGTAGTCAGAGTCAGCACCTGTTTGCTCGCATCACTTGCCGATGCGAATGCAAGTTTATCAATCTCGCTGACAATGACTTCCTCTTGAAACATTCGCCCTCCTTGGGCATGAGTTAGCGTGTCGCTCCGGTCTTACCCGACGTAGATCCTCTATTCGGGTACGTGATCTTATAGCCGACTAACATGCAGCAAGTACGCGGACGCTCAGTCCGTGGGTCAAGGGTCCAACGGCGCGCCGTAAACATTCACCGCTGGCCGTCTGGGGTTGCGGTGTGTGACGACTCGGCTGGTCGTGCGCGGGTCGTGGTGTGATCGTTTGGGTGCTGCTCAGGTTGGGACTGGGAGTGGCGGAATCCAGGGTCGG
>JALYVZ010000198.1 GCA_030852965.1 Actinomycetota bacterium | reverse complement strand
GGACCGACGTGGACGGCGCCGAGGCCGACCCTGCCGGGGCGGCCGCCGCCAACGCGCTCGGACCGGCCCGCCTGGCCACCGCCTGCGCCGAGCTCGACGCCACCCTGGTGCACGTCTCCACCGACTACGTGTTCCCCGGGACCGCGTCGCGGCCGTACGAGGTGGACGACACGGTCGGCCCCCTCGGGGTCTACGGCGCGACCAAGGAAGCCGGTGAACGAGCAGTCCGAGCCGCGGCGGGCAAGCACTACATCGTGCGCACGGCGTGGCTCTATGGCGGCGGCCGGAACTTCGTCACGACGATCTCGGGCCTGCGCCACCAGCGCGACACCCTGGACGTGGTGGACGACCAGCGCGGCTGCCCGACCTGGTCGCACCCGCTGGCCGCGGGGTTGGTGGAGCTGGCCGGGTCCGGGGCGCGGTACGGCACGTACCACTGCGTGGGCGCTGGCGAGGCAAGCTGGTTCGAGCTGGCCCGCGCGGTGTTCGCCGAGCTCGGCGAGGATCCCGAACGGGTCCATCCCTGCAATTCTTTCCGTTTTCCCCGCCCGGCGACCCGTCCGGCGTACTCGGTGCTGTCCGGTCGATCCTGGGCGGCAGCCGGTCTGCTTCCCCTGCCGCATTGGCGGGACCAGCTCCGTTCGGCTATTCGAGCGAACCGTTCGGCGTTCAAGCGGGCACATTGAGCAACCTGCCGGCGTCGTGACGCCCGACCGCTAGTCCTTGCGGGTGAACTCTCGGCCGGGATGTCGCGTCGGACACACCCGTTGGCGCATGCCCTCGTTGCCCCTGATATGGGTCTCGAATGGGTGTTTCTCGGACTGCTGGTGGGCGTCGCGCTGTGGTTGGGCGTCGATGCCTGTCGGGAGAGCAAGCGCCTGCACGCCCGGCTGTCACGGGTCCCTATCGACCGGCCGCTGCTGGTCAAGGGCGAGCTCTTCGGCACCCGGGAGAACGACTGGGCCTACTGGCCGCTGACCACGTCCAGCGCCGACGCCCGCATCGGCCCGCGTCTGTAGATCTCCTGTTCGACGAAAACGGGGCGCGCCTGAGCTGGCGCGCCCCGTTGATGTCTCCAGCGTTGATGTCTCAGCGGTTTGACTGCTGAGGCGCGTGATCAGGCCTGCGGGATGGGCCGGTGCACGTTCGGCTTCACCTCGCCGCCGCCCTTGGCGAAGCCGTCCTCAGCGATCCACGGACCCTCGATGGACGGGTCCAACACGCCGTCCTCGAGCCACGCGTATCGGTCCGCCAGCACCCGACGGGCCAGCTCCCGGTCGCTGTCGTCGGCGTTGTTCCACAGGTCACTGAACAGGTTGTCGACCCGCGCCTTGGCCTGCCGGCAGAAAGCGTCGGCCAGCTCCGCGGCGCTGCCGCCCTCTGGGTCACGCCGCGAGCGCACGCACACCGCGCTCATCGCGAACAATTCCGCGCCAATGTCCACGATCCGGCCCAGGAAGCGCTGCTTGTACTCCAGCTTCCCCTGCCAGCGTGACATGCCGTAGAACGTGCTGCGAGCCAGCTTGCGGCTGGAGCGCTCGACGAACCGCAGGTGCGTGGCCAGCGGCCCGAACTCGGCATACGAGTTCGGCACCTGCCCCTTGCCGGTGACCAGCTTCGGCAGCCACTTGGCGTAGAACACCCCGGCGCTCTTGGCGGCCTGTGCCTTGGCCTTGAGCTCGACCTCCGGGTCGATGATGTCGCCGGCCACGGAGAGGTGCGCGTCGACCGCCTCCCTGGCGATCAGCAGGTGCATGATCTCGGTGGAGCCCTCGAAGATCCGGTTGATCCGCATGTCGCGCAGCATCTGCTCGGCGGGCACCCCGCGCTCACCCCGAGCGGCCTGCGACTCGGCGGTCTCGAAGCCCCGGCCGCCGCGGATCTGCACCAGCTCGTCGGCCACCAGCCAGGCCATCTCGGAGGCGTAGAGCTTCGCCAGCGCGGCCTCGATCCGGATGTCGTTGCGGTCCTCGTCGGCCATCTCGCTGGACAGGTCGGTCACCGCCTCCAGGGCGTACGCGGTGGCCGCGATGAACGCGACCTTGCCGGCGACCGCCTCGTGGTCGCCCACCCGCTTGCCCCACTGCACCCGCTCCCGGGTCCACTCCCTGGCGATCTTGAGGCACCACTTCGCGGTGCCGGTGCACACAGCGGGTACCGAGAGCCGGCCGACGTTCAGCGTGGACAGCGCGATCTTGAGCCCCTGCCCCTCCTTGCCGATCCGGTTGGCACCGGGCAGCCGAACGTCGGTGAACCTGGTCACCCCGTTCTCGATGCCGCGCAGGCCCATGAACGAGTTGCGGTTCTCCACCACCACACCGGGGGTGTCGGACTCCACGACGAACGCGGTGATGCCGCCCCGGTGGCCCTCGCTCTTGGGTACCACGGCCATCACCACGACCAGGTCGGCGACCACACCGTTGGTGGTCCAGAGCTTGACGCCGTTGAGGATGTAGTCGTCACCGTCCGGGGTGGCAGTGGCGCCCATCCGGGCCGGGTCGCTGCCCACGTCGGCCTCGGTGAGCAGGAACGCGGTGATCTCCTTGGTGCACCGGGGCAGCCACTTGTCCTTCTGCTCGTCGGTACCGAACATCTTGATCGGCTGCGGCACCCCGATGGACTGGTGCGCGGACAGCAGCGTCGCCAACGTCGGGTGCATCGAGCCGGCCAGCGCGCACGCCTTGTTGTAGTACACCTGCGACAGGCCGAGCCCGCCGTACTTGGTGTCGATCTTCATGCCGAAGCAGCCCAGGTCACGGAAACCCTGCACGACGTGGTCCGGGATGCGGTCCTCACGCTCGATCACGTACGGGTCGATCTCGGTCTCGCAGAACGCCCGGAGCCGTTTGAGGAACTCCTCGCCCCGCTCGATCGTCGCCGGATCACCGGATGGGTGCGGGTGCACCAGGTCCAGCCGGAAGCGGCCGAGAAACAGCTCCTTGCCGAAACTGGGCTTGCGCCAGTCGGTGTCCCGGGCCTGCTCGGCGACCTGTCGGGCCTGTTTCTCGGTGATGGTGCTCTGCGCACTGTTGCTGGGCGGGCTGGTGGTGGTCATGGTCGTCCTCCCCGAGAATGCGGCCGTGAGCTGACCGTAACGCCACGAGCAGGAGCTGCCCACGGAGACGGACAGTCGCGCTGCTCACATGGGTGCGCAGACGAGACGACCCCCGGGCTGCTCCACTCTCATCAGTGGCCGAGCTGGACTACGGCTCGGGGCCCGGGGGTCGGGTGACCGTCGGGAATTACCGGCACCGAACCGGCTTCCATCGACCGTCAGGGTTCTCGGTGCTAGCGGACAGCCACCTCACAAGTCCAATGGCTACTCAACGCTGGACCACCTCCTCTCCCGTGTACCGCCCACAGTAGGGCCGGCGAGCCGAGCCGGCAACGAAGATTTCCCGTGCCCACGCTCGATCGGCCAGCCGATACAGCACAGGTTGTGCCACAAATAGTGTTACACTCTTAGTGTGTCCACAACCTTCAGCCTCAGGGTCGACGGTGAGACCGCCCGCAAGCTCGCCGCTCTCGCCCAGCGCTCGGGGTCTCGCAACGCGGCGGTGGTGGCCGCTATCGACGCGGCCTACCGTGAGTTCGTCCTTGGCCAGCTACGCGAGGAGTCGCGCGCGCTGGCCGAGGATCCCGACTATCGGGCCGACATTGCGGCCGCGCGAGCGGACATGGGCGCCGCCGATGCGTGGTGAGATCTACGAGCTTCGGGCAAATCGCCAAGCGGAAGGCCATGAACAACGTGGCCGCCGCTATGTGGTGATCGTGCAGGCCGATGCGTTGCTGCTGTCGACCGTCGTGGCCGCACCGACATCGACCGGCTCGTGGACAAGTTCGTTCCACCCCGAGATCGAGATCATGGGACGTCGCACCCGAGTCCTCGTCGAACAACTTCAGGCAATTGACCCGGAGCGCAGACTGGCGCGCAAGGTAGGTCAGACCAGCGTCGACGAGCAGCACACGATCGATGAGGCCCTCAAACTGGTACTCGGCTTGTTCTGAGCAGCCAGGCACGCTTCCGGCTGCCTCCGTTCCCGAAGCCGCACCCGCTCAGCGTTAATCGCCAGATTTCACCGGGCACTGTGTTCCAATGTTGGTGTGTCCCACGACGGTCCGCATCCGGCTCGACGCCGAGACAGCCCGCAACCTGACGGCTGAGCCCAAGCGGCGCTCCGGGTATGCTGTAGTCCAGTGAGCTTGATCGTCTACAAGTAGGGTCAGGCGGGATGGTGGACCGAAAAGGGCGCGACTACGACGAGCCGGTCGGCCGGGCGATCAAGCGGTTGCGTAACGCCGCGCTGATGACGCAGGCCGAGCTGGCTGCGGCTGCCGGGGTGTCGCTAGACCTGATCCGCAAATTGGAGCAGGAAGTGCGCTACACGACGTCGATAGCCAGCCTGCACAAGATCGCTAGAGCGCTGGACGTCGAAACCTCAGAGCTGCTAGCCAAAACTTCCACGCTGCCGGCACCCACCGAGTCATCCGGCGTCATTGCCATGCGTCGGGTCCTGACGGGTATAGATGACCTGCTGGACGACTACGCCGAACTTATGGAACCGCCTACCTCTGTCGACCTTGCCCGGACAGTGGCCTACGCCTGGGGCGCATACTGGGCGGGACGATATGAGCAGCTGGGGGAGGTACTCCCCAACGCCCTGCTGTCCGTACGTGCAGCCGACCAGGACTGTGCTGATCTGGGCGCACAGCTCTATCAGGTCACCGCCTGCACGCTGGTGCATCTCGGCCATCCTGATGCGGCACATTTGGCGCTGAGGGAGGGTTTGCGGCTGGCCAAAGCTGGCAGTGACCCGCTACGCGCCGCCGCTCTGCGCGGCTCCGTGGCCTGGCTGTTGTTGACGCAAGGCAGGTTTACCGAGTCACACCGTCTGGCCGTAGCTACCGCCCGCGACATCGCGCCAGACGGTACGGAAATACCGCGGATGTCGTTGTGGGGTTCACTGCTGTTGTCTGGCGCCACGGCCGCCGGCCGCGATGGCGACTCGGCGACCGCTCACGGACTGCTCAGTGAAGCGGCCGACGTCGCCCGGCACACGGGAAATCGCAATGACTTCGAAGTCGCGTTCGGACCCGATCAAGTGACCATGCAGACCTGCGACGTCCAGATTGTCACCGAGTCTTACGGCGCTGCGCTCAAGACCGCCCGGCTTATGCCATGTACTACGCCGCTGCCGCTGGCTGCTCGTGCTCGGCACTTGGCCGACCGGGCGCTCGCGCAGACCAGACTGAACCAAGACGCGGTGGCGCTGGACACCTTGCTGGCCATGGAGTCACTCGCACCAGTCTGGGCGAAGTACCAGACCCAGCCGCGCATGGTGGTACAAGAACTGATCGGCCGGGAGCGCCGTGCGCGCACACCCCGGCTTCGTGAGCTGGCCCGCCGGTTGGGCGTCACCAGCTAGGTGAATCTTTGCGGGACAGTAGGACACCGTGTCCTATTAGGACAGTCCGTCCTACCCTCTTTGAGTGCGGGTTTTGTACTGTCCGAGCCATGACCTATATATGGGCTGTGCATATCACGCTGGCCGATGAAGTCCGACCAACTGAGTCTGTGCACACGGATGAGGCGACAGCGCACAGCCATGCGCGGGACTTGTCAACAGACTACGGCGTGCTAGCCGCCAGCGTTATACGATTCAAGCTCGACCAACTGGGTGACCGTCGCAATGTTGCAATGTACGTTTCGGGCACCAGGCAAACAGTGCCGCACATCTCTAATGACCGGAAGATACATGGTGGTGGACGCAGTCGTTCTTAGGTGAAATAAGGTCCTCAAAGAAAGCCACCCCGAGATCTGCTCGCCGTGCGATGCATGTTAGGCATAGCGTGCCACAGGGCGCCGCCGGTTTGCCGCAATGGAGTCCGCCCGAGAAGAGCGGAAGCAGGAGTTCCGCGGTGCGCTCAACTGGGTGGTTGGCCACGCCGCAATGGAGTCCGCCCGAGAAGAGCGGAAGCAGCTCGGCGGTGAAGACCTGACCTGTATCGCCACCCGCAAGGGGCCGCAATGGAGTCCGCCCGAGAAGAGCGGAAGCAGCCGGCTGGGCCACGATGGGCAGTATCGAAGTAGGGGACGCCGCAATGGAGTCCGCCCGAGAAGAGCGGAAGCAGAGCGGGAGATTGAGGCGGCGACCACGGAGCTGTTGGAGGGCCGCAATGGAGTCCGCCCGAGAAGAGCGGAAGCAGGCGGCGGCCTGTTCCCAGGGGGAAGTCAGTATTTACTGGCCGCAATGGAGTCCGCCCGAGAAGAGCGGAAGCAGTATTCGGGAGTCCTACTACGGGTGGGTTCTGGGTGAGCTGCCGCAATGGAGTCCGCCCGAGAAGAGCGGAAGCAGGCACAGATCGGGTCGATACCTTCCCTGGCAGAGTCGGGGTGCCGCAATGGAGTCCGCCCGAGAAGAGCGGAAGCAGTCGGCGGCCCTTGCTGGCGCGTTCGTACTCTTCCCAGCCGCAATGGAGTCCGCCCGAGAAGAGCGGAAGCAGGCGGAGGAATTAGACGCATCCGGTTCCCTGGCCGCGTGCCGCAATGGAGTCCGCCGAGAAGAGCGGAAGCAGCGGCTCCTTCATCCCCGGCGCGGAGTAGATGTTCTCGCCGCAATGGAGTCCGCCCGAGAAGAGCGGAAGCAGACGATCGCTGCGGTTGATCTGTCAAAGTGCCAGATGCCGCAATGGAGTCCGCCCGAGAAGAGCGGAAGCAGCGGGACTTCCGGGGAGTGGTCGTACTGGCGCTCCGAGCCGCAATGGAGTCCGCCCGAGAAGAGCGGAAGCAGCGAACCCGAATCTCTCGCCTCGCGTCGATGGGAGGACTCGCCGCAATGGAGTCCGCCCGAGAAGAGCGGAAGCAGCTGGCGGTGAGCGTATCTGGAATATGGATCTACTCGCCGCAATGGAGTCCGCCCGAGAAGAGCGGAAGCAGGGCTCGTTTCCGGGGGAGGCAGCGCGACCCTTGGGTTGCCGCAATGGAGTCCGCCCGAGAAGAGCGGAAGCAGAAGCCCAGCTTGCGGTGCCGTTTACCGTGGTTGCCCTTGTGGCCGCAATGGAGTCCGCCCGAGAAGAGCGGAAGCAGTTCCCACGCATGCGCCGGCGGGACACACCACGCCGGCGGCCGCAATGGAGTCCGCCCGAGAAGAGCGGAAGCAGGGCTCGCGCGGGGCGTGCCCTGTGACCTGGCACGATAGCGTGTCTTGCGAGCAGTCGCTCAACTCGCTGCATATCGTTGCCCTGTTGAGGCCGTGGTCGCAGCGCTACCGGCGGCTGACCTGCACGCGAGCGCTCCCTGGGCCGCCACGTAGAACCAGACCGCTCGCAGTTGCCGCATCACTCGCAGTTGCCGCATCAGACGATCTGGGGGCCGCCGCCGCTGGGCAGCCTCCGGGGCCGGCCGATGCAGCGGACGACGACAGCGGAAGACACCGGCCCGAGATCGAGCTGCACAACAGTAAACATTCAGCCCTGAGCCTGACCTGCGGTGGAGCTGCTCGTGATGCGGCGTTTGGCTGGTTGGGCGTGTCGGTCACGGTGTGATCGGGTGGGCTGCGGTTGGATCTTGGGGTGGCCGGGCCGGG
>JALYVZ010000197.1 GCA_030852965.1 Actinomycetota bacterium | reverse complement strand
GGCGAGTACCGCGACGTGGTGGACACCCTGCTGGCCGACACCCACGGCTGGCCCCGCCCGCGCACCCCACCACCGACCTCCCCGCCCCGGCTGCCTGCGGTGCTGGCCGGCTACCGGCCCACCGGGTTCGACGAGGTGGTGGCGCTCGGCGGGCGGGTGCTGCCGCACTACGGCTGGCTGTTCCGGGCGCTGGACCAGATCGGGTTGGACGGCTTGGCCCGGCGCGAAGTTGAGCGGGACACCGAGCAGCGCGCCCGAGGGGTGACGTTCCGGGTCAGCGACGACGGCGAGGACCGGCTGTTCCCGCTGGACCTGGTGCCCCGGATCGTCACCTGGGACGACTGGGCGACGCTGCAGACCGGACTCACCCAGCGGGTGCGGGCGCTGGAGGCGTTCCTGGCCGATGTGTACGGAGACCAGGCCGCCATCGCCGATGGCGTGCTACCCGCGTCGCTGATCAGCGCGGCACACGGCTGGGGCGCCGACGGCAGGTTGGCACCGGCCGGGCTTCCTCGGGCCGTGGTCAGCGGCATCGACCTGGTGCGTGACCAGGCCGACCGGTGGCTGGTGCTGGAGGACAACCTGCGGGTCCCCTCGGGCATCGGGTACGCCATGACCAGCCGTCGGCTAGTGCGCAGCGTGCTGCCCGAACTGGAGCCGCCGGCCGGGGTGGTCCCGGTCGAGGGAGTGCCCGAGCTGCTGCACAAGACACTGCTGGCCGCCATGCCGCCGAACGCCGGCGCCGATGCCACCGTGGCACTCCTGTCCGCCGGGCCAATCGACTCCGCCTTCTACGAGCACAAGCTGTTGGCCGAGGGCATGGACGTGCCGCTGGTGCTGCCCGGCGAGCTGGAGTTTCGCGACGGCATGGTCTACCGGCAAGGACAGCGGCTGGACGTGCTCTACCGACGGATGAACGAGGACAACCTGCTGGTCGCGGCCGCGGTGGACGGCGCGCCCTCGGGCGACCGGCTGCGCGCGGCGATCACCGCCGGCACGGTGAGCGTGGTGAACGCCTTCGGCAACGGGGTGGCCGATGACAAGGCGGTGTACGCCTACGTGCCGGCGATGATCTCCTACTACCTCGGCGAGCAACCCCTGCTGCCGAGCATCCCCACCTACCACTGCGCCGACGACGAGATGCGCGCGCAGGTGTTGGACCGGCTCGGCGAGCTGGTGCTCAAGCCGGTGGACGGCTACGGCGGGTCCGGCATCGTCATCGGGCCGCACGCGGATGCCCGCGCCCTGGCCGAGCTCGCCACCAGGATTCGCCGCGAGCCGGACCGCTGGGTGGCCCAGGAGATGGTCCAGCTGTCCACCCACCCGACCTTCGCCGGCAACCGCATCGAGCCGCGCGCGGTCGACCTGCGGGCGTTCGTCTTCCACGGCGAACGCCCCGAGGTGGCTCCGGCCGCGTTGACCCGGGTCGCACCGGCCGGCAGCCTGATCGTCAACTCGTCCCGGGGCGGCGGCTCGAAGGACACCTGGATCCTGCGCTGACCCGGTAGCTGTCCGTCGTACCCACGGGTTCGCTCGCTACTTGTGGCCCTGGCGTGTGGCCGATCGGGTATGCGATCCGCACCGAACGGGGAGTACCGGGCTGGGTATGCGCAGTGGCCGGCGGGCGATGGCTAGCAGCCAGACGCATTCGTGGGGTCATCGTCGGCATCCAGGGCGGCCACGATCGGACCGGTGTCGATGATCACTGAGTCGGGTACCCAGCTCGTCGCGCAGGATCTGTGCCGAGCGCTCAGCCAGATCGCCCTTGCCGGAGTGCACCGATCTGTGTGTCGCCTCCGCCGATCCACCTCTCAGCGCAGCTCGCTGGCATGGAGATGGATCGGCGGGGGCGGTGGCACGATCGACAGCTGTGGAAGCTGCGTCTAGTAGAACAGCCAGGTTGCGACCAGACCGTCGGGCATGATCTGGGTGTGCATTGCTCCGGCCCCGGCACTCACGCTGTTCGCCGCAGCCACGGGTCCGTACACATTTCCGTAGTTACCCATCCACCGCCACTGCGGAGTGCCTTTAGCTGCCGCCATTTGTTCGGGGGTCACGATCGCGTCCTGCTGAGGGGTGTCAGGGGCGCTCATATCATTCTCCTACGGTGTGGTTGGTTCGCTCGTCGCCCTTAGTGGCGGTGAGCTGGCTGGCCTTCGACGCCGTCGCCTCGGCAGCAAGCGCTCAGCGAGTGACGCTCAAAGTGTGGTCATGGCGGCGAGTCGATGGCACGCGTAGTCCGCTACGCGACTCCCATCGGCACGTCTCGTAGCGCCACCGTGGGGCGCCCGACTCAGACCCAGTGCTGGGATGAGGTGGGGCGGGGTCGGCCGCGACGACTGTGCGCGCAGCCTCGGTCAAGGCAACCGGCTCATCCACGGGCGGCTCCTGCCCCCGTGGGTAGCTCAACAGCATGCCGGACACCAGGTGACGTCGAAAGTCACCTCCAGCGCCGTCAGAGTTCGCGATCAGGACCGATCTTCGGCATCACAGCTGGTCGGTCTCCAGGTCGGGTGCGAGCCGGCGCAGCCGGCCAGGGTCGGCGGTCAGGGCGGACCAGCCTCGTTGGCGGCAGAGGTGGATGACCCAGCTGGCCAGGATGTCGCAGGTGTCGGTGTCGCTGAGGTGCTCTTCGATAGCCTGCCGGTCAGCGCTGGTGAGCGGGAGGAAGAGGACCTGCGGGTGTCGTGCGAGCTCGTCGACCAGGCTTGTGGTGTCGGGTCGCAACGCAAGGATCTCCGCGCTGGCCAGCTCCGGCACGAGCAGGGTCAGCCCTTTGGTACGGGCCACGGTGATCCAGGCCTGGACCGAGATGCGGCCTTCGGTCCAGGCAGCGAGCGAGCTGGTGTCGAGGACCTTGCCAGCGACGCAGACCTGTCCGGCCGGGGCGGACGGCTGGTTCAGGATGCGTCCGCGGCCAGGTGGGTGCGCCGGACGGCGTCGTCACCAGGCCATCCCCAGCCCTGGCTGTCGTAGATGCGCTGGAAGTCCGCGAGAGTCGGGCCGCCGAATCGCTCGGCCATGCGGCTTTCGATGGCCCGACCGCGTTCGTCGCGTTCGGCTGCTGTCTGGGGTGCCGGGTGGGCCGGGACGATGTCGGCGATGGCCCGACCGTCGCGCACCACGTGGACGGTGGCGCCTTCGGCGGCCTGGCGGATCGCCTCGGCGACCCCGTGGGGGTCGTCGGGGGACACCTCGAACGCGGCGCTCATAGGGGTAAAGAGTAGCGGCGACCGGAGAAGGAGATCGCATGGGGGGACCCCTTGTGCGGCGAGTCCACGGTGTTCTGTCTGTACGACCGCTATTGCTGCGCTACCGCGAGCTCCGGGAACGTCCCGTGGAGACGGCGGACAGGTCCGCCCGACGCAGCCTCGACGCCGCGGCCCGTCGGGACCGAGTACGGCTGCCGACTCGCTCCCGTGATGCGAACGAAACACCGGCCGACGATGCTGGCGAGTATGTGCGGCATCGCAGGCGAGATCAGGTTCGACGACACCGCCGCTGACCAGGGCGCGGTGGTCCGGATGACCGACTCGATGGTGCCAAGGGGTCCGGACGCCGGCGGCATGTGGTCGGCCGGGGCGGTCGCGTTCGGTCACCGGCGACTGAAGATCATCGATCTGTCCGAGCGGGCCGCCCAGCCGATGGTCGACCCGGACCTGCGGCTGACCGTGGTGTTCAACGGCTGCATCTACAACTACCGTGAGCTGCGCGACGAGCTCCGCAAGGCCGGTTACCGGTTCTTCTCCCGCTCGGACACCGAGGTGATCGCCAAGGCCTACCACCGCTGGGGCAGCGCCTGCGTCGAGCGGTTCTACGGGATGTTCGCGTTCGCGGTGTACGAGCACGACAGCGGCACCGTGGTGCTGGCCCGCGACCGGCTGGGCATCAAACCGCTCTACCTCGCAGAGACACCCGGACGGCTGCGGTTCGCCTCCACGTTGCCCGCGCTGCTCGCCGGAGGCGACCTGGACACCTCCATCGACCACGTGGCGCTGCACCACTATCTGAGCTTCCACTCCGTGGTCCCGGCGCCGCGGACCATCCTGAACGGGGTGCGCAAGCTGCCGCCGGCGACCGTGCGCACCATCCACGCCGACGGCACCGGCACCGAGCACCGGTACTGGTCGGCCGTCCACGAGCGCCGGGTCGCCGACGCCGCGATGACCGCCGACGACTGGGCGCAGGCGATGCTGGAGACGCTGCGCCGCGCGGTCCGCCGCCGGATGGTGGCCGATGTGCCGGTCGGGGTGTTGCTCTCCGGTGGCCTGGACTCCAGCCTGATCGTGGCGCTGCTGGCCGGCGAGGGACAACACGGACTGCGCACCTTCAGCGTGGGCTTCGAAGCCTCCGGCGGGGAGTCCGGGGACGAGTTCGTCTACTCCGACCTGGTGGCCGGCCACTTCGACACCGAGCACCAGAAGATCATGGTGCCGGCGCACGGTCTGCTGCCTGCGGTGGACCGCGCGGTGGCCGCGATGAGCGAGCCGATGGTCAGCCACGACTGCGTGGCGTTCTACCTGCTCTCCGGTGAGGTGTCCCGGGCGGTGACCGTGGTGCAGTCCGGGCAGGGCGCCGACGAGGTGCTGGCCGGCTACGACTGGTACCCGCCGTTGGCCGACGTGCCCCGCGAGGACTCGGTCGCGGCCTACTCCCGGGTGTTCGTGGACCGCCCGCACGCCGATCTGGCCGAGATACTCGAGCCGGAGCGGCTGCTGGACCACGACGCCAGCGGCGAGTACGTCCGTACCCACTTCGCCGCCCCGGGGGCGACCAGCACGCTGGACGCGGCGCTGCGGCTGGACAGCTCGGTGATGCTGGTCGACGACCCGGTCAAACGGGTGGACAACATGACGATGGCCTGGGGCCTGGAGGCCCGGGTGCCGTTCCTGGACCACGAGGTGGTCGAGCTGGCCGCCGCGTGCCCCGGCGAGCTGAAGCTGGCCGAGGGCGGCAAGGGCGTGCTGAAGCGGGCCAGCCGGGGCGTGGTCCCCGACACGATCATCGACCGGCCCAAGGGGTACTTCCCGGTGCCCGCGATCCGGCACCTCTCCGGAGGTTTCCTGGACCGGGTTCGGGACGCCGTCACCGACCCGGCGGCGAAAGCCCGTGGCCTGATCCGGGCCGACTACATCGACCGGATGCTGGCCGCGCCCAACGAACACCGCACCACCTTGGGCTCCAACGCGTTGTGGCAGGTAGCACTGCTGGAGATGTGGCTGCAGGAAAGGGGCGTCAGCTGACCGACTTCACCACCCGGCGCCGGGCCCAACTCACCACCGAACCCGACCAGGCCCCCGCCTGGCCGACCCCTGACTGGCTGCCCCCTGCGTGGCTGGCCGCGGTGAGCTGCACCGGTGGTCGCCTGTCCCCGGACGGGCGGCTGTTGGCCTACCTCAGCGACCGGGACGGCTTCCCGGCGCTGTGGGTGACCGAGATCGGCGACGACGTCGCCGGGGTCGAGGACCGCTCGGTTCAGCTGGACACCGGGCCCGGACACGCGCGCACGGTCAGCTGGTCGCCGGACGGTGCCTGGCTGGCCTGCCAGCTGGCGCCACACGGCGGCGAGCACACCCGGGTGGTGGTGCTGCGCCCGGACGGCACCGGGTTGCGCGAGCTGGCCGGTGGTGCCGGTCGGGCCGCCGAGCTCGGGTCCTGGCGGATGGACGCCGGTGGGCTGGGCATCAGCGTTGCCGGTCCGGGCTCTCCGGAGCTGACCGCGTACCTCGTCGACCCGGCGACCGGCGAACGAACCCGACTGGTCAGCGGGCCGGCCGCCCAGGTCTGCTCGTTCAGCTCGGACGGGCGGTTCGCGGTGGTCCGGATCGGTCGGCGCGGGGCCAGGCAGCTGATGGTGGTGCACATCAGCTCGAGGCGGTGCACCCCGGTCCTCCCCACGGCCGACGCGACGATCGCCGATGCGAGGTTCTCCGTCGACGGCTCCCGGTTGTACGTGCACACCGACTGCGCCCGCGAGCGACCGGCGCTGATCGAGCTGCCCTGGGACCGTGGCGGTTTGCGCCGCGACACCTACCCCCGCCACGCCGTGCTGGCCGCCCGCCCGGACGCCGACCTGGACGCCTTCGCGGTGTGCGGGGGCACGCTGGCTGTCGTCTGGAACGTCGCCGGCCGCAGCGAGCTGGAGCTGATCGAGCCCGACTTGGAGTACGGCGGGCTGGCCCGCCGCTCGCTGCGCGCACCGGCCGAGGTGATCCGGTCGGTGTCCTTTGCCGGCGACCGCAGCTGGCTGCTGGTCGGCGCCGAGGGGCCCACCCAACCCCCGCATCTGTCCCGCTACCGGCTGCGGGCGGCCGAGCCGACGCCGTGCCGGGTGCTGCCGGCTCCGGTCGATCACGGCCGCGACGAGCTGGTCGAGCCGGCCCTGCTGAGCTTCGCCGCCGACGACGACCTGCCGCTGTCCGGGTGGTGGTACCCGGCGGCCGGTGTGACCGGACCCGCACCGAGCGTGCTGTGGCTGCACGGTGGCCCGGAGGCCCAGGAACGGCCCACCTTCGCGCCGCTGCTACAGGCGCTGGCCGCCGCCGGGGTCGCGGTGTTCGCGCCGAACGTGCGGGGCTCTTCGGGCCACGGGCGGCGCTTCGTCAACGCCGACAACCAGGAACGGCGCTGGGCCGCGATCGACGACGTGGCCGCCGCGGTCCGTTTCCTGGTCGGCGTCGGGCTGGCCGACCCGTCCCGGGTGGGTTGCGCCGGCCGCTCGTACGGCGGCTACCTGACGTTGGCCGCGCTGGTGGCCCACCCGGAGCTGTTCCGGGCCGGGGTGGACGTGTGCGGGATGGCCGACCTGGAGACGTTCTTCGCGCACACCGAACCATGGATCGCGGCTGCGGCCACGATCAAGTACGGCGACCCCGGTCGCGACCGGGCGCTGCTGCGCGAGCTGTCCCCGCTGCACCGCATCGACCGGTTGGTGGCCCCGCTGTTGGTGGTGCACGGCGAGCACGACACCAACGTCCCGCTCATCGAGGCCCGGCAGGTGGTCGATGCGCTGCACGAACGCGGCGCCGCACCCGGGCTGCTGCTGTTCCCCGATGAGGGCCACGAGATCCACGGCATCGCCAACCGGACGGTGTTCGTGCGGGCGGTGGTTCGCTGGCTGTCCGATCACCTGCTGAACGCCGCCGAACAAACGGCTTGATCAATGGCTGAACGAGCTCATCACCAGCCCGCCGTCCGGGCCGGGCTCGACGGTGAACTTGTAGGACTCGGGGCCTTTGGTGGCGCCGTCGGTGGTCTCGAACAGCAGCGACGCCCGCACCGTCCGGCTGTCCACCGCGGTCGGGCCGTCGGCGAAGCTCACCCGGGAGATCCCGCGGTAGAAGCTCCGGTAGCTGTCCTCGCTGCCCGACTCCCGGCGGGCCTGCGGGCCCAGCAGGTCCCAGGCCTTGTTGGGGTCGTCCGGCAGTAGCGCGTAGTAGTCCTTGACGAACCGCTGCAGCTGCTCGCTGGACGGCTGGACGGCCGTTCTTGACGACCCCGTCCCGCTGGGCGGACCCGCCCCGTCGCTCGACTGGCCGCTGCTCGGCGCGGTCACGCTCGGCGCGGTCACGCTCGGCGCGGTCACGCTCGGCGCGGTGGTGGCCG
>JALYVZ010000519.1 GCA_030852965.1 Actinomycetota bacterium | reverse complement strand
GTGCACCCCGAGCATGCCGCGCACGGTGCGCACGGTGCGTGCCGCCGCCGGTGCCGCCGGTGCGGTGGCGATCTTCGAGGCGACCGTGTTGTGGTTCGACGGCGCCGCGCTGACCGGCGTGCTGCTCGGCCAGGCGCTGGTGCTGACCGTCGTGAGCTGTCTGGTGCGGCGGCGGGCGCCGCTGTTCGGCGGAGGAGCGTACGGCCTGGTCGGGCTGTGCGGGGCGGCGTTCCAGGACGCTCCGCTGTGGGCGCTGACCAGGTTCCCGGCCGAGCCGTACCTGCGCGACGGCCAGCCGGACCGCCCGGCGCTGGTGACCGGTCTGAGCCTGTCATTGCTGGTGTTGCTGGTGGCCGGCATGTTCGTGCTGGCCGGCGCCCGGCTGGGGTGGGTGCGCTCCAGTGCGGCATGGCTGTGGGTGCCGGCCGGTGTGGTGGCGCTCTACGGCGCGGCCGGGGTGGTGGTCACCACCGGGTTGCTGATCGCGCCGGTCCAGGCCGGGTTCGTCACCGCGCACGCGGTGGTGACGATCTCCTGGACGTTGGTGGCGATGGTGCTGCTGGCCAGGGGCCTGTCCCGGCCCGCGCTGCGGATGACCGGGCTGGTTCTGGTCGCGGCCGCGGTGGCGAAGCTACTGCTGTTCGACCTGGTGGCGCTGGACGGCCTGGCCCGGGTGGCCGCGTTCGTGGGTGCCGGGCTCGTGTTGCTGACCGCCGGTGCCCGGTACGCCCGGTTGGTGGCCGCGCAGCAGGGCGACCAGCTCGACGGTCTGGCGGGCCAGCGGGCGGACGAGCGGCAGTCGGGAGAGCCGGACCAGCCGGGCGACCATCGGGACGGTGTGCTCGACGAGCAGCCTGGTCCGGGCCAGGGCGGGTGAGCTGTCGTGCACCCAGTACAGCACCACCCCGAGCTGGTACAGCCAGAGCAGCTCGGGCAGCTCGGCGGCCAGCTCCCCGCTGACCTGGGTGGACGAGCCGGTGACCAGCTCGCGGTAGATGGCCACCGCGGCTTTCCTGGTCGGCGTGGACGCCGGGCTGAACGGCGACAGCGGGTTGGCCGGTTGGGCGGCGGTGGCGAAGAACTGGCCGGCGAACGAGTGGTAGGGCGCCGCCGCCTCCAGCCAGGCCAGCAGTACCCCGCGCAGCCGGTCGGCGAAGTCGGTGCCGGCGGCGAACACCTCGGTGCAGCGGCGGGCGTGCTCGTCGACCAGTACGTCGTAGAAGCCCTGGACCAGCTCCTCCTTGGAGGCGAAGTAGTAGTAGGCGTTGCCAACCGAGACCCCGGCCGCGGTGGCCACCGCGCGCATCGTGGTCCGCTGGTAGCCCTGCTCGCGGAACAGGGTCAACGCGGCGTCCACGATCTGCGCGCGGGTCCGCGCGGACTTGCGCTCGGCGTCGTTCTCGGTGGCGCTCTCGGCAGCGTTGTCGGCGTCGTTCTCGGTGGCCGGCGCGGTGCTGTCCGCGCTCACGCCGCGCGGCGCCCCATCGCAGCACTGAACTCCTGGTCGAACTCGGCCCGCCGCCGCGCGCCCCGCAACCGGCCGAGCACCACCAGCGTGAGCGCGTACGCGCCGCCGAGCACCAGCAGCACCACCCCCAACTTGGTCACCACGGTCTGCACGACGCCGTCGACCGGCACGTCCATGGTCGAGATCAGCGCCAGCACCCCCAGCGCGAACAGGTAGAACCCCACGGTGACCAGCCGAGCCACGTCGGTGGCCCTGGGCTCGGGATAGGTCTCGCCGAGCACGGCCCGTCCGCTGCGGCGCAGCACGGTGCCGACCGTCACGGTGAGACCGGTGCCGAGCAGCAGCACGAGCAGGTAACTGAGCAGGGTGAGTTCCATGCGGATCCCCTCCTAGAGGGCCTACGAACAAAGTTGAACGTGTTCAAAACTCAGTGAACACCCTGTGCAGCGTGGATGCAAGCGCGAGTGCGTTTGCAATCGTGAACGTTTCACCCGGAACCGCCCCACAGCCGACGTCCAACCGACCACCCTCGTCGGATGGATGTGATCGAACGGCGGGCGCTGGCCACCGACCAGGCCCTACGCCGCCGCGCCGAGGAGC
>JALYVZ010000518.1 GCA_030852965.1 Actinomycetota bacterium | reverse complement strand
CCCGACCGGCGTGCGCCACCCCGAGCACCCCTGAGCCGGGATCAGCCAGCAGCACGGGTACACAGTCGGCCGCGAGCACCGCCAACGCCAGCCCGGTACGGTCAGTGACCATCGCGTCCACGGAAGGGTGCTCATCCGTACCCAGTCGGTCCACGACGGTGACCCCGGTTCCGTGCACCTGGCGCATCCAGTGCACCGCGTCGTGGGTCAGTCCGATCGCCCGGGCCAGCCGACGCCGGTTCGCGGCTACCGCAACGGGATCGTCTCCGACGCCGGTTGACAGGTTGAACGAGCTGAACGGCGCTCGAGAGGCACCGCCGGCCCTGGTGGTCACCAGTCGACGAACACGCATGGGTGCCCCGAAGGAGCCGTCAGCGCCGCATGAACGGCGGTACGTCCACTTCGTCGTCGAGCTCCAGCACCGTGCGGGCCGGCGGCATCGCGGGTCCAGAGACCGAAGCGGACTGCTGGGGCGGGATGGCCGGCGGCGCTGCCCGTGCCGACGGCTCGAACCGAGGCGGGTCCGTCCGCCGAGAGGGCGCCTGCGGCACGCCGTTCGACATCGGCCCCCTGCCACTGTTCGAGACCGAGCTGTTCGACGACGAGGTGGAGCCCTCGGAGCCCCGGCCCCGGAACGCGGCCGGGTCGAGCTTCTTGTGGGTGGGAGTGCCGGCGTCGAAGCCGGCGGCGATGACCGTGACCCGCACCTCGTCGCCGAGCGAGTCGTCGATGACCGTCCCGAAGATGATGTTCGCCTCGGGGTGAGCGGCCTCCTGGACCAGGGTCGCCGCCTCGTTGATCTCGAACAGACCGAGGTCGGACCCGCCGGCCACGGACAGCAGCACCCCCCGTGCTCCGTCCATTGAGGCCTCCAGCAGCGGCGAGTTGATGGCCTTGGCGGCGGCGCTGACCGCCCGACCCTCGCCGCGCGCCGACCCGATTCCCATCAGAGCGCTGCCCGCCCCGGACATGACGGACTTGACGTCGGCGAAGTCCAGGTTGATCAGACCGGGGGTGGTGATCAGATCGGTGATGCCCTGGACCCCGGACAGCAGCACCTCATCCGCGGAGCGGAACGCGTCCATCAGCGACACGCCCGCGTCACCGAGCTGCAGCAGCCGGTCGTTCGGGATGACGATCAGGGTGTCGCACTCGTTGCGCAGCTCGGAGATGCCGTCCTCGGCCTGTCCGCCTCGCCGCTTGCCCTCGAAGGTGAACGGCCGGGTGACCACGCCGATGGTCAGCGCGCCGAGCTTGCGGGCGATGCTGGCCACCACAGGAGCGCCGCCGGTGCCGGTGCCACCGCCCTCGCCGGCGGTGACGAAGACCATGTCGGCGCCCTTGAGCACCTCTTCGATCTCCTCGCGGTGATCCTCGGCGGCCTTGCGCCCCACCTCGGGGTTCGCGCCGGCGCCCAGACCGCGGGTCAGCTCCCGCCCGATGTCCAGCTTCACGTCGGCATCCGACATCAGCAGGGCCTGGGCGTCGGTGTTCACCGCGATGAACTCGACACCCTTGAGCCCGACCTCAATCATGCGGTTGACCGCGTTTACACCGCCGCCACCGATACCGACAACCTTGATCACCGCAAGATAGTTGTGCGGGGGCGTCATGCGCGGCACCTTCCTCAATGGCCTGGCACTGTCAACCTCAACCAGAGACTGAGAGTTATGTCAGCCGTCTGCCTCGCACAGGAACGGTATGCTCAGCATCCATCCTGGTCCAGCAGGCGCGCCGGGAGGCCACCGGCGCAGGTTAATCGGCGCTCTCAGCGGGCCGCTCAGCGCCGAACGGTCGGCAGCTCAGGGGCCGAGACATCGTAGACCGAAGCGGACTGCGACATCAACACCGCCAGTACCGCGGCCTTCCGGTCGGAGTCGGCCGCGGTGCCCCACCGCACCTGTTTGCCGCCGGCCAGCCGCAGCGTCACCGCTCGTGGTCCGGCGGCCTCCACCACCTGCAACTGGTCGCGGACCGGCGTTGGTAGGGCGGCCAGCACGGCGAGCCCGGCCTCGGTCGCGGGGTCCCCCGGGGCGACCCGGGCCGCGGCCAACCTGGGTAGCGGCGGCGGCTTGGCAC